>CAZFPQ010000217.1:0-12397 GCA_964521065.1 uncultured Bacteroidia bacterium | reverse complement strand
GATGCAAAGGGGCAGATCCAAGATTTTGTGTGGACGCTGGCAAACGATAAGGCAACTGGGGTCGGAAAGTTTGAGCCTAGAGATCTGATCGGGAAGCGTTTGAGTGAGGTAATGGGCAAAAACTTAGAAGAAGTACTGCAATTATACGCTGGTGTGGTCGAAACCGGGGAGACCTACACCTTTGAGGGATATTACGAAGACGAACATAACCCCGGTGGCTGGTACCATACCGTAGCAGTCAAGGTCGGCGATGGCTTGGCCATTACCTTTTCGGATATCACCGAGCGGCATCTCTCGGAAGAGCGCCTACGGACCCTTTCGGCGGTGGCCGAAAAAACCACCAGTACCGTTATCATCTCAGATAAGTTTGGACGAATCGAATGGGTGAATGAGGCTTTCGAGCGCATATCAGGATATCGTTTAGAAGAGGTGGAGGGAGAGAAACCTAGAGACCTGCTCCAAGGTCCTGATACCGATCCAGAAACCTTGGCGCTGATAGCTCAAGCCTTGCGAAACCATCAGTCAGTTTCTACCGAAATCCTCAATTATCACAAGGATAAAACCCCTTATTGGATTGAAATGAAAATCAATCCAGTTTTTAACTCTGAAGGGGAGCTAGAGCGATTCATTGCCATTGAAAATGACATCACTGAGAGAAAGCAAGCCGAAGCAGACTTAAAACAAGCAAAGAATACCGCCGAAACGGCTGCTCAAGCCAAGTCGGATTTCTTAGCCACCATGAGCCACGAAATCCGTACTCCCATGAATGCAGTGATTGGGATGACAGGCTTGTTGTTGGACACCAGCTTAAGCGATGAGCAGCGAGAGTATGCCGAGACCATTCGGGTGAGTGGGGACAACCTTTTGACGGTGATCAACGACATCCTAGACTTCTCTAAAATCGACTCGGGTAAACTGGAGCTAGAGCAACAGCCCTTCATGATTCAGGAAACGGTCGAAGATGTGTTGGATTTGATGTCGACCAAGGCACGAGATAAGCAGTTGGAGCTGGTCTATGAAATGGATCCTTCCGTGCCCACTCGAATTGTGTCAGACCCAACCCGCATCAGCCAAGTGTTGGTCAACTTGGTTGGCAACGCCCTCAAGTTTACCCATGAAGGAGAGGTGGTTGTCAAGGTCGAAAAGTTAGGGGAATCAGAGCAAGGTCTGACTTTACAGTTTGGCGTCTCGGATACGGGGATCGGCATCCCCTCAGAAAAACTGGAACGCCTTTTCAAACCATTTAGCCAAGTAGACGCATCTACTACCCGGAAGTACGGTGGGACGGGCTTAGGTTTGGCCATCTGTCGCATGTTGGTAGAACTGATGGGAGGGCGAATCTGGGTAGAAAGTGTAGAGGGCGAGGGAGCAACCTTTTTCTTCACCATTCAGGTAGGACTAGCCCATGAAGCCTTAGAGCCACAGGTAAGGTTAGACGTGTCCGATATCAAAGGAGGGACTGTTCTGTTGGTAGATGACAACCCAACCAACCTGTCCATCTTGAGTAAGCAGTGTGAGCTATGGGGACTGAAGGTGACCACCACCCAGAGTCCATTCGAAGCAAAAAGATGGATAGAGGCGGGACAAAAATTTGATTTGGGGATCTTGGACCATTGTATGCCAGATTTGGCGGGGGATGACTTGGCCCGAGCTATTCGTGAACATACCAAGGATATGCCCTTGATTTTGTTGACTTCTCTGGGGCAATCTTTGGGAGAAATAGGCAAAACCTTGTTCCATGCTCAGTTGAGCAAACCGATTCGCCGCCAAGCCTTGCTCAAAAATATCTTAAAGGTCCTTGGGCATCACCAGACCAACCAGAAACACCCTCAAAAACCCAAGATTGGGAAAGAGTTTGCCGCCTCTTTAGCCCCGCTAAAGGTGTTGTTGGTAGAAGACAACGCAGTGAACCAAAAGGTGGCGCTCCGCATGCTATCCAAACTCGGTTACACGGCCGATGTGGCGGGCAATGGGGAAGAAGCACTAGGGGCCATGGACTTGAAGACCTATGACTTGGTATTCATGGATATGCAAATGCCGGTCATGGATGGAATCACTGCAACCCAGCATATACGAGCCAGTGTCAACCGCTATCCTCAGCAGCCGGTGATCATTGCTATGACTGCCAATGCCTTGAAAGGTGATCGCGAGCGATGCCTCGAAGCAGGAATGGATGACTATATCTCTAAGCCAGTCAAGCTTCCACATCTTCGGGACGCAATCATGAGGCAGTTTTTACCTTCTGATCATTATGTTTAGACGTAATCATTGAACCGAATGAGAGGATAGTTGTACTAAGGGGAAAATATCCTAGATGCTAGCAAGCTTCCTCAAAATTTCCATGCGCTTCCTTTGGCGTAAGCGCCTATTCTCAGGATTCAACTTTTTAGGATTATGGGTTAGTTATACCGCTTTGATCCTGATCGCCATCTATCTGTTTCGGGAGACCAATTATGAATCCTTTCACCAAAAAAGTGAGCGCATATTCCGTGTTGCACATCATACAGCTGGAGACAATGGGTTCGAGACACATTGGGCGAGGACCTATCTTGACTTTGTGAATCAAATGCCGGAAGAAGTTCCGGGTATTTCTCATTTGATACGCTTCCAAAACCATCAGAGAAGATTTCTGAAAATTGGAGAACAGAGTTATCGCCCACCCCATAGCTACAGCACGGACGCGGAGGTTTTCGAGGTGTTTGATTTCCCTTTGCTACATGGAGATCCTCTTACTGCGCTGCAAGAACCGCACTCAATCGTATTGAGTGAAAGCTTAGCCCGCCAATATTTTGGGGACCAAGATCCTATGGGCCAAACCATAGAGGTGATGGGAGAGTATAACTTGGAGGCTCAAGTCCACACCGTAACTGGGGTCATGGAAGACCTTCCGGCTCATACCCATCTCCCCGTTGATGCACTGCTATCTTTCCAGAATCCAGAAGAGCGTTCCTGGTGGGCCTATGTCTATATCATGCTTGAGCCTGGGATAAAGGAGGAGCAGGTTCAATCTCAACTCGCCAGTTTTGTCGCGTCACATCAGGAAGAAAATCCCAATAATCAGGTTTATCTGGAGCTGCAAGCTCTTCCCAATATCCATCTCGACTCCCACCTAGCCCGTGAAATTGTACCCAATGGAAATCGGGTATACGTTCACATCCTATTGGGAGTAGCGCTATTTATTTGGTTGATAGCGTTGATTAACTATCTGAATCTGAGCAGTGCGCTGAGCCTTCAGCGGCAAAAAGAGATCGGTCTACATCGGGTACTTGGTGCCGAAAAGAGTCAATTGATGCGTTTTGCCTGGTTCGAATCAATGGGATTCCACGCCGTTGCGAGTCTTATCAGCCTAGGGACAGCCTATCTCTTGATGCCTTGGTGGGAAAGTACTACGGGAATCGAGTGGGATGCTGGTTGGGTCCACATCGGTCTGCTTTCTCTGGGGATAGCTTGTGTAATTGGGGGATTAGCTGGGATTTACCCGGCTAGTGTACTGGTAAAGGCTTCAACCCAGCAGGTTTTCCGGGCTGACGCTAAGCAGACTGGCCGCAATGCTGCTCAGGCCGCTGCTCGTTTCAAGCGAATCTTGATTGGGGTTCAGTTTTCTGCGGCATTGCTATTGATGATTTGTGCATGGATTGGGCAAAATCAACTGCGATATCTCCAGAATAAATCCTTAGGGATGGAGGTTGAACAGGTCTTAGCCATTCCACGCATTCCCAATCCTGTAACAGATCGCTATCCCGCATTTCGTGCTCAGCTAGAAGGAATCCCAGGCGTTTTATCGGTGGGGGCCTGTATGGAAGTTCCCTCCAGAGAAATTCGGGATGTAGGCCAGACCTTTTTAGGAGCGAATGCCGATCCTGCTGATGCTAAAATGATGGATATTCAAGTCATCAGTCCTGGGTACTTGGAAACGGTCGGTGCGGAATTGTTGGCCGGAGAGGATCTAAGCAGCCGCTACCGATTTAAGGATCCTCCCGTTTTTAGTGAATCTTTGACACCTGAACGCTATTTTAGAGAGCAATCCAGAAATTATCTCATCAATGAGACGGCCATGCGAGAGCTGGGCTTTGCTAAGCCAGAGGAGGCGGTGGGGCAGCAAATTAGTTGGTCGATCGGCAATTTTCAATTGGCACCCGGACCTATCACTGGGGTAGTCAAAGACGTGCATCAAGAAACCCTAAAAAATGAAGTAGACCCGACCGTTATGCTGGTCGAGCAAATCTGGTTGCGAACCTTTCTGCTCAAGTTAGGTACAGGCGATATGGCCACTACCATAGGTGCCGTAGAAGAAGTTTGGCAAAGGCTATTCCCCCAATACCCCTTTGAGTACCAGTTCTTGGACGACCTATATGACCAACTGTATCGTGGGGAGCGCCAACAGGTAGAATTGGTAATTTCCTTGACCTTTTTGGCTGTACTTATCGCCTTGATAGGCCTATTTGGGCTAGTGGCCTACTCCCTGCAATTGCGTCGCAAGGAATTGGCCATCCGAAGGATCGTTGGGGCTTCATGGGATAGGTTGATTTTACTAGTGAGTCAGGAGTATGGACTGGCCTTGTTGATTAGTAGCTTAATTGCTGTTCCGCTCAGCTACTACCTCCTTTCCCAATGGTTGACCAACTTTGCCTACCACATTGAGATTTCTGTTTTGTCCTTTCTTTTGCCCCTCTGTGTATTGGTTTTCCTTGTTTTGCTGACCATTGGCTTTCAGGTGATGCGGACCAAGCGACAGCATCCAGGGGAGATTCTGAGGGAAAATTGATCATCCCTGCTTATCCAACTCAATGGCTTCCTCTAAAAGGCTTTGGATGGCAGTCAAGGGGATTTCATCTGACTCGTATAAAACCAAGCCTGCGACTTGTTTTCTACCTCTAAAGTCTAGCAGCCCCCCTTCATCGCTCAGTTCATTGGCTCGAGTAAAGGCCAGTTCTACGCCTTGATCCTTGGTCGGATTTAGGTAACATACCCATCGCTTGCGATAGTAAAATGGGATGCCATAGCTGATTTTGGCTGTGAATTGCTCATGCTCTAGCAGGAACTCGTGCAAGATCAGCATGATTTCCTGTTGCTTATCCCTTTGGCTTAATATGAAATCAATTGCTCGCATAGTTGTCCAATTTACGAGGCTATTTGGGTTTTGGTATTTCGAGCCGAAACGCTGGATTTTTTGGTTCTGACAAGCAGATTTTTTGAGGAATAGCGGGCTATTTCGAGGGAAATCGGCGCGGTCAGGTTCAAAAAAGTAAGGCTCGCCGTAGGCGACATTACGCTTGATAAGACCACCAATATTAAAAGCTAGTGGCGGAACTATGAAAAAGGTAGGGCCTGCGGATCGAAGATTCCGGGAATCGAAAAGGCTACGTCACTATGGGTTAGGACCAGTATTTGGCCCAAGTCCAGCCAAGCACTTGGACAGAAGCAAACGGGTTATGGAGCTATAGTTATGTGAATGGATATTTGCTACCATATACCCCGTATTCGCGTACTCCGCTTACCGTTTTTCTTATGTCCACCTGCTCAAGCCGCTTGCTAGAAGAATGCGGAGTATGTTCAGGGAGTTGATAGCCAATCTTGTAAGCCAGCTGACATGGCCCTTTTTTTACCCATAGAGGTGGAGGATTTTTCTGTAAATTTGAGTATTCAGTAGAAAATCTAGGAAACTACTAATCCACTTTCGAGTTGTTCAGAGGTATAAATCCTATTCTGCAATTTGGAGTGAATACATCCTACTCAAGCTTAGCAGCTAACTGGAAAAAAGCAATGAAGCATACCTTCCTATTTTTCATATTGCTTGCAAGCCTTGTGACTACACAAGGCCAAGATTTTGCAGCTAATTCCGTGCTCAACGACGGGCAATGGTATAAGATTGGAATCGTTGAGTCTGGCCTATATCGCTTGGATCAGAGCTTTCTTAGCAACTTAGGCGTTAACGTCGGTAGCCTGAATCCACGGCAGATCCAGATATTTGGCAATGGTGGCGGCATGCTCCCACAATCCAATGCTTTGGACCGGGTCGATGACTTAGTCGAAAATGCGATTTTGGTTCGAGGAGAAAGCGATGGCTCATTTGATGGAGGAGATCAAGTGATTTTTTATGCGGAAGGGCCTCATACTTGGGAATACAACAGCGAATCTCAGCTCTTTCGCCACCGCCTACATGATTACGCGGACACGAATTATTATTATCTGAGGATAGGAGTAGAAACGGGAAAGCGAGTGGCTCCTGCCCCCGATCCTGGACCGTCGACCTACACGGTAGACCAAACCCGTAACTTCCTGTTCCACGAAGAGACCATGGTCAATCCCATGCAGTCAGGTCGCATTTGGTTGGGGGAACAACTGAGTACCAGCAATAACCAAGAGTTTCGGTTCCACTTGCCAGATGTGAAACCAGGAGGGGATATTCGAGTCAAAGTCTTGGGCGCAGCCCGGGCGGAAGTGCCCACTTTCTTCTCGGTTGAAGATGACAGAGGTCAAGAGTTGGGTACCATCACCATCAATGCGGCTAATTTGTCTAGCGACGTAGCTACATACTATTACCGCAGAGCCGGGGACTATCTTTTAGGGCCTGACGCCGTCAATGGAAATGATTCCCTACGTCTTAAAATCGGCTATTTAGATAACAATTCCAGTCGTGCTGAAGGGTGGCTGGATTGGATTGAAGTAGAATATGATCAAGGGTTGAGCTTAGCAAATCGCCCTGCCTGGATTGGTTCTATCCAAGCTGGGGTTGGGGTTGGGCAAGTTGCCCAGTTGGATTTCTCAGGAGCTTCAGCGGCTTATCAGGCTTGGGATCTTAGCGATCCATTGGATGTGACTTTACTTCCTAGCAGCCTGAGCGGTGGAATCCTACAAGTAAGGGCTTCTGCTGAGGATTATACTCGCTTGGCGGTCTTTAGAGATGCAGATAAGGTGCCTGTATCTGGATCACCTCTCAACAATCAAAATCTTCATGCGCTGCCTTTGGTGGACTATCTGGTGGTGACTCACCCGGCCTTTGTTGGACCCGCAGAGCGACTCGCTCAATTCCATCGAGACCACTATCAACGCAGCGCTGCAGTAGTTACCGTGGACCAAATTCTCAACGAATTTTCTAGCGGGAAGATGGACCCCACCGCTATCAGAGATTTTATTCGCATGCAGTACCTCAAGTCAGGTGGCTTGACTCCAGGTTTTGTGTGCCTGTTTGGCGATGGTTCCTACATCTACAAATACGTTAGCGAAGCGACCAATGCCCGCAGCAATTTTGTGCCACCCTACCAAAGCCGTGACTCAGATAGTCCCGTCCGATCCTATTCTAGTGATGATTTTTATGGAATGATGGACGAGGAAGATGGTTTTTGGGGGGAAAGCTCCGGGATTGATGGCGACAATGTGACCGATGTAAGTCTCATTGATGTTGCTATGGGGCGATTGCCTGTCGAGACGGTTGAGCAGGGAAATCAGATCGTTGACAAAATCATTCGCTACGCGACCAATCCAACCGGTGAAGATCTTGGGGCCTGGCGTAACCGCATCGTGCTGGTTGGGGATTATCGTGAAAACGAAAGGGGAATCGAGATCTTCCACATCGAACAGGCTGATAGCTATACCAATTTAATCGAAGACCAAGCTCCTTGCTTGGAGGTAGATAAGTTGTTCATGGATAACTACCGCATGGTGGTAACCGCTGGCGCGGAGGCTTTTCCCGAGGGGCGTAAAGCCTTGTTGGAGGCCATGGAAAAAGGTAGCCTAATCCTGAATTATACGGGGCATGGAGGAGAAAATGCTTGGTCTTACGCCAGCATCTTCCAAAACTCAGATATCGCTGACCTCAATAACGAAGGTCGATATCCTGCAGTAGTCACGGCCACCTGTGAGTATGGACGCTATGATAACCCTGCTAAGCGGTCTGGAGGGGAGCTGCTGGTCATGAGCCCAAACTCAGGGGCCATTGCGCTCTTTACTACGGGAAGACTGGTGTATTCCTCCTTTAACGCTGCCCTGAATACCAACTTTTACCGGCACGTATTCACCTTCGATTCCCTCAAAGGGCGTTACCTCACCATGGGAGAGGTGATGATGCGCACCAAAAACAGCTCCTTTGCCAATGGCTCAGGTACCAACATCAATTCCCGGAATTTTACCCTTTTAGGAGACCCCGGGCTGATGCTCAATTACCCGCAAAAGCGCGTGCGCATTACCCATATCAACGACCGGCCAGTAGATCCTTCTATTCCTGACACCCTTCGCTCCTTGGGCTTGGTAGAGGTGCGTGGCGTGCTTGAAGATGAATTTGGCAACGTATTGCCGGATACCGATGCGGAAATGGCCATCGATGTATTTGATAAACCTGGAACCTACGTCACCCAGCGGGCAGCCTACACCTTCCGTTGGCAAAACAACCGAATTTTTAGGGGACAAGCGCCAGCAGAAAATAGTGAGTTTGACTTCAAATTTGTGGTTCCTATTGATATCTCCTATGAAAATGGGCGCGGAAAGATCAGCCTATACTTTCAAGACGGGAACACGGACGGAGCTGGTTGTATTGATAACCTATATGTCGGAGGAACGGATCCCAATGCTACCAAGGATGTAGAGGGCCCCGAAGTAGAGCTGTTTATCAATGATAGCAGTTGGCTTGATGGGGGCATTACCAGCCCTAATCCAGACTTGTTTGCAGTGGTCTCCGATGAAAATGGCATCAATACCACGGGCAACGGAATCGGGCGAGAGATCATCGCGGTATTGGACCAAAATGAAGAAAATGTATTGGTCCTCAACGACTATTACCAAGCTTTGCCCGGGAGCTATCAAACGGGAACCATCCGCTACCCACTAGAAGACCTCTCTGAGGGTGAACATCAGTTGAGGATTCGAGTTTGGGATGTCGCCAATAATGCATCTGAAGACACGACGACCTTTTTGGTCGTCAGTGATTTAGAAATGGCCTTGGATCAAATCTTATTCTACCCCAATCCCTTAGATCGCAGTCAAAGTCAGCAGGGACGTTTTCGCATTACCCACAACCAAGATGGGGCCAATTTGAGGGTTGCCGTCCAGGTGATGAGCACCGATGGACGGGTCGTTACGCGGATGAGTAATGACTTTGAGGCTACGGGCAATGTGTATGATGAGTTGACTTGGGACGTGGGGGAACAAGGACAAGAGTTGGCCAGCGGGATGTATGTTTTCCAGGTGGTGATTTCTAATCTTGAAACCGGTGATCAAGTAAGTCAGGCCCGAAAATTGGTACTGATTAAATAGATCTTTTTCCCCTGCCGAGCCATCTACAGGATCGGTAGGGGAGTAGATAAATTTTGAGCAAGAGCCAACCGAGTTACAATTCTCCTCGATTACATTAGCAAAGAACACTAGACTTGTATTAAATTTGTCTTAATTCAGACATCTTAATCTTTCCTGCCTATAAAGAAAGCGCTACTAATCACACGTTCACATTCACACGATTACATCAAATTTGTACCTATAACGGTAGCACTGATTATGAGGAAAGTCACGTTTTTTGGGCTATTAATATCCCTGTTGCTCATACTTCCCCAGTTTCTGATGGGTCAAAGCGGAAATGCCGTTGGCCAAACTCGAGGAAGCCGAACCATCACCACTGCAGTTCCCTTTCTAATGGTTGCCCCTGACTCCCGCAGCGGAGGAATGGGTGAAGTTGGCGTAGCCATCGCAGATGATGCCAATGCGATGCACTGGAATCCCTCTTCTCTCGCATTCATCGATCGGCAGATGGGATTCGCGATGAATTATTCACCTTGGTTGCGTTCACTGGGCATCCCGGACATCAACCTGATGTATTTGAGCGGTTACTATCGTACGGGTGATGTAGGAACCTTGGGAGCTTCTTTGAGGTATTTCTCTTTGGGTACCATCCAGCTTACCGACCAGTTAGGTCAGGCTACTGGAGAAGAAAATCCCAGTGAATTTGCCCTAGACCTAGCCTACGCCCTGAAAATTTCGGAGGTACTTACCGGCGCCATCAGTTTACGCTATTATAACAGCCGCCTGAATTCTGCTGGAAACCTCAACACCGAACTACGCCCTGTGAACTCAGTTTCCGGGGATATATCTTTCTTGTATAAGAAGAGTTTTGTGATCCGTGGGCAAAGTAACCTACCCGTGGAGTTTTCTTCTGGAATCAATATCTCCAACATCGGTCCCAAGGTGTCTTACACCCAGTCTCAAAGTGATAGAGACTTCATTCCCACCAACCTGCGGATTGGCTACGCTTTCAAGTTCTTTATCGATGAATACAACACCATCACCCTGACCAATGACTTCAATAAGTTGTTGGTGCCTTCTGTGTTGTTTGATTCTACCGGAATCACCGGTGGTGGAGGCCGATCTGATAAGCCTCTCCTAGATGGCTACTTTGGAAGCTTTGCAGATTCTCCTGCAGGATTTGGCGGAGAGTTGGGTGAAGTAAACATTGCAGTAGGAGCAGAATACTGGTACCGTGAGCTATTTGCCGTGCGTGCAGGATACTTCCATGAGCCCGAGCTGTATGGAAACCGTAAGTTTATCAATGTTGGCGGCGGCATCCGCTACAATGTATTCGGCCTGCATTTCGCCTACCTGATTCCATTCGAGCAAAATCACCCTCTACAGAACACCCTGCGCTTTACCTTGACCTATGACTTTGAGTCTGCAGGTAATGAGTAAGTTTCTCAAATAGAATAAAGTGAAGCCTGACTTTCAACGTCGGGCTTTTTTGTTTTGTAAGCCCATGCAACTCCCTTCTCAGATCTTTCATCTAAGTAAGCGGACCTAAGAAAAACGGTAATCGGGGCACGGGAGTACGGGGTCTGTTGCTGTATTCATTTATCCTTATACCCATAGCCCGTACCGCCACACCCCGATTTCTGCTGTCCAAGTACTTAAGACAGGGATAAGAGCGCGGACCCAAAAGAAGAGGGCAATCTGTAGCCTTAGGGCTCGCGTTCCTTTTATGTAATTATCTGCCAATAAGGACCTTCTCATATCAAACCAATCATGCACCAAGCTTTTTACCTATTCTTGTTAACCCTAATCTTTCCCATTCAACTGTCTGCGCAGTCGGTCTTGCGTGGGCAAGTGCTAGACCAGGAAAGTGGCCAACCCCTGGCATTTGCCCAGCTAAGATTGGTTCAAGAGGGAGGGGGCATCATCACCAATGAAGAGGGAAGGTTTGCCCTGAAATTGCCCACGGGTGCTGAGTCTGATACCATGCTGATATCCTATGTAGGGTATCAAACGGCTGCCTTGCCTCTGGAAACCTTAGAAGATGATGATGAGATCCGTATCCCCCTCTTTTCTGCAGGAGTGACCCTAGATTCGGTGTTGATACGACCCGTGGGGGCTGAAGAATTACTGAGACAAGCCCTGGCTGCGGTAGATGACAATTATAGATTTGAACCCCTGAATGGAGAAGCCTTTTTCCGAGAACTGATCCGAGAAAATGGGAAATATGTAGAAATCTCAGAGGCTGTACTTTCAGTTTACAAAACTCCCTCTGGATTGGAACCAAGCCCAGGTAGCCAGGCCGAGTTGATAAAAGGGCGCCATCGAACTACTCCTCAAAAGCTGCAAAATTTGACCGTTTCCTCTGGTGCGGGGCATCCACAAAGTCTGATGGCCATGCAGGTAAATTCCCGCCCCAAGAGCTATCATTTTTTAGAGGAAAAGAACTTCAGGTTGTATGACTATGAAATAGAAGGTACTACCCTATATCAAGACCGAGAAGTGTGGGTCATAGGCTTCGATCAAGCTAAGAAGCTAAGAAAAAAACTATATCAAGGAAAAATCTACCTAGACGTTCGGACGATGGCCTTCGCATTGATAGAGTACGACATCAGCGAGCGAGGGAAAAAGTATCGGATGAGTCAGGTCATGAGCGTATTTGAGCGAGGGCAACTCGCCTTTGCCGCCGCCTTGGGGTATAAGTTTCGACTGACGGGGGATCAAGGACGAATGGCTTTTCTCTATGAGCAGGGGTACTGGTATCCTAGCCATGTGAGCCAACGCGGACAAGCATATACCACTGCTCCTGAACGTGAGACAGCGGACGAGATCTATTTTGACTGGGCGGTTCAGCTAATTTATACAGATTGGGACTTTGGTCGCAGGGCTAGGCCCATCGCCCCCTCCAAGCGGATGAGTCCTACCCAGCACATGAAAGACCAGGTGGGAGAATATGACGCTTCTTTTTGGGACAGCTATCAGCATTTAGAACTCAGTCGTGAGTTACAGGAGGTGTTTAACCAGCCCCAGCCCGAGGAGCCGACTGAAATGGAAGATTAATGGAGGGAGTTGGGGAGTGAAGGAGTTAAGAAAGTTAAAAAGTTAAGGAATTTGAGCTTTTTAGCCCTTAGCCCTTAGCCCTTAGCCCTTAGCCCTTAGCCCTTAGCCCTTA
>CAZFPQ010000216.1:0-12424 GCA_964521065.1 uncultured Bacteroidia bacterium | reverse complement strand
AGTGAGCGATCTGAACGCATTTTCTCTCGCAACGCAGTGCTCTCGCCTTCCTGAAAGTCCCGATCTCGGGATCGCTTCTAATGTCTCTAAGTATAAGAGGGGGCCGCATGACAGGGCGTTAAGGAGGTAAGGCATTTCTCTTATTTCAATACCAGCCCGTTTACGTCTTTTATTCATTTTTTGTAATTTTATCCCATAATCATTTTGGGTAAAATAATCCTTCATATCATCCTCAGTTGCTCCGTGCTACTTAGCTCGGGTGGGTTGGTATTTCAGAAGCATTATTGCCAGTATGAGCTGAAGGGGATTTCTCTCTTTTTAGAAGTAGAAGCCTGTCATTCACCTGAGCCCCATGAGGCCATGTGTCCTTTTCACGCAAGGCATCAAATGCCAGCTAAGGATGATAAATCCGACTGCTGTGATGATGAAACGGAGTGGTTGAAACTGGATCAGGATTTTCAGGTAGAAATTGGACAGGCCTTACTGCTGAAATCCCTTCTTTCATCTGCGCCTCTTCTTAGCTCAAACTCTATTTGCGGTGAGGCCATCCTGACTTCCCCTACGCATTACCTCAATTATAAGCCTCCCTTGCTGGTCAGCGACTTTTCCATAAGTCTGCAGACCTTTCTCTGTTGAATTTTCCTGTTTTGGTGAAGACTCCCTATGCTGAGCGCGTACGGGAGCCATTCTGGTTAGACTAGTTCCTCATCAGGCTAGCGTAGCCGATTGTGTGACCCAAATAGGAAAACATGCTTTCGAGATATATTCGATTCTTTTTAGAAAATAAACCACTGGCTTGGCTCTTGCTGGCGATCTGCGTGGGATGGGGCATCATGACGACGCCATTTGACTTAGAGATTCCTGGGTTGCCCAGAGATCCGGTGGCCGTTGACGCGATACCAGATATCGGCGAAAATCAACAAATTATTTTTACCAAGTGGGTAGGTCGCTCTCCCCAAGACGTGGAGGACCAGATTTCTTACCCCTTGACCACGGCGATGCTAGGCATTCCAGGAGTGAAAAGTATTCGCTCCAACTCCATGTTTGGCTTCTCCAGCATCTACATCATTTTTGATGATGAGCTTGACTTCTACTGGAGTCGCAGCCGGATATTAGAAAAGCTAAACTCGCTCCCCGCTAACCTCTTGCCTACAGAAGTACAGCCAAGCTTGGGGCCAGATGCCACCGCTCTGGGGCAAATATTTTGGTATACCTTGGAGGGGCGAGATGCGTCAGGAAATCCTAGTGGAGGATGGAGCCCGCAAGAGCTAAGGAGTATTCAGGATTTTTACGTTCGCCAAGGTTTGTCCTCTGCGGGAGGGGTTTCAGAGGTAGCTTCTATTGGCGGCTTCGTCCAAGAGTATCAAGTGGATGTAGATCCAGAGGCGATGAAAGCCAATGGAGTGACCCTAGATCAAGTCATGGCAGCCATACGAGGAAGCAACCTGGACGTTGGTGCTCAAACCCTGGAGGTGAATTTGGCCGAATACTTCGTACGGGGCTTGGGCTATGTGAAACAGATTGAAGACATTGAAAAGAGCGTGGTGAAAACAAGGAGCCACGTTCCCATCCGCATCGGAGATGTAGCCCATGTCCACTTAGGACCCGCCACCCGTAGAGGCGTCTTGGACAAGTCTGGTGCCGAGGCAGTAGGGGGAGTCGTCGTGGCCCGATATGGGTCAAATCCCTTGGAGATAATAGAGCAGGTAAAGGCAAAGATGGCGGAAATGGCGCCAGGACTGCCCTCCAAAACCTTAGAAGATGGAACTGTTTCCCAGGTGACCATCATTCCCTTCTACGACCGGACTCAACTCATCAAGGAAACCATTGGCACCCTTGAAGAAGCGCTAGGCCTTGAAATACTGATTACCATCATCGTGGTGATGCTCATGCTGATGAACCTCAAATCAAGTTTGCTGGTCAGTGGAAGCCTTCCCGTAGCAGTACTCATGTGTTTCATTGCCATGCGCTATTTAGAGGTGGAGGCCAATATAGTGGCCCTCGCGGGAATCGCCATTGCCATCGGAACCATGGTGGACATGGGCATTGTCATGGCAGAAAGTATGGTAAAAAGGATGGAGGAAGGTCCCGAGGATGAATCCCTGTTAGAATCTATTTACCAAGCTGCCTTGGAGGTAAGCAGTGCCATTCTCACGGCAGTAGCCACTACGGTGATCAGCTTCCTTCCCGTTTTTGCCATGGAAGCGGCTGAAGGCAAACTGTTTAAACCCCTGGTCTACACCAAGACTTTTGCCTTGTTGGCATCCATTATCGTGGTCTTGAGTATCCTTCCCCCCTTGGCTCACTCCTTGTTCTCTATTCGTATTCGGAGAAATGGCATTCGCCTGGCAATGGGCGGAATCCTGGTAGCAACAGGGCTTTTTCTGGTTTTTTTCCATCCCTTAGCATGGCTGATAAGCCTACTCGGAACCTTAAGTGTGATACAGGAGTGGCTAAGAGAAAGGCGAGTTAAATGGCTGTCTGCTTTCTCCTGGATTCAGTCTATCATATACGCCCTCATCGTGGGATTTTTCCTGACCAAAATCTGGGTGCCCCTGGGGGTAAACAAGTCTTTTCTAAGCAACTATTTGTTTGTGAATGGCCTGGTTGGCGTACTCATAGGCTTCTTCCTGTTAGTCGTTCGCTTCTATGAGCCCACCCTTCGCTTTTTGCTTCGGTTTAAACTCATTTTCCTGCTATTGGTGGGACTCTTGGTGTATCAGGGTTATCGCGTTTTCGAACAAGTAGGCCAGGAATTCATGCCAGCGCTAGATGAAGGATCTTTTTTGCTCATGCCGACGGCCATGCCTCACGCCGGCATGCAAGAAAACATTAAAAACCTGCGTCTATTAGACATGGCTGTGACGGCCATCCCCGAAGTAGAAACAGTAGTCGGAAAGGCGGGCCGGGTAGAAAGCTCCCTGGACCCTGCTCCCATGTCTATGTACGAAAATGTTATTCTCTATAAATCTGAGTACAAAACCGATGCAGAGGGCCATCGACTGCGGTTTGCCTATGATGCCGATGCGGGTATCTACCAAAGAGATTCTAACGGAGACTTAATGCCCGACCCAAATGGGCGTTATTTTCGGCAGTGGCGTGATGACATCCGAAGTACTGATGATATTTGGGAGGAAATTGTCAGGGTGAGTCGCCTGCCAGGTGTTACCTCAGCCCCCAAACTACAGCCCATAGAGACACGTTTGATCATGCTCCAAACGGGCATGCGCGCCCCGATGGGAGTCAAGATCCGAGGGACGGATCTGAGAAGGATGGAGGCATTTGGGTTGAGGGTAGGGGAGGCCCTGAAAAAAGTAGAAGGAGTGAAGGAGGCCGCTGTCTTTGCCGAGCGTGTCGTAGGCAAGCCTTACCTGCTGCTAGACATTGATCGAGAGGCAATCGCTCGCCATGGTCTCCGTATTAGCGATGTGCAAAGACACATCCAAGCTGCTATCGGTGGAATGACCATGAGCACCACCGTGGAGGGGCGGGAGCGGTACGCGATTCGAGTTCGCTATCCAAGAGAACTCAGAGATGATCCGGAAGCACTTAAGCGGGTCTTGCTTCCTTCCTCAAGCCTGGGACAGATCCCACTAGGTGACCTGGTCACCATAGGCTATGAGCAAGGGCCTCAATCCATCAAGAGCGAAGATGGTTTCTTGGTCAGTTACGTGTTATTTGATCGGGAGCAGGGTTACTCCGAGGTAGAAGTTGTGGAGAAAGCACAAGTCTATTTGGCGGATCAAATTCAGCAAGGAGAGCTGGTGCTGCCGGTTGGTATTAGCTACCGTTTCGCAGGGAATTACGAGCAGCAGCTGCGTGCAAATAGTCGCCTAGCCCTAGTTATCCCCCTGGCCTTGGGGCTCATCTTCCTGATTTTATACTTCCAATTTCGATCCGCTATTATGTCTTTGATGGTGTTTACGGGGGTATTTATCGCCTTTGCTGGTGGCTTCATCATGATTGGGCTTTACGCCCAGCCTTGGTTCCTAGATGTGACCCTATTTGGAACCCATATGCGTGATCTTTTCCAGGTGGGAACCATTAACCTAAGTGTAGCGGTTTGGGTGGGCTTTCTGGCCTTATTTGGTATCGCCACCGATGATGGAGTACTGGTCGCAACCTTTTTGAAAAATAGCTTTCGGGAAGCCAAGCCTCAAAGTGTGAAGGAAATCCATGATTCTGTCGTTGAAGCCGGTTTAAGGCGAGTGAGACCCGGCATGATGACCACCGCGACCACCATTTTGGCCCTGCTTCCCATACTTACTTCAACCGGGCGAGGCGCGGAGCTCATGTTACCCATGGCCATCCCCTCTTTTGGCGGCATGGCCTTGCAAACCTTGACCATGTTTACTGTTCCAGTTCTCTATTCCCTTTGGCAGGAATGGCGCCTCAAATTTGACTTAAAATAATCCTCATGAAAAAGTCATCTTTTTATATCCTACTGTTATCAACCCTTTTGGGGACATGCCTGGTTGGCAGGGCGTGGGCCCAGGCCCCAGATTCTTTGCTAGAGATGGCGGTACAAAACAACCAAGAGCTAAGGGCCCTCAAGTTAACCTACCAAGCTGCGTTGGAAAAAGTCCCTCAAGCCGGAGTGCTCCCCAATCCTGAGTTGGGTTTTGGGGCCTTTATCCTGCCAGTAGAGACCCGCTTAGGCCCCCAAAGAGCAAGGGTCTCTGTCTCGCAAAGGTTTCCCTGGTTTGGGAGCCTAAAAGCGCAACAAGATTGGGCATTGGCAGAAGCCCAGTCAGTCTTTGAGCAGATTGCTGGGCAGGAGTTGGAGCTGAGATATCACCTGGATAAGTCCTATGTAGAGTTATATGAATTGGAGGCTACCCAGGGCTTTCTGCAAGAAAAAATAATACTCCTAAAAACTCTTAAGACCTTGATAGAGACCCAGGTGACTACTGGTGCGGGGAATTTGGTGGATGTGCTTAGACTTGACTTGGAAATCGAAGAATTGGCCCAGCAAAACAGGCTACTCGAAAATCGAAAACGAGGACCACAGGCCAACATCAATCAACTGCTGCACCGAAAACTGGGCACCTCCATTGAGCTAGATAATGGACTTCCCATGGCCGAAATTTACATGAATCGGGATAGTTTACTTGCCGTGGTAGAGGCCAGTCATCCGATGCTGCGCATGTATGAGTTGCAGGAGAAGGCTGCAGAAGCCGCCATCCAAGTCAATAGTTTGGCTGGAAGGCCTATGCTAGGCATCGGCGCTGATTACTTCAATGTGGGCCCCCGAACCGATGCGACTCCGAATTTAAGTGGGAGAGACGCCATTCAAGTTCGCGCTACCCTATCTATTCCCCTTTATCGAGCAAGGTATGAGGCAAAGGAAAGAGAGGAAGAGCTTCGAATAGAAGCCTTGGAGGCGCGTAAAGAAGACGCATTACACCAATTTGCTGCTAACATAGAGGCTGCGTTCGCAGAATATGAGGAAGCTCGAATTGAGCTGAGTTTTTATGAGGAGCAGATCCAGACTACTCAGTCCATGCGGAATATCCTAGAGGCAAACTATGCGAGTGGTTCGGGGGAGCTGACGGAATTGCTCTCGTTAGAGAAACTCCTCTTGGAGTATCAATTGAAACAACTTCAAGCCGTTACCAAAAGCCATCTCGCCAAAGCCGCGATCATGCGCTATGTCCCATTCTAGAGAAGCAATAGACAAGCCTTGGGAAGCCAAAAAAGAGGCGAGCTTGGGCTGCCCATGTAGGGCCTTTTGATTCTTCTATCCAAACTGAATTAATCATGCAATCATTTTTCGATAAACATAGATTCTTATTCCTGGTCGGTGGCTTTGGTTTGGCGATGTTGCTCGGCTTGGGATTGGGCTATTTGCTTTTTCGTGCAGAAACATCCGCTCACGAGGAGACCCACTTAAAGCACACTCATGACCTGAGTCGCGAAAGCGCTACCTGGACTTGCTCCATGCATCCCCAGATCAGGCAAGATGAACCCGGTGATTGTCCCATTTGCGGGATGGATTTGATCCTGTTAGATGAATCCAGTTCTACCGACCCCTTGGTGTTGGAAATGACCCCAGAAGCAGTCAAACTCGCCCAAATAGAAACAAGCAGGTTGGCGGCAAAAGGGACCGCAGGGCAAGTCATGGTTTTATCTGGTAAAATCCAGGCTGACGAGCGCTTGGCCGCGACCCAAGTTGCCCACGTTCCGGGGCGAATTGAGCAACTTTACGTCTCGTTTAAGGGCGAATATGTCCAGAAAGGGCAGCGCATTGCTCGGCTGTATTCTCCTGATTTGATTACTGCTCAACAAGAACTCATCCAGGCCTTGAGTCTTAAAGATCGCAACCCTGAATTGTACGCAGCTGCCCGTAAAAAGCTCCTATCTTGGAAGCTGACTGAAGCCCAGATCCTTGAGCTAGAAGAATCGAAAAACATTCAGGAAACCTTGGACCTATACGCCGATGCCTCTGGGGTAGTGAGCGTACGGAGGGTTTCGGTGGGAGACTACCTGCAACGTGGCGAGGCCCTGTTTGACCTGGTGAATCTTAGTCGGGTCTGGGTTTTGTTGGATGCTTATGAAAAGGATTTGGCTCAGATTGCGGTGGGAGATCAGGTGCAGTTTGTTACTCCCTCGGTTCCTGGCAAGACCTTTACTACCCGAATTACTTTCATCGATCCGCTCATTGATTCGCAGACGCGGGTAGCCGCAGTGCGTGGAGAAATAGCAAACCCTGATCGGAGCCTCAAGCCCGAAATGTTCGTAAGAGGTACTTTGTTATCTTCCCATAATCAGGAAGGGCAATTGCTGGTCCCCAAATCCGCGGTTCTCTGGACCGGGCAGAGATCCGTAGTTTACCTGAAACTCTCTGGGGAAGTACTGCCTTCTTTTCGCTATCAAGAGGTGGAACTGGGAGAAAGAGTAGGAGATGCATATGTCGCATTAAGGGGTCTCCAATCTGGCGATGAGGTGGTGACCCAAGGAAGCTTTACCCTCGATGCTGCGGCTCAGCTCAACAACCAAGCAAGTATGATGAATCGCTGGGTGACGCCCCCACCTGCCTCTACGCCTGAGTCCCAAGACTTGGTGAATGAGACGCCCCAGGGGTTTCAAGAGCAGTTGAGCAAGCTGATCCAGGCTTACCTGCCGATCAAAGATGCCTTGGTCAACTCTGACTCAAGTGCTGCCGGAAGAGACCTTCAAAAGTGGCTAGATCAATTGGCTCAAACGGATTTTGATCAGCTTCCATCTCATTTACAGGATGCCGCCAGTCGCTTGGAGTCTCTGCTAAGCTCCCACGGGCAAGATCTCAACCAGGCCAAAAACCTAACGGCTCAGCGAAAGGAATTCAAAGGCCTGTCTTCTGCCTTGATCGAAGCCGCAGAGACCTTTGGCATAGGAGAGGGAGAATTCTTTATTCAGCATTGCCCCATGGCCGATGACTTCAATGGGGCCGATTGGATCAGCGGAGAAACCGAGGTGCTTAACCCTTATTTTGGCGACGAAATGCTTCACTGCGGCAATGTGGAAGACACCCTGACAGGGAAGTGACGTTGAGTAAATGGACATAAGAAACAGTAATCGGGGTACGGGAGTATGGGGTATGTTGGGTATTCATTTATTCTCTATAGCTACCTGTACCGCTCTACCCCGATTTCTTCCGTCCAAGTGCCTGAGCAGATGGACGGAAGAAAACAAGATGTGGACTATAAGCTAAGGAGTAAAATGAGTTCATGCCAATAGACCTTTTCTACGGCCCCATTTGGTGGTAGCAGGATCAACAAGATGGACAGGAATCAAAACTTAGCTTTCAATCCTATCCAATTTTTCTTGTTGTCTAGTCGTATGAATTGAGCTAAGAGTTAACCACCTCATACAGCTTTCACTCCTTACCTATTTTTAACTCCTTAACTCCTTAACTCATTCACTATACCATATTCCCCTCCTCCTACCGTTGTCCTCCCATTTCCCCTGCTTCTCCAAGGTGAGACTTTGGGCGAGGGATTAGGAATAGCTCGGTTTGTCGGCCATCGATGTAGTGGACTTGTTTTCCGTCAAAAAAGGCATCCTCTTCCATCATCATGCGGATCTCTTTGTTCCATTCGGGGAGAAAAACAGCGGTGTTGAGCTCAATGGAATAGGCAGTATTGGGATAAAGGGGATAATCTCCTTTGTGAGGAACGCCTCCTTGCTGGTCCCATAAACCAATGGTGGGTCCGGCCCCATGTCCGTGATACCCAATGGGATGGGTATAAATGGTGGGCTTCAATCCTTCGTTACGGGCTTGTTGGAGTGCCTTGGCCAAGATCTGATTGCCACTGCGACCAGTTTCAAACTGTTCGGTCAAGATATCCATCAGGCGCAAGCCTTTTTGAAAGGCTGCTTGCAGGTAATCTGGGGCTTCTTTTTCACCCGCTTTGAGGATGTAAGCGTTTTCCTGGGTATCGGTATTCAAGCCTAAGTAGGTAATGCCAAAATCCACATGGACGAGGTCGCCCGGCTGAATGATGGCCTGATCAGGGCGACGCGAAAAGCTTCTTTGACTCTCTTGGTTCTCAGGATCCGCTCGCTGTACGTCTACCGTAGGATGAAACCACACCCCAAGTCCCAACTCGTCAATGCGCTGGCGATAATACCAGACTACGTCGTCAGTGCTGGTGACGCCTGGCTGAATCACTTCATCTGAAAGCCCCTCGGCGATGATTTCATGGGCGATGCGGCAGACTTGTTGATATACCACCATTTCCTCAGGGCTGCGGGTTTCCAACCAGCCAATGGCCAAATCTTGACCAGATACCACGCGTTTTTGATAGCGTGGAGGCAGGGTCTCCATCAGTTGATCATGGTGATAGGCAGAAAGGCCGTCGGCCAAGCCAAAGTGCTCCGATCGGTTAACCGCGATCTGCTGGGGATCTCTCTCTTCAATCAGCTCTAGCAAGCGGGCCCACTGATCGGCTTGCTCTTCTTTGTCCCACACGCCGCGAAATAAACTTCCTACCCCATAGCGGGCACAGGCCAGGGTTTCTAAACTGTCTCCATCCCAGTAAATGAGCAGCATGGTGGTTCTCCGCGCGCCCATCCAAGTTGAGGGTAGCATGGTCTCGAGTACGGGGTCTTCATTGTATTCTCTGCTGATGAGCAGCCACATGTCAATTTCGGCTCGCTGCATCAGCATAGGGAGCACGGTTTGGGCACGGGTTGCCAACCATCGATCATGAACCTTGGCTGCTTCGCGGGGAGATAAGATCTGAGGCATTTGGGCAAAAAGACTGCTGCTGCTGATTAGGATAGATAGGAGTAGGTAACGAAGCATAGAGCGTGTTTTTGATCCAATATAGAAGGAAAACTATATTTTATCTCCTGTGCCTGCTCTGGATCTGCCAATCTCCCCTTCTAGCCACATGAACACGGACTATCCGTCCACATGCCGCGAGATGTGTATCTTGTGGTTATGCTAAAATCTGTACATCATCTCGCCATTATCTGCTCAGATTACTCCCGTTCGAAGCACTTTTATACCGAGGTGTTGGGGTTAGAAGTGAGACAAGAAGTCTATCGTGAAGCCCGAGACTCCTACAAGTGCGATTTGAGCCTGCATGGTGAATACATCATCGAGCTGTTTTCGTTTCCAGATCCACCCGTACGGGTTTCTCGCCCCGAAGCCCGAGGCTTGAGACATCTGGCTTTTGCCGTGGAGGATTTAGATTTAGCGGTGATACAGCTTCAGGAAAAAGGTGTGCATACCGAAGCCATTCGGGTTGATCCACATACCGGGAAGCGCTTTACCTTTTTCGCCGATCCCGATGATTTGCCCTTAGAGCTATACGAAGAGGGGTGATTGTCAGCGAGGAGATAAAAAATGTACAGCCCAGGTAGATCAAAAGCCTTGATCATTCGTCTATGTATGTAGCTGCTGATGGACGAGGCATGTAGGCAAATCCTTTCAGACTTAAGCGCATGGACAAGAGAATTCGGGGTACGGGTAATAGAGCTATGACTACAGGGATGGGGGATCACCGAAACATACCCCGTACCTCGACTACCGTCTTTCTTATGTCCACTTGCTTGGGATTGACTTGTATATTCAATGCCATTAAATGTTTTCTAGGTAGGTCCATCTAAATGCCCAGTCTGTTGTAGCATCAATGCCCTTGCCCTATGTCAAAGCTTCCCTCCCTCGTATCCGCTCATCAAGCCAACGGCCGCTATGTCGACCTAGGCGGTGTGAACACCTTCGTCGCCGAAATGGGCAAAGGTGAACCTGTCCTCTGTATTCATGGTGTACCTTCCTCGTCTTTTTTGTATCGAAAGGTCTTGTCTGAGCTGAGTAAAAAGGGCTTCCGAGCCCTAGCCCTCGACCTGCCTGGATTGGGGCTAAGTCAACGGCCGAAGGAGTTTGATTATTCTTGGACGGGTTTGGGCAAATGGCTTTCAGAAGCTACAGAGGCATTGGGCTTGAAGCGCTTTCATTTGGTGGTCCACGACATTGGAGGCCCTGTCGGCTTTGAACTGGTGGCGAATCACCCTGAGCGGATTGCTTCCCTGACCATTCTGAATACCTTGTTGGTGGGAGTCGGAAGCTTCCAAAAGCCTTGGGTAATGCGGCCTTTTGAGGTGAGAGGTTTGGGGGAGTTGTATGTAGCGACCCTTATACCGCCTGCTTTACGAATTTTGATGTATTTGCAAGGAGTAGAAAACCGAACGGCCTTTGGACTCGCTGAGGCGCAAGCTTATGTGCACTTGCTCAAACGAGAGGATAGAGGGCGAGCTTTTTTGAAGATCATGCGCCATTTTGAGCCTACTCCAGCAAAGGAAGACTTATATCGAAATGCCGTGGCTCAGTTAGAGGTGCCAAAGCAGGTCATCTGGGGCGAATTTGATCCAGCGTTGACCCCAGAGGCTTATGGGTATCCCATCCGGGACCAACTGGGAATAGATCGATTTCATCTGCTGCCTGGTAAGCATTTTTTACAAGAGGATCAGGCCCCGGCTTTGGCCCGATTGATCGCAGAAATGCTGGCTACACCTACCGCGAAATAAATTGCTGTTGAGGGTCTGGTGAAATGTGGCAGATTTTGCCTATTGTGGCTGGGGAAATTGAGCTACATCTACCTCATGGATTGCGACCTGATCATAGACAACATAGAGCGACACCTAATTCTTTGCGCCGAGGAAAAAGAGACCCTTGCCGGTTTCTTACAGGCAGAAACAGTGAAGAAAAAAGCCCTTTTGCAGGCAAAAGGGGACGCCTGCCACTATATTTATTTCGTCAATCAAGGGATGCTGCGGGCGTATTTTTTGGATGAATCTGGCAAAGAATCCACCATCATGTTTGCGGTTAGGGATTGGTGGATCACGGATATGTATGCCTTTGCCGATCGCCAGCCTGCTATGCTCCATATCGAAGCCGTAAAGCCCACCCAATTGCTGAAGCTCTCCATTGATGACATGGATGCCCTGCTAGCACAACAGCCTAGGTTTGAGCGGTTTTTTCGCATCATTTTTCAAAAGGCCTATATCAGAGAACAGTTGCGGACCATTCGAGGCTTATCTCAAAGTGCAGAGGAGCGCTATCAATATTTCTTGACGAAATATCCCCACATCGCCCAGCATCTGACCCAAAAACAAATTGCCTCCTACCTAGGCATCACCCCAGAATTCTTGAGTACCATTCGCGCCAATCGCAGCGCGGAGGAGATTTCTTAAGGTACCTTAATCTTTTTCTGTGTTCAGAGGGCGTATTTGGGATCAAAATCTAATTCTACTATGCTAATCTTAATTGCGGGTCCCTATCGCAGTGGGACCAATGATGACCCTGCCTTGATGAAAGCGAACCTGGAACGTCTAGAGGCCATGGCCTTGCCCCTTTTTCGCAAGGGCCACGTGCCCATGATTGGAGAGTGGGTGGCCCTGCCTCTATTGAATCTGGCGGGTTCTCAGCAGCCTGGGGATGAAGTCTGGCAAGAGATTCAATACCCCGTAGCCCACCGACTGCTAGAAAAATGTGATGCCGTGTTGCGCATCGAAGGCGCTTCCAAAGGAGCAGACCAAGACGTGGCCATCGCCAAGGAGCGAGGATTGCCGGTGTACTATAGCTTGGATGAGGTTCCTGGTGGGAATCAATGATTTTTCACCCCTTCCCCAAGAATGAAAAGAGACGATCCTGCTTCCAATCAATCTTGTGTGATTTCTCAAAAAAGAGGATTCCATGAAGGTGGTTCGGCATAATTGCCAGACCATCAACCCGTACGAAAGGGTAGTGATCTGGGATTGCTACCCAGGTTGCAAAAGAAGGCTGCAAATAAGTCGTTAAATCTTGTAAATCAAGGTTGTCTCCTAGATCTACTACACCATCAATCAAAACAGGGCAAATATCTCCAAAATACGGGTATGGATCTTGGGGACAGCTGGCCTCAAAGTGTTATCTATTGGTACCATAATTCTAGGC
>CAZFPQ010000215.1:2353-12427 GCA_964521065.1 uncultured Bacteroidia bacterium | reverse complement strand
TCTAAGCAGGTAGAGCTCGCCTATGAAATCGAATGCCCCGGACCGCTTCATCTCAATGGGGATGTCGGGAGGCTACGTCAGGTTTTAATGAACCTACTCAGCAACGCCATCAAATTCACCTCCGAAGGTGAGGTCATATTGAAAGCAAGGCAGATAGAAGAGGACACAGCCAGCACCATGCTAGAGTTCGAGGTGGCAGATACAGGAATCGGCATCCCAGCCGAAAAGGTTGGTCGGCTTTTCCAGTCTTTTAGCCAGGTAGATGCCTCTACTACTCGCAAGTATGGAGGAACGGGACTCGGGCTGGCTATCGCAAAACAACTGGTAAACCTGATGGATGGGAGCATCTGGGTGGAAAGTGAAGAGGGTAAAGGTACCTCCTTCTTTTTCCAGGTAAGGTTAAAAAAGGCACAACTAACTCTGCAAGAATCACCCAAGCTAGACCTGACCGGTAAACATATCCTGCTCGTAGACGACAATTCTACTGCCCTGGGCATCTTGCAGTCCCAACTCCAAAGCAAAGGGGCCATCGTCTCAGCTTTCTCCAAACCACTTGATCTGAAAATCATCCTGGAAGAGGATCGCTCCTTGTCATGGGACCTTGCCATCCTGGATGATCAGATGCCTGAGTTAGATGGGCTTACCTTGGCCAGATATATCAGACATAAAGCCGACCTGGCCACGCTTCCCATGATCTTACTTAGCACCCAGGATCAGCCTCCCAAAAGCCGGGAAATATTCAACTTTATACTTCGCAAACCTGCAGGACAAAGTCTGCTAGAAAATGCCGTTTCACAGCTTTTGGTCACTCAAAAAGCCGCTTCCACCACTGAAAAGTCAAAGCCTGAGGCTCTTACCCATTCAGAGCTGGATCTATCGACATATTCTGTCCTCCTGGTCGAGGACAATCGTGTGAACCAAAAAGTGGCGCTCAAAATGTTACAAAGATTTGGGGTAGAGGCCGCCGTGGCCGGGAATGGAGCAGAGGCGGTAGAGGCCCTAAAAACACAGACCTTTGACTTGATATTCATGGACATCCAAATGCCCGTTATGGATGGAGTAGAAGCAACCAGACAGATCCGATCCATGGGGGCAAGCAGTGCACAACCTACCATCATTGCCCTCACCGCCAATACGTTTACTGAGGATCGCGAGCGCTGCACCATGGCCGGCATGCAGGACTTTCTTAGCAAGCCCATCACCCTCAAGTCAGTAAAACAATGTCTGCAAAAATGGGTGCCCGTATTGGCTGAGCAGAAGGCTCATTCCCTCCCATAATCTCAGGAGAAACGGGTAAAAAAGGGATGAATTGACTAACCACAAAGAAAAGGGCTTAGCTAGCATCCTCCGGTTCTAAACCTTCATGCTGCCCCTATTATGCTCGCCCCTTAGGCGTGAGCACCTTGTCTCCCTGAAGAGCTTAGACTTTCATCTTTTCATGCTTTTTGGGCTTGATTAGATTGGACAAATCATCCATTAGGCTTACGCCATCTCAAAGGAACACTGTGCCCTGATCTCCCTCTCTGCCTGAGACTTAGGTAGGCGATTTTGGGAGTAAAATTGCGTACTATCCCATTAATACGATTTTTTAAAATTTACCGAGCTAATATTTTGCCTACCAAAAACTTACTTTCCTAACATCACGCACATTCTTGAGAATGGCTGGGTAAAAATAAGTATCAGGAAGGTTTGTTAACTTATTGAGATGAGGAACAAGTAGTTGCTCCGGCACCCCAAGCAACAAAAGTGATGAAAGATTTTTTTGCCTTATTCAACGAGCTGGCCCCTGGCAGTGATTCTTCCCATTTTTATCTGGAGCATGCTACGTTTGGACTTTTCTACTTTGAAAGGGGAAACTGCAAGGTTGTACACGCAGACAAAAGGCTCTTTTCCTTCTTAGGTCTCAAGGGGAATCCATACACATTTGAACTCGACCAATATCTATGCAAATCTTCTCGGACATTTTTACAGAGATTATCAAAGCGTGAGGGACCAAAGGTTGCCAACTTAAAAGACTTTTCGCTCACCTGGGAAGTACGTGGAAGTCAATATAGAGCTAGTTGTACCCCTCATTGGCTCCAATCCGAAGACGTGATCTTAATAGGGATAAGTGACTTAAAAAAATTACCCGCGACCCAAGGAGAAAAGCAATTCCATGAAGTAGATGAATACGCCTCTATTGGCATATCCAAGCCCACTCTCGAATCAGCTTCCCTCAAAGCGCATGACATTTATACTTCACATTCAGGATATTTAGAAAACCATAGTAGAAGCAAACAAGAAGAAGAACTCAGGCTCTTTGAATCGGTCATCAAAACCACCAAAGATGCGGTGTTGATTACAGAAGCCAAATCCTATGATTTACCTGGGCCGAAGATCGTATTTGCCAACAGGGCCTTTTGCGAAATGACGGGTTATACCCCAGAAGAATTGATTGGACAAACGCCTCGAATTTTACAAGGTCCCAAAACAGATCGGAGCATATTGGATAAAATCAGGGCATCTCTGGAAAGCTGGGAGCCATGCGAGTATGATCTGATCAATTACAAAAAGAATGGGGAAGAGTTCTGGACCAATATGTCCCTTACTCCCTTATTAGATGAGACAGGTTGGGTTACCCACTGGATAGCGGTTGAGAGGGATATTAGCTTACAGAAAAAACAAGAACTCACCCTCAAGGAGGCTAAGGAAAATGCTTTGCGCACTTCTACCAGGCTTAGCAGCCTCTTTAACGCCATGGAGGATCTTGTTTTCGAGATTGATTACCATGGCACCTACATAAGTGCTGCACCGACCAAAAATCAGGACAAATTCAGCTATGCACCGGTTGAAGAACTCATAGGCAAAACCCTTCATGAGGTTTTCCCTCAAAAGCAGGCGGATGCCTTTCTAAGCTTTATCCAACATTGTTTAGATAAGGACACATCTGGAAAAATAAGCTACCCTCTAACATTTGAAGGGCAAACCGTGTGGTTTGAGGGAAGGGGTACTCCCATGGGGCAGAACAAACTGCTCTACATTGCCACAGACATCACCGAGCGAAAGCATGCGGAACTAGAGCTAATCAACAGTGAGGCAAGGCTTTTGGAAGCCAAAGAAAAGGCAGAGGACTCTGAGCAGCGTTTAAAGCTAGCGGTAGAATCAGCTCAACTGGGAATTTGGGAATGGAATTTACTCGACAACACCATTGTTTGGGATAGCAAAGTCTATGAACTTTTTGGGTATACCAAAGAGGTAGAAGAAAACCTCTGGGATTTATGGTACGATCGCTTGCTCCCGGAAGAAAAATTCAGGTTAACGGAAGAATTGGTCGAGACGATCAAGCACAAAAATGAATACAATTCAACCCACCGAATCGTCCAGCCAAAGGGGAAACAACTTTATCTCAATTTCCAAGGGTTCGTGATCCGAGATGAGCAGGGTGAGGCTACGAGAATGACGGGAGTAGTACGCGATGTAACCATTGAGAAACATAAGGAAATCCAATTACTAAAAGCCGCAAAAGATAAGGCTGAAGAATCTGAACAGCGTTTACAACTGGCCATTGACTCAGCTCAACTTGGGATTTGGGAATGGAATATCGGTGAAAACACCGTTGTGTGGGACGATAAAACCTGTGAACTATTAGGCCATGATAGAGATAAGGATAAGATCTCTTTTGAGACATGGTCAAGTAGGCTACATCAAGAAGACCTAAGTCGGGTACAGAGAGAAATAGAAGATGCCTTGGTGGGCATCAAAGAATATAATACTGTGCACAGGGTAATCCCCGCCATCGATCAAGTACGTCATGTTCATGCCAATGCCAATGTAATTAGGGATGAGGGAGGGAATGCCAGTAGAATGATTGGAGTGATTCGCGATATCACGGAGCACAAAATGAACGAGGAAAACCTGGCTAAGCAAACCCGGATTCGGGCATTCCTCATTGAACTGGCTTCAGAATTCATCAATATCCCCTTCTCCGAGGTTCCTAACGCGATTGCCAATGCCTTAGCAAAAATCGGCAGTTTTTTCAATGTTGATCGCACCTATATCATTGAGTACGATTGGCAAAAAATGATTGCCCAAAATACCTACGAATGGTGTGCGGAGGGAATCTCACCAGAAATAGAAAACCTTCAGGAACTACCTATTTCTGCGATAAATAAGTGGGCAGAACGCCATAAAAAGGGAGAGAATTGGGGAATCCTTGATACCTCGGCTATGGCTGATGACGATGAGTTTAAAGCCATTCTGCAAGAGCAAAATATCAAGAGCTTGATCACCTTCCCTTTGATGCTAGGAGAAAAATGTCTTGGATGCGTGGGCTTTGATTCTGTAAGGGAGCCAAAGGTTTATTCTGAGATTGAAAAAGACCTGCTCATGGTGTTTGCCAAAATGCTGGTCAATATCTCTGAACGCAAAAAAGCCGAGCAAGAGCTGGTGAGCAGCGAAGCCAATCTTTTAAAGGCTAAAGAAAGGGCCGAAGAGTCTGAACAGCGCCTACAAATGGCGACAGATTCAGCCCAACTGGGTATCTGGGAATGGGATATGCTAAGCAATACCGTTATTTGGGATGATAGAACATTCAAGATATTTGGCCGAAAGAAAGGACAAGATGAGGTAAATTATGAATTGTGGTTCAATAGCATTCATCCTGAAGACAGAGACATTGTTTTTGATACATTAAATCAGTTCCTGGAAGGCTCAGGAGAATATAAACCCATTCATAGGGTCATACATCCTGATGGCAAAATTTTGTACGTCTGTGGATATGGGTATATCGTCAAGAATGCCGAAGGGAAGCCCATTAAAATGATAGGAGCCGTTCGCGATATCACAGATGAGAAAGTAGGAGAAATTGAGCTGAAAAGCTCCAAGGAAAAAGCTGAGGCAGCAAGCTTGGCCAAATCAGAATTCTTGGCCGTCATGAGCCATGAAATCAGAACCCCTCTCAACAGTGTAATCGGTTTTTCGGAGCTGCTGTTACAAACTGGGCTTAATGATGTACAGGAGGATTACATTCACTCGGTGAATTATTCTGCCAATACCCTATTAGATTTAATCAATGACATACTGGACTTCTCCAAAATTGAAGCAGGAAAACTGGAACTAGAATGGGAGCGCACCGACCTGCACGTGTTGCTCTACCAGATAGTGGAGATCATTAAGTTTAAACTCAAGGAGAAAGAAATAGAATTACTCCTTCACATTGGTTCAGATGTTCCACAGTTTGTGGTGGCCGATCGCATCAGGATAAAACAAGTATTGGTAAACCTCATGGGCAATGCCGTAAAGTTTACCGAAAGAGGCGAAATAGAACTATCCGTTACCTGCTTGAAACAAACTAATGAAGGAGGAAAAACCCTCCTCAGGTTTGGAGTGAGGGATACAGGCATCGGGATCTCTGAGGCTCAGCAAGAGAAAATTTTTGAAGCTTTTTCACAAGAAGACACCTCCATTACCAGAAAATATGGGGGCACAGGTCTTGGGCTATCTATTTCCAACCAACTTCTGGCTTTGATGGAATCAGCCTTGCAACTAAGCAGCGCCCAAGGCGAAGGGAGCACCTTTTATTTTGACCTCAACCTTCTCTTCGAAGAAGATTCTCTCATGGAAGAAGATTTCCCCGAAGAAATCAACACCATCTTACTAGTAGATGACAATCCGAGAAGCATAGAAATCATTGAAAGCTTACTTGAGGAAAGCAATATTCAGATTGAAACCGCCAGCAATGGATTTGAGGGCCTGCTCGAATTACAATCCAACTGGCAAAATTATGATGCCGTCCTACTTGACCACAACATGCCCCTTCTGAGTGGAGAAGAGGTAGTCAAAAAGATGAGAGAACTGTTGCCTCCCGAGGCACAACAGTTACCCATTTTTATGATGTCGGATCTTTTGAGCAGGGAGGTTTACCAAATATTAAAGGACAAATATTCGATCACTGGCTACTTACAAAAACCCCTCAACAGGCAAGAGCTGGTTCAAACCCTGTATGCATTAAAAAATAAACCAGAAGAGACCTTAGTAGAAGAAACTGTTCCCATCCCGCCATCTCCAATCCTGGACTTTAAGGGGAGAGCACTTTTAATCGTGGATGACAACGCGATGAATAGAAAATTGGCCCATAGCATGCTGAACATGCTGTTCCAAGGCATTGACATAGTCGAAGCCGAACATGGGGAAAGGGCTTTGGAACTGGCACAAAATCACGAGTTCGAATTGATCCTCATGGACATTCAAATGCCTGGCATGAGTGGTTATGAAACGACTCGACGGATCAGAGAGACCCATAACCAAAACAAGCAAACGAGCATTATTGCGTTGACGGCAGGAACCATAAAAGGAGAAAAAGAGCGATGTATCGCCGCTGGAATGGACGATTATATGAGTAAGCCACTCACCTCGGACAAGCTGGGATTGATGGTTAAAAAATGGACCAATTTCAGCGGAGCGGAAAAAAAGTTAAGCACCAAAGAGTCCGTAGAAACCAGTGAATCTTCTCGGGTAGATTTCAACTATTCTGCGATGCTGAACCAGCTTCGCGACGAAAAAACCATTGAAGATTTACTCGACATGGTTAGGCGAGGGCATTTAAGGGACCAGTTGAAAGAACTAAACGAAGCATTTGAAAAAGCCGGAAACGAAGAGCTGATTTCTAAAATTGCCCATAGCATCAAGGGGGCCTGCTTCACCTTTAACTTTGAAAAATTAGGTGACAAGATGATCCAACTGGAAAATTTGTACCCCCACTTTTATAGCGAGGAGGCCAGCTCGCTGCTGCAACAGATAGAGGAAAAATATCAAGTTGTTTTCAACACGATTCTAGAAAAGGAGTATTTGTAACCTTGCTCTTGCTCTCCAGCAAATGGTCCAAAATTAGGGGGACGATGGCATCGATACCACTAAGGTATTTCAAGAGCAAAGGGTTCCCGGCAGCCATGCCTTTGTCATGATCGGGGACGCAGGAAACAATCACCTTTCCGTAGCCTCAGGGGCCACCTACAAGCTCACTCCGGGTAAGTTGCAAGAGGTCAGACCGGCGATTAGAGATTGTTTAGGTTTTGGTATTTCGAGCCCAAACACAGGATTTTTTGGGTTCTGAAAAGCAGATTTTTTGAAGAATAGCGGGCCATTTCGAGGAAAATCGGCGTAGCCAAACGCCTACTTGGGTTCCTTAATCTCTAGTACTCGTGGCAAGACAGGTTTTGGCCGTAAACTCAACGCCTAACCAGCCTCTTAGCACCACCTATACCATGATCCCAGAATTGGCCGACAAAGTGCACTTCTCAGAAATCAAGCCCCTGCTGAGCCCCAAGGGTATTTTTTCCCGGCCAATCCCTTTAGAGGCTGTTTGGAAATTTTCCTTTACGCGCCAAACTTGTCTTTTTGAAACCTGACTACATCATCTTTCCTCAAAATAGCTCGCTATTTCTCGGAAATCTTCTTTGCCAGAACTCAAAAATCCTGCGTTTGGCAAGCAAATACCAAATTCCAAACAGCCTCTTACCCATCTTCCCCAGCTAATAGGAAATCTTTTTCGAAAGAAAACAGTTGGGTACTTAATGGTAGCAAAAGGGGATTATTCGAACCTAATCCAAATCGCAAAATGGGTTGATGAGGCAAAATTGACTCCCATCATTGACAGCACCTATGCATTCGAAGACTATCAGAAGGGATGCAACCGAACGCTTGAGTCAGGTAAGAAGGGGAGCATCATCATGAAAATAGAGGGGCATTAGTGATAATGCAATAGTTCAAGCATCTGAGTTTGTTTCGCTAGGTCAAATAACAAACCAAAGCCTAGCGGGTAATTTGAGAAGATACCAACAATCTTATGACGAAGGAATATGATTACATCATCGCCGGGTCTGGCTGTTCAGGCCTGAGTCTACTGTACCGGATGCTCGACAGCGGTACGCTCAAAGACAAAAAAATCCTCGTCATCGAGAAAGAGGATAAGAATAAAAACGACAGGACCTGGTGCTACTGGGAAGCTGGTATGGGCTTATTTGAGCACTTGGTCATAAAAAGATGGAAAAACCTCACATTCTCCACTGGAGACTTTGCGGTAGAAGCCGACATGAAACGCTATGAGTATAAGATGATCCGCGGGATAGATTTCTATGAACACATCTTATCTAAAGCAAAAGAGTTTGAGAATGTAGACTTTGTCAAAGAAACCATTGGGGATTTCCACCCTTCAACGGATCACGCCCTGGTCCAAACCGATAGGGCAAAGTACAGGGCTAGATATGTTTTTAATTCGACCGGGATAGGCACCCCCCACATGGATGTTCGCAATACGCTTTTGCAGCACTTTGAAGGCTGGGTGATTCGGCTAGAAGAGCCTTTCTTCGATGAAAACAAGGCAACGCTCATGGACTTCTCGGTGAGCCAAGAGCATGGGACTACCTTTGTTTATGTGCTGCCTACCAGCACCAAAGAAGCTTTGGTAGAGTACACATTTTTCAGCGAGCGCATCCTCGAAAAGGAGCAATATCATGAGCTATTGACCTACTATATCGCCAATGACCTAGGAATCCAAGATTACGAGATCGCCCACCGAGAATTCGGGATCATCCCCATGAGCCTGGTTAACTTCTCAAGCACAATGTCTCCTAACAAAAGGATAATCAACATTGGTACGTCGGGAGGTTTTACCCGAGCCAGCACCGGTTACACCTTTCAAAATATCCAAAGGAAGACATCGGAAATAGTAGCCAATCTAGAGAAGAATGAGCCTCCCCTGCCAGATGAGACTTTCCGAGACAAGATGTTCCAATGGTACGACAAGACCCTGCTTGATGTACTTATATCTAAAAAGTTGGGAGGCAAGGAAGTGTTCCATCATATGTTTAGGAAGATAGAATTCGAATCTATTCTTGCCTTCTTAGGCAATGAAAGTACCCCTTATCAAGAGCTCAAAATCATGAATAGCGTCCCCTTAGGCCCATTCATGGGCAGCGGAATCAAGCAATTGGTCAAATTCAACGCATAAGCTCTATAGGAGACAAGCTATGAAATGGGTTTTTCTAGTCGTCGCGATGGCCACGGAAGTAATTGCGACTACGGCTATAAGCTGGACTTAGCCATTTTGATTGGCTGGCTCTTGGTAATTCGAATGGAACATGTTAAAACAGAATCCTAGGGATTCAAGAAATCCTTATCTTCCGACCTGATTGCCACGCAACCCAAGCTTCATCGGTGCTTTTCGGGTGGGGTCCTGGGTCTCATCAGTTAAACCTAACAGTCCACAAAAATCACCCCAACCCACATGGAGTCCAAGCGACGCATGGTTCAGTTTGATCAATTAGAACTTCTTTCTCTCACGGGAATGGCCGCGCCTTTCCCTGCACATTGCCACGATACCTTTTGCATCTCCCTGGTTCACCGAGGAGTAGAAGTGATCGAAATGGAAGGCAGAAAAATCTACACCACGGCTGGACATATCTCCATTAACAATCCAGGGGAAGTGCATGCCAATCCCCTGCTCGAAGCCGATACCCAGGTATCCTTTGATACCCTATACCTTTCTCAAGATTTGGTGGACCATATTTGCGGTCAGGTAAAGATTCGTTTTGCCAATGTACAGCCCTTCTCTCACCAGTTGAACAAGCTCTTCCTTCGTCTGGTCTCTGCCATCAATGCTGCCCAAGCAAAACGGGTAGCGATTCTCTTGGGAGAATTTCTACCATCTCTCCAGCAGGTTACCAGCTCCACCCCCTACCCTAGCCCCTGGCCTTCCCGTTGGGAAGAACTATCCAAACATTTGCACATGGCCGACGATGGGCAGAAAACAAGCCTAGAGGACCTCGCCCGCATCGTGGGCATGAACAAATTCACTTTTGCCAGGCAATTCAAAGCAGAAATCGGCATGTCTCCCATGCATTACCTCCTGATGCGTCGGGTATTCAAAGCCAAACAAGCCATCCATTCACAGTCCAACTTGACCGATCTGGCCTACGAATATGGCTTTGCCGACCAAGCCCACTTTTCTCGCAACTTTACCCGTTTCGTCGGTGTTTCTCCGAGAGAATTTAAGAAGGGAAAGAGTTGAGGAGTTAAGGGAGTTAAGGGAGTTAAGGG
>CAZFPQ010000215.1:0-2253 GCA_964521065.1 uncultured Bacteroidia bacterium | reverse complement strand
GAGAATTTAAGAAGGGAAAGAGTTGAGGAGTTAAGGGAGTTAAGGGAGTTAAGGGTTAGGAAGTTAAGATTTGGGAGTTAATTGAAGCGTGGAGGGTTTTCTTCTGGGGGGTAATGTTTGTGGCTCCCTGCATTCTGCCTATATCTTCCTTAATTAGGGGCCTCACCAATCCTAAGGTCAAGATTATTCAAGTATGGAGCAGGGAACATATTCATATTTGCATATGTATTATTTCTCCAACACCATCCTATGAATCGCATTTTTCTAATCTTGATTATTGGGGTGGGCATGGGCTCTGCATTGAAGGCCCAAAGCCTCCCTCCGTTCCGAGTATCCGTCTCTTATTTTGGTGAGTACGTCACCCACGCTGGAATACGGGTAGGCCTGCTGGTCCCCTTACACCCTACCCCATCCGGCAAAACCGGAGAAGCAGAAAGTTCTTGGGTAGCTGGCGGTTTCGCTACCCTCTATACCCACCAACGCAACCACCGAGGGCTGCTGCTAACGGGCTTCTTTGGGCGGCAGCGAATAGGCCGCCACGGGCTGATTACCCAAGTTGGCCTAGAAGCAGGCTACATGGCCTCTTTCCTACAGGGAGAGGTTTGGACCTTGGATGCGGCCCCTGCAACCTTCACCAAAGGCAGAAAAGCCAGCTCTCATTTCGTCGGCGGGATCAACGCCGGGGCCGGTTGGGACTTTTCCCAAAACAGCTCCTTGCCCCTAGCCCTGAGCCTGCATCCACACTTCTACCTCCAAGCCCCCTATAACACCCTCTTTGTCCCCAGATTTGCCTTAGAAACCCGTCTCTCCTACACCATAGAGTGAGCCCTGCCTTGGTGTACCGCGGCCTTCCAGGCCGACGGGATTCTACAGCTCGGTAAGGAACTGAAAACCCTTATGACTTCATGGTGTCACTTGCTCGGCCTCTGGAGGAGGCCTCGACTCGGGGATGATCAATCCATTTGATTGATTCTACGGCTTGGAAAGCCGTGCTACACTGCAACGACTTTAATTGGCAATTCTAACTTAAACGACCCTAACAAGCACTTTTTAACATGAACAAACCATTGAATAAGTTATCCATCTGGCTTCTTGGCGGCCTGCTGGCCTTGAGTTTGGGCTGCTACCGACAAGCCCCCCTTTTGACGGAAGGAGAAATGCTCTACCTCCAACATAAAGGCGCCAACCTGCCCATCTTGGTGCGCGGCAATCCCAACGCCTCTGTCGTGATCCTGATGGTACACGGAGGTGCAGGGGGAAATTCAATTTCTCACGTCGAAGACTTCATGAACAGCATTGAGAAGGAGTACCGGGTGGCCTACTGGGACCAACGACATGCGGGTGTATCCCAGGGCAGTTTTGCCAAGGAGGAACTCACCCTGGACCTCATGGCCGAAGACATGCAACTGGTCATCCAACTCCTAAAGCAGAAGTACGGAACCGAAACCCAGGTATTTGCCATGGGGCACAGTTGGGGGGTGATCCTGGGTACCTACTATCTCATTACTCAAGAGAATGAACTCAGCGGGGCCATCTTTTCCAACGGTTCCCACAGCAGTGAGCACGAAACCAGTGCCCGCATGGATTACATTCGTGGCTTTGCCTTGGAAATGATCGACAAAGGTATCGCCATGCCCTACGAGATTGAGACGGAGATGGGAAGCTTCCAGAGCCTAGAAGAAGTCGTGGAATGGTGTGAGCAAAACGACCCCATAGTGAGTTACCCCCAACTGCGTACGCAGTATAGCTTAGTAGGGGCCGTAGAAGCCTACGTCCAAGAGACCTACATCCAGGATTTTATCGACATCGAGGCAGGCATCCCCTCCTCGGAGATCACCTATTTTTCTCATTTCAATCCCATGACCGCCTGGGCCAATGGCCTCAGAACAGCCGACCTGATCAACGATACCCGCCCCGGCAAAGAAAACAGCGTCCAGGAATTTTATGACTTCACCCCTGAGATGGACGATATCACTTTGCCCATCTCGCTCATTTTTGGGCGCTATGACGACATCATTGGGCCAGAAGTCGCCGAGGATTACTTTGACGTAGTGGGGACTCCCGCCTCAGACAAAGAGCTCCATTTTTTGGAGAATTCAGGGCACAGCGGGCTGTTTCGGGAGAATCGACGCTTTAGCCAGTTGTTGCTTGAGTTTGTGGAGCGGCATCGGTAAGGGGGGGAAGAGGGGAACGGTATACGGGGTATGGAGGTATGGAGGTATGGAGGTATGGAGGTATGGAGGTATGGAGGTA
>CAZFPQ010000214.1:0-12435 GCA_964521065.1 uncultured Bacteroidia bacterium | reverse complement strand
ACAATTGTCATATCCCCGGGGGATTTTGAAACCGAAATTATTGCTCAGAATGACTCAAGGGAGTGGCTGATGGCAAAAGCAAATTCGAGGGTTTCTCTATAGTCTCATTTACGCTTAGGCGGCTATCTGTAGCCAGCGAAAATCCATAGAAAGTTGATTCTCATCAAACTGAACAGCCTATGCCGTGGCCATATCTTTTCACAAATCGATCTTTGCCAGACTATAGATAGGCTCCAAACACAAATCAGCAAAATACCTCAAACGCCCCGTTGAACCTCCTTCAAATAAACCGAAGGCGTTACTCCATAGCGCTCCTTGAACAACTTGTAGAAGGTGGCCCGGGAGGCAAAACCAGAAGCCTCAGCTAGGGCCATGATGGTGAACTGGGCGGCTTCTGGTTTGCGGACGGCGACCTCAAACGCCTGGAAGCGATATTGGTTTAAGTAGGCATAAAAATTAGAGTCTAGATAGCGAGTAAAGACCTGGGAAAGTTGGTTTTGGGGAATTCCGCTGATACGGGCCAGTTGTTCCAGCGTGAGTTTAGGATCGAGGTGTGGCTGTTGGGTAGACATGCATTGCTCCAATTTTTCCCATAAGGCCCTGAGTTCATCTGCATTTTTCTGATCATGGGCATATTGGTTGTTAGCAGCAAGTTGGGGATACTGGGAAAAGCGCAGGGATTTCACCACCAGCATAAACACAAATATGGCATAGCCTACCAGCAGCAGATACTCAAATGAACTGTAGAATATCCGCAGGTCCATGAGGTAGAGCAAAAAACCTTGCAAGAGGACAAGCAGGATGGCAAATCCCAGGAAAAAATACCGAAGCCACTTCAGGTGGCTGCGCTGTTTGGCCGGGATCTGGGCGTTTCCCAGCACCTGGTATGAGCGCCAACTGAAGTAGAGGCTGTTGAGCAGGTAGGACGAAATCCAGAGGTTGCTGTAGAGATTTGTATCCTGGAATAGAAAGGCAAGATGAAGGTGGATGCCTAAGCTATCCATCACCGTCTGGGCCAGCATGTATAGGCTGAAGGGATAATAGAGTAGAGAGCCCCAATTCCATCCTTCTTCCTTTTGGATCAGACTCCGGCTGAAAAGAAACAGGGTGGGAGAAATGGCCTGCCAGCACACCGTGCTCAATTGCATGAGAGCCGGGTGGCCCAAAGAGATTCGATTGACCAACAAGACATACTGTACCAGAGCCAAGCCCAACAAGGCTAAGGAGGCAATGAGGTACTTTTCGGAGGCCACCTTTCGAGGCTTCCTAGCAATCACAAGGATCATAAGCCCGGCCTGGGCGGCGGCCAACAAGTAGCCTATGCTGGTGATATTTAACTGCATAGAAAAGTAAAAATATACCCAGGATGGGGGAAAACGCGGACCAAACTTGCGGAGTTTGTCTGTTTCAGCTTAGACAGACACAGCAAATTCCCTCAAGTTTCCTCTCCTCTACCCTGCCAATTAGCTTGCTGTCCATATGAAATATCCTATGTACAGGCACTTGATGCCCTATTAACCACCCATAAGCAAAACCAATATGAACCGAATGATCTACTTATGTCTCCTGCTAGGCTGGGGACTCGCCATCCAAGCCCAGGAAGTCCATACCTACTGGCAGAAAAACAACGTCTTTTTCGAAGGGGTCGCGTGGCACCCCAATGGACGCATCTTGATCGTGGATTATGTAGGGGGCCGGGTGTACAAGCTGATCGACAGCAGCCTGGTAGCTCTTTCCGGCAATTACCCCAATGCCGCAGGAGGAAGCTTTGACGCATCAGGCAATTTTTACTTTTCATCCTACGCCGGGGGCAAGGTGTACAAAGTTTCGCCCTCAGATCAAATTTCAGTCTATGCCTCAGGTTTTAGTGGGCCTACTGGCACCTTGGTAGATGATGCCAACCAAGTGCTCTACGTTGCAAATTACAATAGCAACCATATTTCCAAGGTCGACATGAGCGTCAACCCTCCAACGATCAGCTCTTTTGCCGCCAGCAACTTGATCGATGGCCCCGACGGACTGGCCCTTCACCCTAATGGAGATTTGATCTCCGCCAATTTTGACAACAATACCCTCCAGCGCATTAAGCCCACCGGAGAGGTAAGTGTCTTTGCTACGCTGACCGGCAGTCCGAATTCTGGCTACCTCGTCCGGGCAGACAGTGGTTTTTATGTGGCTGGGGCACACGGCCACGACTTGTTTTGGGTAGATTTTGTGGGGAGGGTAAGTCACATGAGTGGGAGTCACTCTGCGGGGCTTTACGACGGACCATTGGACAGTGCCCGCTTTCAATTTCCCAACGGCATGGCCCTTTCCCCGACTGGCGACACCCTATTGGTGACGGAAACCCACGCTGGCGGAAACATCCGCTTTGTCACCGGCCTAAAGCCAGCAAGCCAAACCAGCACCTCCATTGATCAAGTGAATCTCATCGACTCGGCCTCATTTATTGTGAGCCCCAATCCCACCCACACCCAGGTAAACATCAGCTTTAAAGTAGACCATTCCCAACCTGTGCGGGTGCAACTGTCCACCCTGCAAGGAGAAGTCGTGGATGTGGTGATGCCAGCCACCGAGATCCAAGGTCAAGTGCACATTTCTTATGAAATTCCCCAAAAACTACCTACCGGTCTGTATCTCCTGCAAGTTCAAGTTGGTCCACAAAAAATGACCCGCAAGGTGCTATTCCGCTAAGGGGATCAATCTTCAAGATTGGCTTTACCACTCTCTGCGCGGATTTACCATCAATCCGTGGCAGAGAGTTTTAGCTATATGTAAAGGCCATAAGAGGAAGCACTAGGCTCAAGACCTAAACAAACGTATTTCCAGACAAATGAGCCAAGCCCCAAACTCCAGCATGCCAGCTTTTACCACCGTTTCAGTCAACCGGATCTACCCCGGGGGAGAGCCGTAAAATGAATGCAGACTCATAAGATCCGATTTTGCCCCCCCCCTAACCCTAGTTGACAAATCAAGCAGAATGATGCAGTTTTAAAGGCTAAAAAGATAGCTATGGTTGCACGCTTGGCAGAAAGTACCCTCAAGACCCAATACGGAACCTACCGAGAGTATCTCTACTATGATGGAAAAATGCAGATCCCTGTTTTGGTTATGGGGGAAGTCAAGGGCCAATCAGAGGTTCTATGCCGAGTCCATTCGGCCTGCCTGTACGCCCACGCTTTCAACAGCATAGAATGCGATTGCCGGGAGCAGATGGCTGGTTCACAGCAGCAGATTCAGCAAGCAGGAAAAGGCATATTGATCTGGATGGACCAAGAAGGCAAAGGCAATGGGCATTTGGCCTTGATGAAAAGTATTCCATTAAAGAAAGCAGGCCTTAGCCAAGCTCAAGCCTACGTGGAAGCGGGTTATCAATCCGACGCCCGCGACTTCTCCGCCGCCGCAAAAATTCTTCAGGACCTAGGCGTCGCCTCCATCAGCATGCTCACTGGCAATCCCAAAAAAGTGGAAACCCTGACTCAGTTTGGGGTTCTGGTGAGCAGTACCCAAAATCCCTTGGGATAGAGACAGCTCTAAGATGGTTTATCACCTCGTTTCAGGCGTAATGTCATTTCCCTAAAGGGATCGGACCAACAAACTCTTACCCACCTTCTCGCTGATCAAAATGGGAGCTTTTCCATCGCAACTAATTAATAGGCTGTTGTCGAATGATTCCGTTCCCAATACCTCTATGACTGTGCCTAATGGTATTCCTAGCTTATCCAGATAGTACAATAGCTCTGGGGAGCTATGGGCTAAAGCGCATAGTTGCACCTTTTGCCTATTAGGTATATCGATTAAGAGCGAAGATTGGCGCTGAGGCTCATTTCCGTCTTCATCGGGGATAGGAGAACCATGAGGGTCAAACGAAGGATGATTCAGCATTTCGTCCATCCGAGAAAAAAGCTTATCAGAATCAATGTGCTCGATTTCCTCTGCCATTTCGTGCACTTCCTCCCAACCAAAACCCATGATTTCATATAGAAACATTTCTGTCAATCGGTGCTTACGAATGACCTTGGCCGCAGCTATCCGGCCAGTCTCCGTCAATTGCAATGGCTTATATTTTTGATAAATCACCCAGCCTTGCTCTTGAAGGCTCTTCACCATGTTGTTTGCAGTGGGTTTGCTCACCATTAACCTATGGCTCAGCTCGGTGATACTGATGCGGCTATCCTCCTTTTCAAGAAAATAGAGAGCTTTCAAATAATTTTCCTTGACTGTAGTGGGCATATACCCAAGGTAAGAAGAATTAAAAAAGGGTCAAACATTTTGTTAGAGTAACCTAACTTATTTACTTTGCGTAATCTAAAATTCTTCCCAACACAATCCAATTATGAAAATCGGCATCCTTAAATTAGTGTTTTCTCTCTGGCTACTTGCCTCCACCGTGGCTGGCTATGGACAGAAGGCGACCCTCACTGGCCAGGTAAATTCCGAACAAGGACAGGCCTTAGGTGCAGCTCAGGTCGTGTTAGAGGGCACCCATTATGGAGCCATCACGGATGATGCGGGTAGGTTTAGCATCAAGGATATTGCGGTGGGTGACTACTCCGTCAGGGTAACGTATTTAGGTTATCGTTCCTTTTCGGAGGCGGTAAGCCTAAAAGCTGGCCAAACCACAGAGATTATCTTCTCCATGGTAGAGGATGCCCTAAACTTGGAACAGGTAGTGGTCAGCGGCACCCGCTACGAGCAAGACCGGGTAAACAATCCAGTAGTGGTAAATGTGGTGGATAGCAAAATCATTAATGCCACCCAATCCATCGCTATCTCAGATGCACTGAACTATCAACCGGGGGTCCGGGTAGAAACCAATTGTCAAAATTGTGGCTTTACCCAAGTACGACTCAATGGCCTTGAGGGCGCCTATTCGCAAATCTTAATCAATAGCCGGGCGGTTTTTAGTGCCCTAAACAGCGTCTATGGCTTGGACCAAATCCCAACCAACATTGTAGATCGGGTGGAAGTAGTAAGAAGCGGAGGTTCAGCCCTCTATGGATCAAATGCCATTGCTGGGACGATCAATATCATCACCAAAGATCCCGTGGAGAACAGCTGGGAATTTCGCTCTAATACGGCTTTGATCGCTGCAGAGGTACTGGATCAAACCTTCAACCTCAATGGGTCTATTGTCAATGAGGAGCTGACCAGTGGCGTTACCTTTTATGGCATGAGCCGCCAACGTGACAGCTATGATGCCAATGGAGATGGATTTACTGAATTGGTGCAGTTGGAAAATACGGTGCTAGGTGCCAAAGCTTTCTTCAAGCCCGGCGACCGCAGCAAAATCACCTTAGATTTTAGCGCACTGGAAGAATTCCGGAGGGGTGGCGACCGCCTGGATCTAGCTCCGCATTTTACTGATATTACGGAGGAACTCGATCACCATACATTCTTTGGGGGCCTTACCTATGAGTTGATCAGCAAAGATAATCGCAACCGATTCCAGGTTTATGCTTCAGCCCAAAACACCACAAGAGATAGCTACTATGGAGGGTTGGGGGGCGGTAGGACCGCGGAAGACAGCGCCTTAGCCATCAACGCCTATGGCCTAACCACTGACCTTGCCATCGTGGCAGGAACCCAGTACAACCATTATCTCAACAACCATGATGTGCTGACGGTAGGGGTCGAAAATCAGTGGTACCTTACCCAAGATGAAATCGCAGGTTATAAGCGCCTGGTTGATCAGCGGGTGAACAGTACCGGGGTCTTTGCCCAATACGAATGGAAACCATTTGAAAAATTTACCGCCTTGTTGGGTGGACGATACGATGTGTCTAATATCAATGGGTTTTATTCCGTCGCCAATGAAGAAAGAACCGCCGATGTAGAAGTAGGCGTATTCAGTCCGCGTGCTACCTTGTTGTACAAAATCAATGACCAACTCAGATTTAGAGGCGGCTACGCGCGTGGGTTCCGCGCCCCTCAGGCCTTTAACGAAGACCTCCACATCTCCTCGGCAGGGGGGGATCAGGTTTTTGTGCTGCTTTCAGAAGATTTGGACAAAGAAACTTCCAATGCCTTTACTGGCTCTCTCAATTACACCAATAGCATAGGATTGGCCCAGGTCAACTTGTTAGTCGAAGGCTTTTATACCCGCTTACAGAATCCCTTCACCCAGGTCAGTCGAGGAGATATTGGGGACATTATTTTAGAGGAAGTGGTAAATGGGGAAGGTGCCACCGTAGCGGGAGCAAACTTCGAGGCGGGATACTCGCCTTCTGGTAAATTCGCCTTCCAGATGGGCGGTACTGCCCAGCAAACGAGTTATGACGAAGCACAGGAAATTTTTGCCCCAGAGGATAATGATGGGGTAGCCATTACGGTGGATGAGTTCGTCAGGACTCCCCGGTTTTATGGCTATTTTACAACCTTTTACACCTTTACGGATGCCTTCAAAGTTGACCTAACGGGGACTTACACTGGGGCCATGATTGTGCCTCGTGTGGTGGGCACGGATGGCTCGCCGGATTTACTTGAATCCAATCCCTTTTTCGACGTCAACATCAAGCTGAGCTATCACCTCCATCTCCTGGATGATTTCCATCTCGAATTGAGTGGAGGTGCTCGAAACTTACTCAACAGCTTCCAGCCAGAATTTGATTCTGGTCCAGCGCGAGACTCTGACTTTATTTACGGCCCAGCTGCTCCACGCTCATTTTTCATCTCGGCCAAAATCGGAAACCTGCATTGATGCTCCAATCGCCTTCCTCATTGATGATTTTTGTCCTTTCGCTGCTCCTGTACACGCCCGTGAGCGCCCAGGAAGTGGAAGGAGTGCATTGGCTCAGTTTTGAACAGTTGGAGGATTCCCTGGCTGCTCAACCCAAGAAAGTATTTATAAACTTCCACACCGATTGGTGTGCCTACTGCCGCAAAATGGACAAGGTGGTCTTCACCAAATCTGAGGTCATCGAGCGGCTGAACTCCGAATACTATGCAGTCCATTTCGACGCGGAAAGTGATTCGGTGGTCAACTTCGGTGGGCGAGACTTCATCAATGATCAATTGGAGAAGTCCCGCAATCCCCTGCATCAAATTGCTCAATTACTCGCTCTGCGCGAAGGGCAATTCGTCGCACCGACCATGGTCATTTTAGATGAAAAATTCAGGGTCACGGCTCGGTATTTTGAGTATTTGGACAGCAAGCGGCTGTTGAAGGCACTTGAATAAAGGCAAAGATTACAGAATAATGCGTGCCGTCATAACTCATCTTTCTCGTAAAATCAATCCTTCAACAAGAAACTCATGATCCTTCTCATTTTACTTTCCAAAGACCTTAAAGGGAAGCAAGCACCTTCAGACCTTGCGTTATAGGTTTCATTGGGATAGGGGCTCAAGGATTATTCCCTACCCGCATCAGCAAGCCCACAAAGTACCGATTATAGCCAAAATGAGGAGGGGAGCGATTGGCAATGTCAGGAGTCATGAAACCTATTTTGGTAAAAAAACGGACCCCTAAACACGGTCTAGGTATTCCCAGGTTGCAAACTCCATGTATCTTCAAGCCAAAGCTCATTCAATACAGAAAGCCAAAGAGCCACAGGGGGATAAGATTTTGATAGCCAATCTCTATTTTGTCAATCGCTAGATAGCCGGGCGTTTCAGCTATTTGCTTACCTGATTTATGGGGGCCTCCTACTTCAAAGATGTATTGCTGATTGACGAAAAAATCCCCGGATTTTGGGTAACTAAGCTCAAAATGATAAGCCAACTGATTGGCAAAAAAAGTTTCTCGGATCGTACCCATATCGGGCTGAGATGGGCGTATGGCGTAGGCCAAATTGGTATTCTCTAAATATACCTTATCCGGTTTTTGCAGGCGGCTGACGCCTTTTCCATCTCTATATAAATGCCGGGTAAGTCCACTTTCCGCTAAATAAGAAAAATAGGCCAACAAAGTTTCTCGGTTGATCCCAATCTTGGAGCTCAATGCACTGATGTTCGGCTTGAAGGGGGCAGATTCCGCGATAATAAGTAATAGCTGTTTAAGTTTGGGCGTCCAGGCTATATCTACTTTCCGCAATTGGGGCAGCTCAATTTCAAGAATCAGGTTTACGACCTCTGATAAGCGCTGTGTATATAAATTAGGTATTTCTTTAAAAAAAGGATAATAACCAGATGCCAAGTAATCCCCAAAATACGCTAGAGGTTTTAGGTCATGAATCACTTCAGCAGCGATTGCCTCATGCTGATTTAGAAGATCACTGAGACTGAATCTGGGAAAAGCGATGCCCTGAGCGAAGTGAAGATATTCCCTAAAGGATAGACCTTGCAGATCATACGTCACCGCCCTTCGACTTAGATCTGCCCTGGCATTCAGTATTTCTAATAGCGAGGAGCCCGTAAATACCACAAATAGTTCTGGGTAGTCGTCGTATATATTCTTGATTTCCCGAGACCAGTTTGGGTATTTATGGACTTCGTCCAGAAATAGATAGCGCCCCCCTTGTTTCACAAACTCATCGGCGAGCTCAACCAGTCGATGTTCTGCAAACCACAAGTCATCCATGCTCACGTACAATACCTCCCGGAGGTCAGAAAATTGATCTTTGATCCGTTGTAGCATCAGGGTCGTCTTACCTGCCCCACGGGCCCCCTTTATGCCAATTAGACGAGCCTCCCACGCAATATCTTCCATCAGGCTTCGCTGAAATTGCATGGGTAAATGCATCAGTTTTCTACGGAACTTCTCAACCAAGTATTGCATATTTGCTGGTTACAGCATGCAAAATAGGACATTTTTTGCATGATACAACCAGCAAAATATAACTTCCACCTAAAAAGGTAAGCACTTCCTCAAGCCGGTTGGGTTCAGGCTATCACCCTAGATATGTCATCCATATACTTAGAGCATCGCCATTATTGCGTTCCCTCAACAAGCTAAGGTTTGACCAACTGCCCATCTAACTGAGTCCCACTTTTATCACGAACTAGCACCCGGTATACACCTTTAGGAAAATCTCCCAGATCCATGCTCAGTTTTTGCTCAAAAGGCACCTCCTTCAACAAACGCCCCATCACATCGTAAAGGCGCAAGTCATAGCTCCCCGGGCTTAGCATCCTTACCTGAACCTGTCTTTGAAAGGGATTGGGATAAATGATCCCTTGAGGACCATCACCTGACAAAACCAACTGAGTAGTGGTGTTGACCTGAGCGGTATCTAACTCGGTCAGCTGAATCTGATCAAAATCTAAACTTCCGGTAAAGTCTCCCAGTTCTGCTACAAACTCTAGGCGCTCGGTGGCGCTCCAATCATATAGCCCCTGGGGATTGTGCCAGGTATTGTTGTCCCAACTCCCAAGCTCACTCAGGCTACTGAGGGGAAGGTGGTAATGCAGCCATTGGCCTGTGCCAACATTGAAACGCTGCCCCATGCGCCAAGGATGGTCATTGGGGTCACTGGTTTTGCTGTCTAGGAAGCGGACATCTAGGTCCGATCCTCTGACTGTCCCTTGGGATCGAACGAAGAAGTCTAAGGCATAGCCCTGACTAGCCAAATAACTCAAATCCTTATCAGGCTGAAAGTCGAAAGCCAAGGCTTCGTATTGTTTGGCTCCTTCCCAGCGAATGTGATGGTTGCCGTAGTTGGGCTGATCTGTTGTGAAAAAGCTGATCGGTCCGCTGCTGTAGCTGATGTTAACGATCCCAGCTTCTACAAAATCTCGATAAATGGGGAGCCCACTGCTATCGGGGACTGGCTGAAAAGGAGTCTGAGGAGGTGTGTTGAGTCCCAAAGCGGTCAGCAGGGGAAGGTTGAGGTGATGGTCAAATAACTCCTGTGTATTTTCCTGGAAAACCCCAAAGCCTCCACGATAGTCCCAGATGGTCCAGGGGATACCCGCGGCTTCCAATTTGGTCCGTACAGTTTCATACCAACGGACTCGGTCGCTTTCCTTTGAATTGGGCTGATATACCCCAAACTCCCCACAAAAAACTGGGACGTTACGGCTCTGGCTAAAAGCGATGGCGATATCCAATTGAGTTTGAATCATAGAATCCGTCCCGATGTTAGCATAGTCTTGGTAGGCTCCACTAACCCAGGTATTGCTGAGACTAGGGGGTAAAGCTGGCATGCTATCGGGATCATAGGGGTAAGGCATATTAGACAAGTCCTCCAGGGGGATTCCCACCCAAGTCGCTCCTTGATGGGTAAAAATGAAGGGGTCGTAGAAGTGGAAGGTATAGATCAAATTGGCATCCGTGTAAACCGGCATTTGATCGAGGTTATAGTAGCTGTTGAAGGCCGCAGGGCCCACTATCAAGGTATGGACACTGTCCACCGCCCGAATGGCCTGAATCACTCGCCCTTGGATGGCTCCCCAGGTAGCATCTGCGATGCCGTGGGGTTCATTGAGAATTTCATAATAGACCTTGTTGGAGCGGCTGGCGTAACGAGTCGCCATTTGTGGCCAGACTTTCACCAGCACTTCTTCCACACTAGGCAGGGTAATGGAGGCAGGATCAAAGGTATGATTGTCCAGGATCAAATGCAGATCCAGTAGCTCGGCCCAGTTGACCGCAGAGTCCAGCAAACCGAGAAACAAGGGATCGAGGGTATAATCAGGAGCCGGCCCCGCCATTGCATGTAAGTTAATCGGAAGGCGGATCACATCACAGCCTAGAGACTTAATCTGGGCAAAGTCTCGCCGGCCGAACTTCGAAAAAGGTATGCTCTGCGCATCTGGTGCTTGAAACCAATTGGTGAGATTAACTCCTTTGGTAAAGGACAGCGTTTGGGCGGTCAACTCAGACCCCAGGAATCCAAGAAGCAAGAGGAGGCCAAAAAGCAGGGGACGAAATCCACGAAAAACGAACAACATGCCGAGTGAGTTAGGTTTTCAAGCGAATACAGATTACTTAATATAAGCCAATCTGAAGAAACATCAGTCACTCTACTCCATGGGGAGCATAAACCCCGAGGAAGATTTCACCCCAAAAAGTCTAATCCTCGCTCAATCACCGACTGCGTACGCAGAATCCGGAAATGTCCTGTATCCTGTACCCCCTCGATGCGAGCCTGAGGCCAAGCCTCGGCCACTGTTCGGGCCTTTTCAAAAGGGATGACCCGGTCGGCTTCATCGTGTAAGATCAATACTTGATTGACGGCAACATCCTGGACAAAATTACTCACCGCCAAGCTATAGGGATCTGCTCCGGTTTCTTTCCTCACCCGCTCCAATAGCTGGTCTTTCACCGACTCGGTCATCCCAAAGCGGCGGGCAGTATCTTCAGCGTAGTCCATGAAGCGATCGGGTACGGTAAAGAGCAGGTAGTGAGATAAAGTAAAGTCTGGACGCTGGGAAAGGGCATAGGTGGTGGCCACGCCCCCAAAAGAATGGCTGATAACCTGATCCACTTGATATGTTTCCATCAACTCGCCTACCAAATCCCCAAAAAGAAACAAACTCGCGGGCCCTCGGCTGCTATAGCCATGTGAGGGAGCGTCAAAAGCATAGACCAGAAAATCTCGCTTCAGCAATTCCAAGATCACATCCGCGAAATTACCCGCTTGCCCTTCCCAGCCATGTACCAGAAGCACTTTCCGCGGGCCTTGCCCCCATTGATACAGCTGAATATCAAAACCTCGGAAGGATAGGCGAGATTTCTGTGCTTGGTCCAAGACTTCTTCTTCATGCTCCCTCAGCTTCCGAATTTGAGGATTGGTGAGTTGATCGTAGGCGCGATTGACGACCCAACGAGGAAACAAACGAGAAGCGAGGCTGACCAGGACTTTGTTCATGTCGCAAAAGTAGAAAAGACGGACGGGATTCCCCACAAGTCTAGCCTGGCAGATTTACCAAAGGCCTCGATCTAGCGGGAGACCAAGGCCTTGGAAGAAGCAAGGAAGTAACCCTACTTAAACTTCGCAGTGACGAAGTCTTGGACGATTTGCCAAGTTCCATCATTGTTAATCAGGGAATAGTAGCCGTGAAAGTCAGCCTTATCCCCTATAAAAATAGCTTTGACCACGGCATTGGCGTCATCCGTAATTTGCACCTGCTCGATGTTAACGGTACGCTTGTCTCCTCCCCATTCTTTTGAGCGGATCTTGGATAGATAGGTCTCCTTATCTACCACAATGGCTTCAGCCTTTTGGCCATCGTGCCAGAGTACGCGATAGGTGTCATGCAGCAAGGCATCCAATGCCTCTACATCCTGCTGGTCTCCTCCTTTGGCAAAGGCCAAAACAGTTTCGCGAACCTCCGATTCGGCAGTTTGAGCTTGGATAGATGAGATCATAGTTAGAAAGAAAATTAGACTGAGAATAAAATAGGTAGGTTTCATGAGCTTATTTGTTGAGTTAAGGGAGTTAAGGGAGTTAAGGGAGTTAAGGGAGTTAAGGGAGTTAAGCGAGTTAAGCGAGTTAAGGGAGTTAAGCGAGTTAAGCGAGTTAAGCGAGTTAAGCGAGTTAAGCGAGTTAAGCG
>CAZFPQ010000213.1:0-12462 GCA_964521065.1 uncultured Bacteroidia bacterium | reverse complement strand
TCTCGCTTCTCGCTTCTCGCTTCTCGCTTCTCGCTTCTCGCTTCTCGCTTCTCGCCTCCCAAAATCTACTTGTATGGCTTAGGAGGATCTTTCTCAGGGAGTTCTATAGAGCCTGGAATCCCCAATTGTGGAAACTCTTTGCGCATGGGATAATATTCAAAATCCTCTGGCATATAGATGCGGCGCAAATCTTCGTTGCCATCAAATCGAATCCCCATCATGTCAAATGCCTCGCGCTCCATCCAACCGGCACCTTTCCATAGACTGGTCAGAGAAGGCAAGACGGGATTGTCTTCCTCTACCCGCAGTGAGACCCTGAGTCGAGTCTTGTCACCCATGTTGACCAGATTGTACGTCACTTCAAAGCGAGCTTCATCGGTGTAGTGATCTATGGTAGCAATATCAGCAAGGTATTGGTAGGCAAATTGATCTTTGAGGGTCTTCATGACCTCGACCAAGTTGTCGCTTTGAATCTCGATGGTGATTTCTCCGGCGTGGCCACGTACTCCTTGGATCAATCCTTGGATGCCACTGCCATCAAATTTGGCTAAAAAGGTATCTGTTTGCATAGCTAAGCTTGGAGCGAATGCTAGTTTGACAATGTTAAAAAGAGAAACTGGAAAACTGATGGGAAGTTTTAGCCTTTCCATTGATCTGGCTGAGACTGCCACCTTTGGATGGTTTCTTTTTCTCCGGGCTGAAGATAGTCAATTTTTTCTGCTACTTCCATCAGGGCGTCCATGTTGGTAAGGGTATCAAATGGGGTTCCAGTTGCTTCAAAGGCTGCCTGGGCTTGGGGAAAACCATAGCTAAATATCGCCAAGGTGCCTAGCACCGTCGCCCCGCTATCCTGTAAGGCTTTGACGGCTCGGGTACTGCTCATCCCCGTTGAGATCAAGTCTTCAATGACGACATAGCTCCCTTGCGGGTCTAAAGCCCCTTCAATCAGGTTTTGCATGCCATGACCTTTGGCCTTGCTCCGGATATAAATAAAGGGCAGGCCCAATTCCTCGGCCACCAGAATGCCCAGTGCAATCGCTCCTGTTGCAACTCCAGCAATGCCGCTTGCTTGGGGGTATTTTTCTTTGACTTGGGCCACAAATGCTTGGGTCAAGGATGCCCGAATAGAAGGGTAGGAGAGGGTCTGCCGATTGTCACAGTAAATGGGCGATTGCCAGCCTGATGCCCATGTGAATGGGGGGGCAAGGCTGAATTTCACTGCTTTGATTTTTAGCAAATCCTCCGCTACTTTGTTGCTTGTCTCCATTGGGGGATGAAACTATGAAAATTTTTGCATTAAGCCTTTCCCTAGACTTTCGCGTACATCAACCGCAACAAAGCTACGACTTTGATCCGGTGTCTTGGGCATTTTTGGAAGAAGAAATGGCGCAAGGGAGAGCTTGGCAACGGCAATTCTACCTTCGCTTAGATTTGGAACCGGTGTCAGTTCGCCAAGTGTTTCTGCTGCAGCAAGATGAGGCCTGGAGAGATTCTCATTGCAACTTGACCTTTCTCCTACCCGACCCCCAAACCTTACAGTTTTACCTACAAGATTTTTCACAACTATTTAAACCTAAAGTGGCGGCTGGTGGCTTGGTTACGAATGAGCAGGGAGAGTATTGCTGTATTCTCCACCATGGCTACTGGACCCTTCCCAAAGGCCATCTTGATCCAGGTGAATCGGCCCCAGAGGCGGCCCTGAGGGAGGTAGAGGAAGAGACTGGCCTAAAAGCTCTACGCTTGGGAACGGCACTGGAATCTACCTACCATACTTTTGCGAAAAAGAAAGATTGGATCCTGAAAACGACCCATTGGTATCGGATGCAAGTACCTGGTAGTCCCAAGCTAGTCCCCCAACTAGAAGAAAACATTGAGCAAGCTCGTTGGATGAGTAAAAGTCAATGGTTGGAGCTTGCTCCCCAAAGCTATCCTCAAATTCGACAATTGTTTGAAGCAGAGTTTGCCCATGATTTATAAGCCTAGCCTATGCGACTGATCCCCATTTTTCTGTGTTGCTTCTTATGCCTTGGCACCAGCCAGGCCCAAATTGCCTATTGGCAAAAATTCATGGGGGGAACCTCCTTTGATAAGGGCTTGGTGATACTTCCCCAGCAGGACGGGACTCTTTTCATGGCTGGGGAAACTCAATCGACCAATGGAATAGGAGTTGGTAACCATGGCTCAAATTACGACGTGGTGTTGATGAAGTATGCCACTCAGGGTAAGATACTCTGGCGGACCTTGATCGGTGGACGCGGGGATGAGCGTTTAGGAGAGGTTGTTTCCACTTTAGATGGGGGATTCTTAGTGATAGGAACGACTTATTCTTCCGATGGTGACATCACCCAAAATGCTGGAGGAAGTGACATCTTCGTTGCCAAGGTAGATGCCCAGGGGAATCTGTCTTGGTTACAGACTTTTGGAGGGCGAGGAGACGATCAAGGCTTAGCTGCCTTACAAACCCAGGACGGGGGCTTCCTAATAGGAGGTGAATCGGGTTCCATCAACCATAGCGCCAATCCTGAAGTTCGACATCATGGGGGGCTTGATAGCTGGGTAGCAAAACTTTCCTCAGAAGGTAAATTAGAATGGGAACGGCTGTTAGGTGGAAGTAAAAATGAACAGGTATGCCGCCTACATCAGCTACGCAATGGTCACTTCTGGGTCGTGAACAATGCCGATTCGCCTGATGGCGATGTGGCTCAGTACCTCGGAGGCAAGGATATCTGGCTAACGGAATTAGACGAAGAAGGGGACTTACTCCGACAGTTTACTTACGGAGGGAGTGACAACGATGATGTCCATGCTTCAGCCTTTGATTCCCTCGGGAATCTCATTTTAGGGGGTACGACCTTTTCTGATGATGGTGATTTGCCGACTCCAAAAGGCAAGGGCGATTGCTGGGTGTTAAAAATCGATCCCCAAGGAGACATTGTCTGGAGTGAGGTCTTTGGAGGACCCCGCCCAGAGGGCATCAATGACTTGATCATAAGCAAAGATGGAGGCGCTGTTTTTTGTGGACTTACGTGGAGCCAGGCTGGGGAAGGTGATATCGAGGCAAATCAAGGATATTACGACGCATGGTTGGTGAAAATCGATCAGAATGGCCAGCGGGTGTGGTCCCGTACCTTAGGATATGCTGGAAAAGATGTTCTCAGTAGCTTAATTCAGGTTCCCAATGGAGGATATGTCGGCTTAGGCTACGTCGTCCAAGATCCCAGAGGTGCCCTGCTACCAACCCATAGTGGAATGGCAGATTTTTGGTTGGTCAATTTTGATAACCCTGGTCAACAGGGGGTACGCCCCTATGTAACCCCGCCTTTGTTATTTGGTAAGGTTCTGGATCGCAACGATGACTCGCCTTTAAAAGCTCAAATCATCCTGACAGATAACCGTACCCTCGATTCCCTGACCAGTGCTTCTACAGGAGAACAAGGAGAATTTATCATGACATTACCGGCTTACGGTTTGGTCTCTATTAATGTATTGGCTTCGGGGTATATGTTTTATGGGCGAGATATCCGAATGGATACCGTGGCCCAATCCAAGACCAGTACAGATCAAGTTTTTAGGTTGGAGCCCATCAAAGTGGGCGCTTCATTAGCGTTAGATAACCTGTATTTTGAGACGGGTAAATGGGATTTGTTACCTGCCTCCTACGCCGAGCTCGAGCGTTTGTTGGCTTTTTTGGAACTCAATCCCCGAGTCTGGATCCAGATCAACGGACACACTGATAACACGGGAAACCCAGCTGACAAGTTAGATCTATCTCTTTACCGGGCCGAGGCGGTTCGGGATTATCTATTGGCCAAAGGCGTAAGAAAAAATCGCCTCCAGGTAAAAGGTTATGGCATGGGAAGGCCTCGGGCAAGCAACCGAACTGCGGCAGGACGTCGAGCCAATCGGCGGGTAGAGTTCGAAATCATTAAGGATTGATCCGGCTAAACCTTTATCAGGGCTTATGGTTTTGTTCCTATGCCAGAACAACCCATTCGCCCACTTGCCATATTTTCTTCCCTTCGAGTCAATGAGCAACCCTGGATATCTCGTCTATTGCGGTTAGCCGCAGTCTATCATGTCCTTTTAGGCCTTGAATTGCTAATTGATCCTACTGCTTTGTTCGTCATTGCGGAACTACCAGCACCAAATTACGATTGGCTGGTGAGGGGATTGGGAGGATATATTTTGATGATGGCTTTTGGCTATGCTGTGGCTAGTCGAGATCCCTATCGCTATTGGGTCATCGGCTTCATCGGATTGGCCGTGAAGTTGGGGATCACCATTGGAATATCCGTTTACATTGCTTTAGGATTGTTACCAGTAGGAGCTCTAATTCTGGTGCTGATTAACGACGTAGTTTGGTTATTGCCTCTTTGGCGATACCAATGGCGGGTATACAAACAGTATGAGGCCGAATTTTTTGAAGTGGATCATACCCAGGCAGAACTTAGTGAGGAGTTGCTAAGCGAGTTTGTCGACCAGCATCATCAAAGCCTTATTCAATTAAATCAACAGTCCCCCCATCTATTGGTCTTTTTGAGGCACTTTGGGTGTACGTTTTGTCGAGAAACCTTGGCTCAATTGGCGCAGCAGCGAGAGACCATAGAGGCCCAGGGGGTCAGCATTGTCTTGATTCATCAGTCCGAGCCAGGTTCCGCCGAGAGTTTTTTTAATCGCTATGGCCTCGGGAAAGTTTCTAGGATATCTGATCCCGACCGCAAGCTATATCAAGCCTTTGAACTCAAGCGGGGGGAGGTATGGCAAGTGTTTGGCTGGAAGTCTTGGCTAAGGGGATTTGAGGCAGGGGTTCTCAAAAAGCATGGGATTGGATTGTTGGAAGGAGATGGGTATCAAATGCCAGGGGCTTTCTTAATAAACCGTAACCGAATTATAAAAGCTTATCGCCATCATTCAGCGGCTGACAAAGTAGACTACTGCGAATTGCTACCAAGTAGAGAATCGGACGGTAAATAAGGCGATATTTATTAATGGGTAGATATTTTATCTATATAATTATTTACCAAAAAAACATAAATAATTAAAGATTATCCTGCTATTGGGTCCATTCAAGTACAGGGACGAGTTTGACAAGATGCGGGCTTCTATTTTTGCCTTTAGATAAAAGACTTTCCCATGATCCCTAGCTTCAAAACAATCTCTCTCCTTTTTTCATTTTGCGTTTTTTCTCTCCTGTTGATCGGTCAAACACCTGGACCGCAGTCTGATCAGTGCATCAGTTTCATTCCCAATGCCATCTCCCCCAATGGAGACGGAATCAATGACGCCTTCGAGATTCGGAATGCGTGTCAGTTGCCTAAGTTTCGTTTGAGCATCTTAAACCCACGAGGTGAGACCGTGTTTGAAAGCACACAGGCTACCATCTTTTGGGACGGAACCCAAAATGGACAATTACTTCCTGAAGGGTATTATAGGTGGGTACTTTCCTATCTGGATCCTAACTCTGGTGAAGCAATAGAAAGAAAGGGTGAATTTGCCTTGCTGCGCTAATCATATTTCTGCTGAAGAACTAGAGCTTCGTCCTGCAATACATTCTCTTCTTTTCTCCTTGGCTGGAATCAGGCATATGAACCTTGCTTTGCCAGCCGCTTCCCAAGGCGAAAGCCGGGGAAGGACAAGGTGCGTATTCATGAGATCGAGTTCAATTAGAACAAGGATCTCGTGGTCTTAAACTAGACCAATCGGGGCCGTATGTATCCAATTTTCCTTACCTATTTCTGGCCCTTTCCAGGCTACCACATAATCAGGATTCCCTTAAAGCCTGATGTGTCGCTTTTCATATACCCATAAAATTTGAAGAGTCTTCTGCCTTACAATTTTTTGGAATAATTTACCCAAAGAGTGTAATTTCCTTCCAAAACTTTGCTTTCTGGAAAAATCTTTCAAGCTCATTATATTTTTTTTGTGACCACTTTTGCTTCGTAAATTGTCTGTTGTCTTAATGGGCTTAAGTTATAGACCTTTGAACCTAGTGAAGAATGCCCTCAGCATGACCTCATTTGAGGGATAAATTACAACGGCGAGGTGGAAATTTTCGCAGAGTATAAGAAAATGGGAGCTTGATTCGTTCAAAACAGACACGGATTTCCTACATCGTAAGGACTCGTTGATTTTTGGTTAGATTTTCAATAAAATTTTTATATTGAAATATTTTATTTGTAAATTGTCCCATTATTCAAGCTCCGGCCTTAACACAAAATGTTTCATGAAAAATACTACCAACTGTAAGCGGATGAGTGGTGCCCTCACTTCTCTTCATCGCGGGGTTTTTGCTACACTTTTGTTAGTTATGATAATGGCTGGAAGGGCCTTGGCGGTTGATTACTACATCAGCCCTAGCGGAGATGATAACAACACCGGATTGGCTCCTGAAAACGCTTGGCAAAATCTAAGCAAGGTATATACGGCCTTATTGGGGCCAGCGACCCTGCAGCCAGGTGATCGAATTTTACTAGAAGGAGGGCAAACCCTGGTAAGTAATGGGGTGATGTACTTCAACGCTGCGAATAGTGGCTCTGCAGGCAATCCCGTAGTTATTGGAAGCTATGGCGTAGGTCGCGCTACGGTGGATGGACTCAACAGCTTTGCTATATTCCTAGACAATGCTGGTTTTATTGAAATCGAAAACCTGATCGTAACGAGCACCTTTACTGGCGGTAGTTCTTCCGCAGGAATATTTGTGCTTACCAACACCACCGCCGCAGTAAAGTACGACGGGATTAAAATCACCAACACAGAAGTGTCTAACTTCATTGATGGAGGAATCACGATTGGGACTTATGGGACCGGTACTCGGGCTGGATTTGAAAACTTAACCATCGATGGCTGCTCAGTCCATGGTAATGGGGAGCATGGAATCAAAGTGTATGGGGAGGAAGACCCTACTGATTACAACCACTCTAATCTCCAAATTCTCAACAGTGTAGCTTTTGAAAACCCTGGAAATCCTGCTACCACGAAGCTCAATACAGGGCATGGAATTGTGATTTCGCAAGTTGACCAAGTTTTGGTCCAAGGGTGTATATCATACCGAAATGGATCCGATATCGCCGTGACCATCAAAGGTCCTATGGGAATTTGGCTTTATGATGTTTCACAAGGCCTGGTTGAGTTTTGCGAGTCTTATGAAATCTATACCGACTTAGCACCTGATGGAACCATCATAGGAGGTGGCGGAATAGGAATTGATGGAGGAAGCAAAAACTGTGTGATCCAATATTGCTATACCCACGACAATGAAGGACCTGGGTATTTGTTGGATAACTACGATGATACCAAGTCTACCGACGGTCTCGTTGTGAGATTCAACATCAGTCAGAATGACGCCAGAGATGGGGTATATGGGGCAATTTATTGCCACAAAGCTCCAACGGCTAGCTTAGACAACATGGATATCTACCACAATACGGTTTACATGTCGGCGTCATCTTCGGCCTCTTCTCCCATGGCATGTATCAACTTTGGAGTGGGTGGGATTAATTCTCGAATTTTGGGTAACATCTTTTACACGGACGGCTCTTTGCCCGTGATCATCGAAAATGGGGCTCCTAACGCGGGATTAACCATTCAAAAAAACTTATACTTTAGCTCAGGCGTAGCACCAGCCTTCATCCAAAATGGGACTGCCTTTTCAGGCGTTGCAGCCTGGCAAGCATCCACTGGATTTGAAACAGATGCGGGAACATCCACGGCCTTGACTACCGACCCTGGCCTGAACAGCCCCGGCACAGCTGGCACCGTTGGAGATGCCTCCCTGCTTTCTACCCTCACCGAATATCAGCTCTCAAGCAGTTCTACCCTTTCGGTAGATGGAGTCAATCTGACCAGCGATTTTGGCATTAATGTCGGCCCTCGGGACTTTTTTGATTTTCCGATTCCGATGACCGGCCTGGTAGGAATGGGATCTGCCTTAGAAGTACCTACGGTATTCGCGATTGGAGAAGGCCTATTTGAGGTAGCAGGAATGGGTAGTAAAGTAGAACTCACTTATACCTTGGACCCTGAGGATTTGATTGACTACATTGAAGCCCAGGTAATGTCTGATGGAGAAGAAGAATTTCGTACCCTAGGGCGCATGGAGGAAGCCGCTGCTGACCGTTTCCGTTTAGAAGATATTCCTCAAAAAGGAGCCACCGTGTACTACCGCCTTAAGGTGGTTCAGATTGATGGCAGAAGCACGCTGACGGACATCCGATCTATCAAACTGGACTTTGCGCCGTCTATCAGAGCACACAAGTTATCGGACCTTTCTTATCGGGTTTGGCTGAGCGAGGAAGTCGCAGATGCTCCCGTTTTCCAAGTTTTTAACCTGCAAGGTCAGGTTGTCAGTGAAGGTCGATTAAGCCATGAAGGTGGTGGCGAGTGGCTGCTTGCAATGCCAGAAAGCCTCCCTCAAGCTATGCACTGGTTGCGGGTTATTACGCCAAACCCAGCGAAAGCCATTGCCTTGCCTTAGGCAATCTCTACCTAGAAGAAGGAAAAACAGGTCATCCTAGGAGGGTGACCTGTTTTTTTATGATTACCTGTGTGGTGGGTATTTCCAGTCTAAGAAATGGGAAGCAGCAAGAGACTACTTAAGCAAGTGGACATAAGAATTTGGAGTAGGAGGTATGCTGTGGCAAATATGTAATCCTTAGAGCCATAGCTCCATGAACCATATCCAGATTACTTCTGCAGTGGATTTTTCGGCGATAATCTGCCATACTTCCTGTTGTTAGATACGGTATGTCTACAATGGAAGTAATGGGAATTTAATGCCTGAGGGTTTTTGTCTCAATAGTCCCCATCTCAATATCACGTCGTTTAGTTAGGTGGCAATTTTGATGATCAGGATGACCATTCCCACCAAAAACATGAGGATGGAGATCTTATTGATGCCATGCATCATGCGAAGGTTGAAGGTATTTGGCTCGTCGGGATCACGCTTTTTGAAGGTGATGTACCCGAATATTTTTTTCCATAGTTCCATATGCACAGTAACCTCAGATAAAGATACTTGTTTGAAGGAAGGATTAAATATATAGTGAAAATGTAGTATTTCCCTAACTTCTTGAGCCTAACGCGAGAACTGAGATGACTTGCGCCTCAACTTTACTTTCTGCTGTTTGAGGTACAGCTATCTGGGGCATCAATACTTAAAATAAACTGGCCCACCAAAGAGGTAGGCCAGTTGAATAGATCTATACGGTATAAAAAAGATGCCTTAGGAACAGGGAAAAAATATCAAGTAAAAGTGCATAGCTGTTTTTTGAGTGTTCCTAAGTTATTTACTTAGCAGGCTCTGTAGCGGGAATGCCAAGTAACTATCCTTTAGCTTGGGATAATGGGATTAAAAATCGATGATGTTGATTCCAGCCATGAAGGTTTGAGTTTGAGGACCTTGACCTTCGGTAAAGTGCTCGCTAAGGTTGTACATGGCATAGAAGTCGAACCATTTGAAGTCAATTCGGGCCATTAGGCCATAGCGGTAGGGATTCAGAAAGTATTCTCCGTCGACTTTTACAGTCCCCTCTTCGTCGCTTATCTGCTTGGTCCTAGCCCCCCAAAAGATGCCTGCATACCCTCCAACAGATACACTGAGGCCATCGTCTCCACCTGGATCGGTGTTGAAGTTCAGCAATAGGGGAATTTGTGCATAGCGAGAGACCAACTTATTGCGGTCAAAGCTGATTCCAGTGGTATCAAAGGCCAGTGCTTCCCCACCATCTACCAAGGTGATATCATTGGTGAAGTAATAATTGGACCAGTCAATGGTAATAGCGGTTTTTAGGTTGACGTAGCCACGTCCCAGTAGACTTACTCGAGTAGGCAAGAGGTGCAGGGCAACGTGAGCCCCGGGACGAAACTCGCGTACGGTAAGCTCGGGGGTAACGGCATTGGCGCCATAGCGGCCATCGAAGTAATAGTTGGAGATACCCAAGTCCAATCCAAGCAGATCTACTTCCGACTTTTTGCGACGATGAGTTTCTTCCTTCTGGCGATAAGCATAATCGTCATCATCATCTTCATCCCAATCCCATTCTTCGTCCCAATCCTCATCGAAGTCTTCGTCATTGTCGATGTCCTTTGTCTTATCTTCTACATCTTTGACTTCGATCCGCTTTCCTTCTTCATCTGCGATGATGATGAAGCGGCGGTCCCGCCAAGTGATTTCGGTGGTATCAGCTTTACTTGACTCGGCTGGTGCCTCTTCTACCATGGGAGGCTCAGGAGGAGCTGGGGCTTCTTCTCCTTGCGCCCAGGCCAGGTTGCTAAACCAACCCAAGGCCAAAGCAATAGAGAAAGAGAGAGTGAATTTGTTCAAAACCAGTTTCATAGCAAGTGAATTTTACTTAAGTCTTTTGTTGTAAACCTTCCTGGTGACCCTCAGGTTGAGGATATCCAGTTCGATGGTGCGCACTTGGCGCTCGGCCGTTTGTTCTGAGTAAATTTCAACGGGAGATTCAGCCCATTTGCTAAGTTCTTCCGTAGCAAAATTTACTGCGTTGGCCAGGGTGAGCTCATTCAGATCTAGTTGGTTACGCTTGCCCAAGGTCTCCACGGTTTCTGACGTGTTGGCTTGAGAGCGTAGTTCAGATCTACGGCGAATTTGAGCAGGGACTCCCTTGGAAGGGAGCGACTCCGTCGCTTCTTGCCGGATAGCAATCTGGCGATGGATAGGAGTCATGGCCTGAATACCTGGGCGCGCCATCCTGGGATCCCGATTTGGGATGACGTTAGGCTCTTGGTTAGACTCTAAATCTTTGGGTTCAACTCGCGGGGCTTGACGCTCCACGGCTTTCTGAATGATCGGTTGACTCGGAAAGGAGACTTCATCTGGGGAATCAGTTCCTCCGTCAGCAGCTTGATTTGGATAAGATTCAGCTCCGGGAGGCCCCTGATCCTGTTCTGTCTGGGCCGGAGGGAAGTAAGGCTGCTCTTGCTGGTCTGCCAACTGATTGGCTGCGTTAGGAGGTTCGTTTAGTAGCCATACCAAGCCCATCAGCAGAAACAAAGACGCGGCTATCGCAGTAGCTCTTACCCAAAAGGGTACTACTCGCTTGAAGGTGCCGCCCTCCTTTCTTAGCTCTGATGCGATTCCTGGCCAAAGATCTCGGTCAGGCTCCGCCTCAAAGGCACCGAAGTGCTCCTGTAGCAAGTTTTTAATGTCTCGTTCGTCTTTCATAGCCTGTTTCAATTTCCATTGGATGCCCTCATGTTCAAGCGGATCAATTTCTCCTGTAGCAAGCGCTTGGCACGGGATAGCTGAGATTTAGAAGTGCCTTCAGAGATGTTCAACATGTTGGCAATCTCTTGGTGAGCATATCCCTCAATTGCATACAGGTTAAAAACCGTTCGGTACCCTGTTGGCAATTGTTGGACTAAGCCCAAAATCTCTTCCCGAGTAAGGGTGGACATGGCATCTGCATCTAACTTTACCTCCGAAGCCTCTTTGACGTCTACCATGAAGTAGCGTGAGCTACGGCGATAATGCTCGATGGAGGTGTGAACCATGATCCTCCGGACCCATCCTTCAAAAGAACCTGTTCCACGAAAAGTGTGGATGTGTTTAAAAACGCGGATGAAGCCTTCTTGCAAAATATCTTGGGCATCGTCGCGGTTGTCTGTGTAGCGTAGACATACCCCGAACATCAAGCGATGATACCGCTCGTATAGCGCACGTTGGTATCGAGGATCGCCCTCCTGGCACCCGCGCACCAGTTCTGCCTCGGAAATATTACTCAATGAAGTAGCAGTTGGCTTCATACTCGCTGGTCTAGTTCTGTGCTTTGCAGCGTTTGATGGTTAGTGGAATTCGGTTGGAGATTGGTTGCATCCTGGGTGAAAAAAAATAAGAAATCCTCATTGGCTTTTTTATTCCCAGAATTTAAGTCATCGTCTTAGAGACTGTTTGGGTTTTGGTGTACCGAGCTCAAACGCTGGATTTTTTGGTTCTGACAAGCAGATTTTTTGAGGAATAGCGGGCTATTTCGGGGAAAATCGGTGCAGTCAGACTCCTACTTGGGGCCCTTAATCCCAAGTACTCGTGGCAAGACAAGTTTTGGCCGTAAACTCAACATCCAAACAGTCTCTTAGTAACGTGACAAAAATAACATGCCGATTTCGCTTAGAGGCTTTGTGCCGTGACAAGGAAGAAAAACCGACCTTAGTGAACTAAGGGAGGCTTTTTCTGACGTAGTCATGGTGCAAAGAATCAAGCGTAGTGGCATAACTTATTTTTGGAGCGTTACTTAGACCAATATCCATATGTAAAAGTCTGATGATTTTGAGGCTTGAAAATTTAAACTTTTACACCAATTTAAATTTTCGAAAACGGAACCATGCCTCATTTCACTTCCGAAACCATTCGATTAAAAAAGAACTATCGACTTGCTCTGATGGGGATTGGACTCTTGCTGGTCATCAGTCAAATCATTATCCAATACCAAATCTCTCTTCAGCAAA
>CAZFPQ010000212.1:0-12604 GCA_964521065.1 uncultured Bacteroidia bacterium | reverse complement strand
ACTGTTCCCTTGAGAGTCTATCAAGGGATAACGCATCGACCAATCCTGGGCCATACGCACCATGGTGTCGTAGACAGCGGTAGCACCGTGGGGGTGGAATTTTCCCAAAACCTCCCCGACAATACGGGCTGATTTCTTGAATGGTCGATTGCTGGCTAGTCCTAGCTCACTCATGCCATACAGTACCCTGCGGTGTACGGGCTTGAGCCCGTCTCTAACGTCTGGCAGGGCCCGGGATACAATCACCGACATTGAATAATCAATGTAGGCAGACTTCATTTCCTCCTCTATGACCCGGGTAATAATCTTGTCCTGATCTCCTTCCATTTGCAGTTTTTATAGCCTTTTTAGTCGGCTGCATCGTCCCGCAAATTAACAAAAGCTTCCCTAGTTTGAAAGCTGGAACAGCAGGATATCAGGGGAATGCAAGCAGAAAATATGGGCTAAGCAAGGCAAATTTTTCTCAGCCCAAGGTTATGATTGCTTAGGGCCTTGTCACAGATTTTGGATAGTGGAAGTAATTAATCCATGAGCCAAAAAGGCAAAATCTCGGAAAAGCTACACTTCCTTCGTGTTCCTTACCGTAAAATATTCTAATTTCTTCATTTGTGATGCTGCTCCCACCAAGCCAGCCTAGCTCCTAAAAACGGAGGGCCTGTTGCCCAATTATCTGGCTATAAACGCAATAGCGGAAACTTAGCCAGCCATTTCAAATCCCTAAGTGGTCTTACATTGAGGAAATTCGGAGTTAATGCTTTTGGAAGAAGCTTACATTCCCACCCATCGCGTAATCAATGGGGCATCGGTGACTGAATATCAAATGTATGATAATCAGGCAGGTAGGTTAGTCGTACCCAAGTACGTTCCCTACTTTTGGTTCAAAGCTCATGATGAAGGCAAAGCTTTATCGACAAAAGCAAAGAATCATATTCCATGAAATTAAATGAAATGACCCAAAGCCAAATTCAAGATTGGAAGATGTTTCATCTAATCTTAGAGGCTTGGGGATGGGAAGACGTTGAAGATTCCGAAAGTCGGCTTGAAGAAGGAGAGATGTTGAAACCAGAGGCCAGTCGGCTCATGATCCAAAGCTGGGCGACCTTAGAAGCCCGGTATCATGCACCCGTAAATATGGTCAGTCTGCGTATTGGGGAAACTGCAGGGGAAGACACTTTGCAGGCCCATTTCCTATTTGACAACGAGCCCCACCGGATTTTGGAGTGGATTGCCGATAATGGCCCTCAGATGTCTTTAGAAACCTTCGAAGAGGATATCAGAAGTGCAGAAGGAAGTTGCGAAATGATTCTTTTCGAAAGATCTAATATGGAAATATACGAGGTCAAGCCGAGCCCCAAAGCCTAAGCAAGATTTGATTTCATAAATAGTAGTGAGTAGTAGTAGTTCTTTTCCCAAGCATGACGATTGGTAAAGGAAAGTTGTAAGACAAGAATTGCAAAAGTTGTGTTTGGAAGGTTGTATGGGAGTGTACGGCTGTCAGGAGTGACAGCCGTTTTTTTTGACACAGGGAGTGCTTGTGGGGGCGAAGACTTCGGGAGGTGCTTTGTGCTTGATGGGATGCTATTTAGCTTATTACAGGCATCAGAAATTGCCTGAAATAGCCATATACAGGTTGCGCCCTGGCGCTGAAATACGCGAGGAATAGGGCCGATAATGTAGGTCAAACAGGTTCTCTATTCCCATTCGGAGTTGACAGCTAGCACTTAACTCGTAGCTGACTTTCAAATCCAAGGCCCACCAAGCTGGCCAGCCTTCGGCCGTGGCATAAAACTGGTTGGCCAGATCCCGGGGATCTGAAAAGGGTACCTTTTCTCGTTGGTTAGAGAGTCGTTTCCAGGCCTGGGCTTGAAATTGGGCCCAGAACTCCCATTTTCCTTTTTGGTAGAGTAGGCTTATTTGGCCAAATAGAGGTGGTAAATGGTCTAAGAGTATAGAGTCGGCAGGTACCAATCCATAAGTAAAATTTAGAAATGCGTCAGCCTGCCAAGGACCTCGTTGAGCCTGCAACTTGAGACTGGACCCAGCTAGCCAAGCCTGCTTGGCATTGACATTAGCTAGGACTTGACTGCGTACTCCCTCGAATAACAGACTGTCTACTCCATAAGCTGGAAAAGGCCTTATCACGATGGCTTGATCGTAATAGGTATAAAAGGTCCTTATTTCGGCTTTGATGAACTTGGGCGCCTGATAGCTCACTCCAAACTCTGCTTGGTAGGTGTATTCAGGCCTTAATCCATCATGGGGGACAATCACGGATCCCGGTTGAGAATCAAAGACTTTCGCCATATCGTCCAGATTAGGACTGCGGAAGCCTGTACTCAGAAGGCCGACCCAGCGCCATCGGGAAGCAGGCTGCCAACTCAGAGAAAGATGCCCACTTGGTGCTCCTTGTAATTGCTCGATGTCCTCAAACGGTAGGTCCAAAAATGTAGGATTACCCAGCCTTGCCCTAAGCCAATTCTGACTTAGCCGAATTCCTGCCTGAAAACTCCACTCAGGCTGCCATTTCCAATCTGCCAACGCATATGCGGCCAAGGCTTGAAACTGGGTTCCTCCTGCTGGATATCGGGTTTGGATGGAAACTTGCTTTTGGGTCTCAATGTGCTGGGCTTTTGCAACCGAGCTAACGAAGCTTAATTGTCCTTCTAGACCATAATCAACACTTAGGTGAGCCCCAATAGATTTGCTCCAATCCGCGTTGAGCGTAGCCAAGTGAACCGTTTCCTGCTGGGTTTCCCGCCAAGGGCTGTTCCGCTGGCGATCTATTCGGCTTTCTTTGATGAGTTGATATGCTAGATCGACTTTCAGTCGATCAAAAGCTTTTCGATTAGATCTGCTTTGATAGCGGTATGCCGCCAATAGGCGAGTTTGGGGGCCATAGGCCCATTCGGCAAAGCGTAGCCGACCATCTTGGATTTGAGCCAGCCGATCATAGCGAGGAATATCCGAGCTGCTGCTCAGTTGGAGGTTGAGCAGGTGGGTTTTTCCTTCTCTTGGCACAAATAGGAACTTCTGTACTCCGTGGAACTGGGTGTAGGCAGAAGGACTCTGGCGAAGGGGATTTTGGTTGGGAACGATTTGATCTTGTCCATCTAATCGCATGACCAGGGAATCTCTTAATCCCCAATTGGGGTAATTGGGTCGCCATGCGCCCATTTCGAGGTCGCCCAAATCGCTAACGGAGAGGCTGGTTAGAGAGGCCCAGCGCTTGTTACCCCAATTCAGGTCCAGATGAGCACTCTTTTCCTGGTTTACCTGGCCATAACGGAAATTATAGTTACCGGTGAATTGACTACCTGGGGAGGAACTCAACTGCGGTTGGCGGCTTACAAAATGGATCACCCCGCCCAAGGCATCACTGCCATATAGCACTGAGCCAGGGCCAAATAACACCTCACTGCGTTCAAGTAAGTAGGGATCCAGGGTGATGGCATTTTGTAAGTGACCAGAACGGTAGATCAGGTTGTTCATGCGAATCCCATCTACCACCAATAAGACCTTATTGGCTTCAAAACCTCGCAGGTTAGGACTTCCGCCTCCCATTTGGCTTTTTTGAACGAAGACCTGTCCACTTCCAGCCAATACTTCGGCCATGGTTTGAGGTTGGCGCAATTGGATCTCGGCCTTGTCAATGATGGCAATGGCTTGATTAACTAATTGACTCGAATCGGGCAGGCGTTTGGCAGATAAGACCACTTCTTCGGCCATATAACTGGGGACCTGTAGGGATACTTGATTGAGCCCCGGCGAGAGGCTGTCTAGGGCTTGCTTCCATGGTGAAAAACCCGGATGCGTGGCGATAAGCCAACCTAATTTGGGGAGATCTTTGGGCAAAGGTAGCCTTCCTAAAGAATCTGATTCCCCTATGTGTATGGGATCAAAGGCTAGAAAATCAGGGGTATACTTGACTTCTACTCCTAAAACGGGGGATTTACTATGTTCCTCTAAAAAGATCAGGGTTGCTTGACCAAGAGCAATGTTGCAGGTCGCCCACATGCATAGAACAAACAAAGCAATTCTCCACATTCCTTGTCTTCCCACGCTTTACTTATCTTTTCTGCCCACTTGGGTCCTTGACTCCCTTCCACGCGTCATCTTCTTGACTTTTGGGTTGGCGGTCTCGGGTTTCTACATTTTCCTTAAAAATAAAGCTGACGACCTCTATAGAAACCCTGGCACCATGGTCAGGATGGTAATACACGCTACAAATGAAATTTCGGGTGCCGATAGGGAAATTAAAGGGACGGTTGAAGCCATGGTCCATCAGTTTTTCAGCAAACTTTTCCTCAAACTGTGGACCAAATTCTTGGTACTCCGTTCGCTCCCAATACACCTTAGGCATAAAGTTCTTTACTTCGTCCACCCAAAATTGAGGGCTGTTTTTACAGGCCTCAGGCGATACCACGAGGTCAAACTTCACATGGTGCCGCTTGCATCCTTCCTGAGTAATCGCCAGCAAGTGGGTGGCACTGAGCTGGGCCAGTTCCATCTGGGCGTCGGGCTCCCATTTGTGGTTAGCAAAAAAAGGATTGAAGCGCACAATGATGGGCTTCAGGTCCTCGGGCTTCAGTCGGCAATCTTCTTGCTGGGCCTTGAGCCCAGTAGGAAGGATGATGAGGCCAATCAATAAAGAGATGAAAAAAGGCTTACCCATGGGGAGGAAAAATCTTGGCTTAAGGACCATGAGATCCTTTTAGTTTGCCTGCAAGTTAAGGAATGTTGGTTCGAAAGGGAAGAAAGGGTCTCGACTGATAAAGCAGCATCGCAGAAAATAAGACCTCGAACATCGGAGGAAGTTCGAGGTCTTAATAAGGATACCTTGGAAGAAAAAAGGGCAAGAGACGTATCAGACGAGCCCTTCACCCACCGCGATCAATCGCTGCGCGATCTGAACGGCATTGGTCGCTGCGCCCTTGCGCAGGTTGTCCGCCACGATCCATAGGTTCAAGCCATTGGCGATGGACTCGTCGCGGCGGATGCGACCGACAAAGATCTCATTTTTGCCGTGGGCATCTCGTGGGGTAGGGTAGCTCAGTTGGCTAGGATCGTCCTGCACGATCACGCCTGGGGTCTGACTGAGCAGGGCCTGGATATCCGCTACTTCGAAGGGAAGTTCCGTTTCGATGTTAACCGCTTCGGAGTGCCCTCCGACCACGGGCACGCGCACCGCAGTGGCGGTGATGCCGATGGAATCGTCGTTCAAGATCTTGCGGGTCTCGTGGACCAGCTTCATCTCTTCTTTGGTGTAATCGTTGTCGAGGAAGATGTCACAATGAGGCAGGGCATTGAGGTCAATGCGCTGGGGATACACCGCTTCTACCTCTTGACCAGCTCTTTCGCCCATCAACTGATCTACGGCGGATTTACCGGTACCGGTCACGCTCTGATAGGTTGAGATGACCAAGCGTTTGATCTGATATTTGGCGTGAATGGCCGCGATGGGAACCACCATTTGGATGGTGGAGCAGTTGGGGTTCGCGATCAGCTTGCTGTCCTGGACGCTATCGAGGTTGACCTCGGGTACCACCAACGGCACCTCTGGGTCCATGCGCCAAGCCGATGAATTGTCGATGACGATGCTGCCTTGTTCGGTGAAGCGCTTAGCAAAAGCTTTGCTGGTGCTGCCACCGGCTGAAAAGAGCGCAATGTCAGGTTTGGCTGCGATGCCGGCCTCGATGTCCACTACCGTCCAAGATTTCTGGTTGCAAGTAAGCTGTTTGCCTACCGAGCGGGCAGTAGCAATGGGAATCAGTTCTGTGAAGGGGAAATCTACCTCTTCCAATACGCGAAGCATCTCGGTGCCGACCAGTCCAGTGGCACCCACCACAGCAATTTTCATTATAAATCGATAATTAAGTAAATGTGCGAGTTAATTTTTAACCTAACCAGGTGTATGATGCCTAAAAGTTAAGGGGTACCGGGATACTCATCATGTTCCTCAATATCCCAAACTCCCAACATCACAACTTCTCAATCCTTGACATACGCAGCCCGTTCCCTGGGGTTAAGTCGGGGGTAGTAGAAAGGCTGACAATCGGGTATTTTTGTCTAATTGTTAATGGATGCGAAATATTGTTGATAATATTTTAATCTCAAAGCCATTTTTGATACATGTTGATCAGTTTTTCTCGGTCTTGAGGCAAAAACCAATCAATGTCATCATATCGGCGCCAATAAGTGAGCTGGCGTTTGGCGTAGCGACGGCTGTTACGTTGGATGGTTTCGATAAGGGTAGCTTCGTCAATTTCTGCTCGGAAATAGGCATCCCATTCTTGATATCCGATGGAGCGCATAGCCTGTTGCCCAAAGTGGTGGCCGGCTGCTCGCAGCCTTTTTACTTCATCTTCCAGCCCTCGTGACATCATATGCTCTACCCGTCGATTAATGCGAGCATAGAGGGCATTGCGTTCATCTTGGAGACCAATTTTCCATACCGGGTAGTTCCTCTCCTTGGGTTTTCGCCCCTTACGGAAACTTGAAATGGGCTGGCCAGAAGCCCGAAAGACTTCCAATGCCCGCATGACTCGCGCATGGTTAGCTCGGTCGATGTGGGCAAAAGTATGGGGGTCAACTGCTTGGAGCTCGCTTAGCAAGGGTTCCAAACCATTCAAAGCAAATTCCTCTTGAAGACCAGAACGAATCTCGGAAGGTATGTCGGGCATTTCATCCAGGTGATACCAGAGGGTATCCATGTACAAAGTTGCTCCCCCTACTACCACTACTACTCGAAACGAGTTAAGCAGTTGTTGAATAAGAGGCTCTACTTTTCGCTCAAAGTCACCTGCAGTAAAGCTTTCTTTCGGATCTAGCTCATCAATGAGAAAGTGGGGGGCCTGCTGCTGTTCTTCAAGGGTCGGCTTAGCCGTGCCAATGTCCATGCCTCGGTACATCTGTCGTGGGTCTCCAACCAAGATACAGCCCTGCCCAAGTTGGGCCAGTTGGATCGAGAGAGATGTTTTGCCTACGGCCGTAGGGCCTACTAAGGTGATAAGCATGGTGAGATTAAAGAAGGCTTCAAAGATAGGAGGTCAGGTTATTTTTAACGCATATTTCCTTCGAACAATGCCACCCAAGGAGGGTTTAGGCTATCATGGAAATAACCACCACCGTTCGGCAACAAGCCGAAGCGCTGCTTTCTGGCTTGTGTGAGGGCTTATATGAGAGAGAAGAGCCTGTCCGTTTGGCTTTGCTGAGTGCCATTGCTGGGGAAAGTATTTTTTTATTGGGACCTCCTGGGGTGGGCAAATCTTTGATTGCTCGCCGACTCAAGCATGCCTTTCGGGATGGAATCTCCTTCGAATACCTGATGAGTCGGTTTAGCACACCTGATGAAATTTTTGGCCCTGTATCTATCAAAAAACTCAAGGAAGAGGATCGTTATGAAAGGCTTACCGAGAATTATTTGCCTGGGGCACACATCGTTTTTTTAGACGAAATATGGAAATCGGGTCCTGCGATTCAGAATGCACTTTTGACCATTCTCAATGAAAAAATATACCGCAATGGTCAACAGGAAGTCCAAGTGGACATCAAAGCCATTGTGACGGCTTCTAATGAACTACCCCCTGCCAAAGAAAGCTTCCAGCCTCTATGGGACCGTTTTTTGATTCGCTATGAAATGGGCGGTATTCAGCAAAGCCAAAACTTTCTGCGGATGATTACCGACACGCAGGACGTCTACGCCGATTCTGTTGCTTCTACCGCCAAAGCCAGTAATCAAGACCTGCAAGCTTGGGGGAAAGCCATAGATGCTGTAGAGGTGCCTGACGAAGTGCTAAACAGCATTCAGGTTATTCGAACGAAGTTGGAAGCCAATGGACAGAAGCAGAATCGAGAGACCGCCCCGGTAAAGATATTTGACCGTCGCTGGAAAAAAATCATCCGCTTGCTGCGGACCTCAGCCTTCCTCAACGGACGCAGCAAGGTAGACCTCATGGATTGTTTTCTGATGGTTCACTGCCTGTGGAATGATCCCAGACAGAAAGAGGAAATTCAGGAAGTGGTGAGCGAAACCATCCGGAAGCATGGCTACTCCATTTCGGTCAACCTGAACATGCTGCGCAAGGAGATTGGGCAATTTGAAGAGGAGGTGGAGGCGGAGACCCGAATCAAACGTGTGGTGGCGGAAGACCGACTGCAGCCGGTCCAGGATGAATACTACGAATTCATCCAGACTGAAAAGCAGTTTCAGGGGTCTTTGATCAAAATCGAAGAGTATAACAAGCTTGACCTCGCTTATTTTCAAATTGTCAACATCTACGACAATACCCTGCGCCTACGTCACCGATTGCAAGCCCGGCGGAGCAGCAGTCAGCGTCATGCTATCCAGATCAATTATGATGGGGTGGAGTTTTCTCATCCCCTGCGCACCCATAAAGTAGAGCGTAGCGAGATCATCCCCAAGAAGCCTCACTCTTTGGTGGAGGAGTATTGGAACGAGCGTTTTGAAAAGCTGATGGATTACCTCAAAAAGCAGGAAAAACGTTTGACCACTGATCAGCCCGCTGAATTGAAAGAATTAAGGAACAACCTCTTCGTTCCTGCTCGCTTAGCAGAGATCGTGACGGCTAATTTGCAAGAAGTGGTAGAGGCCCTTGATCAACTCAAACTGCGTTTAGAGAAACTGCATTTTGCCTACACCCACGTGGAGGTGTAAGACTCGAGAATTTTGAATCGAAATTGTAGAAGGGATGTGAATGGTGTAGATTAGAGATTCTCATCATTCGCAAGCAAAGACATTGGTCATGAAATTTCCCGTTCTGAACTTCAAACAATGGATCGATGACAACCGTCACCTGCTGAAGCCTCCGGTGGGCAATAAAGTGGTTTACGACGATACCCAAGACTACATCATCATGGTGGTAGGAGGACCTAACCAGCGTACCGACTATCACTACAATGAAACCGAGGAGTTTTTCTACATGTTGGAGGGCAACATGAACTTGAAAATACAGGAAGACGGGCAACCCAGAGATGTACATATTCGGGAAGGAGAAATTTTCCTCTTACCGCCTAAGGTTCCTCATTCTCCTCAGCGTGAAGCTGGCTCCATTGGCTTAGTCATTGAACGAAAGCGGGATCCTGAGATGAAGGATGGGTTGCAGTGGTATTGCTCCAATTGCAATCACCCCTTGTACTCAGAGTATTTTACCATGAAGAACATCATGACCCAGATGCAAGGCGTCTTTGAGAAATTTTATGCCTCTGAAGATTTGAGAACTTGTAAGAACTGCGGTACAGTTATGCCTCGCCCCGAGAAGAAATAAACCTGGATCATCACTGGATCCCAAAATCTCAACATCTCAAACTCACTTTATTCGCTGCCAGAGGCTGTAAAGCAGCATGGAGCTGGCAAGACTAGCCAAAGTAAAGGCAACAGCCGATAAGGTCTCGCCATAGATAAACTTTCCTGTCGCAAACAATGCACTATATATGGCGGTGGTTCCTAGTAACATGGCCAAAATTTGCAGGGGTAGGCTACCTCGGTCGGAGTGGACAGGCAAATCCACCCCATCCTCATAGGCCTTTTTCACTACTCGGTCCCAGCCTGGGCCAGCGGGTTGAATCTTGCGGTAGAATTCTCTCAAAACTCCATCCTGATCGGCTGGAGTAAGGAAGGTGACCAATAACCAGCCTACCGTGGTAATGCCTACGCCGAGGAGTAGCTTGGTTCCATTATCCATCTGGATGTCTAGTGCTGGGAGAATGACCTGTAAGGCGATGGCTACTATGAAAGAAATCAGCATAGCCGAAATTTCACTCCAGGCATTGATGCGCCACCAAAACCATCGAAGGATAAAGATCAGCCCGGTTCCTGCGCCGATCTGGAGGAGGATATTGAAACTTTGCAAGGCATCGGAGAGCAGTAGCGCCATGAGAGCGGCCAAAATCATCAGACCTACGGTAGCCAGGCGGCCCGTCGCTACGAGATTTTGCTCTGATGCTTCAGGGCGAATGAAGCGTCGATAGGTATCGTGTACGATGTAGGAAGCGCCCCAGTTTAGGTGAGTTGACAGGGTAGACATGACGGCCGCTAGTAAAGAGGCAAGCACCAATCCTATCAACCCAGGAGGGAGGAAACGCAGCATGGTGGGATAAGCCAAGTCATGCCCCAGTTTGCTGATGGGTAGGGTAGGGTTCGCTAGCTGTAAACTAACCAGGGCTTCCACTGCCAAGGGGTCGGCCCAGGTTTTTCCATCGCCTTTTTCTCGAGATAAAAAGGCCAGGGATCGGACTTCGAGATGGGCGGCCTTTTCAGAGACTAAGCGCTGAAGAAATGTATAGCGAGAGGCCTTGGCAGAATCTTCCAAGTTGCGCAAGCGATACGTTTCCAAGGTCGACTCTAGTTGCAGCAGGTCTTGCTCATTTACCCGCTCCGCAAGAAAGGCTTCTGCTTCGGGGGATATAGAGATCATCTGCTCCCCAGGGGAGGATAAGCGCATGGGAAAAACCACGATGGAGGCTAACGCAATCAGTAGCCAAGGCCAGGGCCTTAAGGCGTAGTGGGCCGCATTGAAGAGAAAGGTCGCCCCTACAGCGTGGGATTCTGCCTTTGCGGCCAGCATTCGCTGGGCTACGTAACCACCTCCGCCTGGTTCAGACCCAGGATACCAAACACTCCACCATTGCACCGCGATGGGCAAAATTAGCAGGGTGAGCCAGGCCTCCCGGTCCTGCATGGAAGGAATCAGGTCAAGTTTGCCTTGGACTTCTGGATGGGTAAGTACTCGTTCTAAGCTTTGAACCTCCGGCAAATCCAAAATCACCAATACTGCCCAGATAGAGCCGACCATAGCTAATGCAAACTGGATGAAGTCAGTCAAGATAACTCCTCTCAAGCCACCCAAGGAGCTGTAGAGCACGGTAATTAGTGATATTCCTAATATGGTTACCCAAGGGTCAAGGCCCAGCATGGCGCTGCCAATTTTGATGGCGGCCAAGCATACTGTGGCCATGATAAGTACATTGAAAATGACACCTAAGTAGATGGCCCGAAAGCCCCTTAGAAAGGCCGCAGGCCGGCCTCCATAGCGTAATTCATAGAATTCCAGGTCTGTGAGCACCCCTGAGCGCCGCCAAAGACGGGCGTATACGAATACGGTCAACATGCCGGTCAGCAAGAATGCCCACCAAGCCCAGTTTCCCGCCACTCCATTTTCGCGCACAATATTGGTCACTAGATTGGGGGTGTCTGCGGAGAAGGTGGTGGCTACCATCGATATTCCCAAAAGCCACCAGGGCATGTTTCTACCGGAAAGAAAAAACTCAGAAGAATCTTTCCCCGCTTTGCGCGCCACAGCTAAGCCGATGGCAAGAATGACGACAAAGTAAATTCCTATGATGATCCAATCTAGAGAGAGAAGGTGCATGAGAATATTATTCAATTGCCTTGAATGTAGGAAAAATCAGAATAAACTGATTAAAGGAAAGCTAAGATGATGAGGATAAGGCACAGGAAAAAAATAACATGTAACTATTGCGCCGATATTTCATGCCAGATCAAGGAAGAAAAATCGAGTTTGGCGAGCCAATCGAGCTTTTTTCTGACGCTGAGATGGGATGAAAGATCAAGCAAAAGTGTATAGTTGTTTTTGGCTGTGCCTAAGCAGAAAATCTTGGACCAAGACAGGAAAACAGATCAGCAGAATCGCCCTGAAAGCGAACTATCAGAGCGATTCTGCCAGCTTGTCTAGAGCCTCCTGAAAATGGGAAGCGCTATCATTTTTTTTGATAATGCTTACGATGTCTGGTCAGCAAAATGAACTTGATTTGCTTTTATCACCTTGTTCCACAACCCGACATTTCAGCAACCAAATCGCCTACCCCTTCTGGGCTAAGACTACATAGCGAGTAGATTTACAGCTATCCGCCCACTCGGGAATCTCTTGTTGAGAAACAGCATCGAAGAGGCGGACCGGCCCCCCGAAGTGCTGTTCGAAATAGCGGCGAACCCGGTGCATAGGGGCTAGGAATCGGCGATGCTTACCCGAATAGGTGATGTGTAATTGCTCCCCCATAAAATTGAGGTTGGTGATTTCGCTTTCTTGGTACATTCGCCCCGAGTCTTCGATCAAGCGTGGGGTGCGAATGGATACGACCTTGCCGTGTGCGGCACGCAAGACATTGGGATACCAGCGGATATGGTCTGGGGTGATGAAATCACCGATAAAATAGCCGCCAGTTTCCAACACGCTGGCAGTCTTTTGAATGGCGGTAGGGAGGTCTTGCGGGGCGAGGTATTGATAGACATTTAAGCCACTAAAAATCATGGACCATGTCCCCAGAGCGGGATCTAATTCTAGAACATTGCCAACGTCAGCTTTGATGCGTGTCTTGGCGACCTCGATCATGGCAGCAGATAGGTCCATGCCATACAATTGTTCTGGGTTGGCTCCAAAATCACTAATCAGGTGTTGCTCTACCAAGCCGGTACCGCAACCCACTGAGAGTATTCGTTCTTGGCCAAGGTCTAGGCTAAGATTTTGAATTTGGGCTTTCAAGTACGGGGCAATGAATCCTTCTAAACAGGGCTGGCAAACAATGGCATCGTAAAGCTCTGCATAATGCATAAAAGCATCGCTGCTTT
>CAZFPQ010000211.1:0-12614 GCA_964521065.1 uncultured Bacteroidia bacterium | reverse complement strand
CACTGCTAATGGTTAAGGGTAAGATTTTGACCAAAGTCCAGCTAAGTTGCCGAAAGTCATCTCTATACCTGCAAAAAGTAATAGGCAATGCGCTAAAAAGAAAGGAGAATCGGGCCGTAAAAGAGATACTGGGAGGTGGAGACGCGAGAATGGCGATTTCCTTTGTCTAACTCTTCTGGTATCGAATGACCTCCTTTATCTATGAGTGCCACTTTACAGTTGTTAGCCTTATTGCCCATCGTGGTGTTGTTGGTCCTTAGTCTTTGGAAGGGCGTCAAAATGGGGATTTACGCAGGTTTGGCGGTAACGGGTGTGCTGTTTTTTGTTTGGGAAAGCCCATGGTTAGCTTTCCCGGCTGCTTTCCTGGCCGCGTTTGTAGACACCTTTGGCATTTTGATGATCGTTTTTGGGGCCATCTTCCTCTATCACACCATGGAAAAACGTGGACTCATTGAGGGCATCAAGGGGTCACTCCGTGGCATCCATTCTGATAAGAGTTTCCAATTTTACTTTTTGGCCTTCTTCATGACCGCATTTTTTGAAAGTGTAGCAGGTTTCGGAACCCCAGGTGCCATCGTCCCTCTGCTGTTGATTTCCCTAGGCTTTTCGGCGATCCGGTCCATTGCCACGGTGCTGCTGATTGATGGCTTATTTGCGGTATCTGGGGCCATCGGTACGCCTGTGACGGCAGGCTTAGAGGGACCCCTTTCCCTGTCTCCCGAACTAGTGGGGGCTATTTATCTGTTCGCCGCACTGGGAATGGCGATTTCAGGGCTAGGAATCCTATTTGCCATTCAGAGGGAAATGAAAGCTGAACTCCGCTCTGGCCCAGCCTTTCATTGGGGGATTTACCTGGCGGTAATGCTGCCCTTTGCCGCTATGAGCGTTTTTGCCAAAGAATTGACGGGGGTATTGGCCTCGGTATGCCTGGCGGTCATCAGCTATTTGTTCTTTTTTACCAACCGCCGTCTGGCGCTGCGGCATTGGATGCCCTACCTGTTTTTAGTGGGCCTGCTGCTGTTGCCTAAGCTCATCCCCGCCTTTGGCGCCTTTTTGAGCTACAAGGTTTCCTTTGAAGGTATTTTAGGGTCCGAGGTCAATGCGGCTTTACAACCCTTGCGTTCCCCATTTGGGCCATTTGTATTAGCGGGACTGCTGGCCGCAGCCATGACCCAAAATTTCGCCCTAGACCTCAAGCCCGTATTGAGCAAGACCTTTGGGGTATTCTTGGTGCTCTTCCCATCGCTGGCGATTACCCGCCTGATGTTGGCCAGTGGAGGAGGAGACATTCCTTCCATGGTAGACTCCATGGCGGCCATTTTTGTGGAAACAGGTTTGGCCTATCCCTTGCTGAGCCCACTGATTGGGGTGTTAGGAGCCTTCATCACGGGCAGCACCACCGTTTCTAATGTGATTTTTGGCCCGGTTCAACTAAGCGCCGCCCAGCAACTGAGCCTTCCTGAGTCCATCGTTTTGGCCTTGCAGCTAGCAGGGGCCTCTTTAGGCAATGCCGTTTGCTTGTTCAACATCATTGCCGCCGCTGCGGTGGCCAACGTAAAAGACTACCGTGGGATTTTGAAGAAGAATATCCTTCCCGTCTTGGGAGCTTCGCTGGTCTTGGCTCTGCTGGGGTATTTGGGAATGTATGCGTTGGGAGGGTAGGAAGGGAACCTCGTTAGAATGGCTAGATGATAGGCCTATCCATGGCACTTATGTAGCCCAGAATCGCACTGATCTGCTCATCGGTTAGCGATGGGAAGGCTTGCATCATTCCAATGTCTTGATATTGCGCATACAGTGCTACGGCTTTAGGGTCCCCTTTCTTTATCAACTCTGGGGCGTTTCTAATCCATTGGTATAACCATTCCTCTTCCCCTTTATACTTCTCTTTGATAATGGATAAGGCTGGGCCGATAAGTTTTGCGTTTATTTTGTGGCACGAGCTGCATTTAGCCCGAAATAAGCGTTTCCCCTCTTCCAACCGCGCTTTTTCTCCTTCTGAGTAAGTATTGATTGGGTCATAGTCATAGGCATCTACCACCCCACAAAAACCATGGCTTTCTTCTGGTTGGGCCAATAGAAACCCTTGGGCCACCATTACCAGAGAGAACCCAGAGCAAAGAAAGCCAAGGAGCATGATGATGTTGACGAAGCGGATCATGTGAAGAGATGGTCGATGTATCTGTAGGGGTTAAGATAATCAAATATCCAGTGGCTTTTCTGGCTTTGCTTCTCTCTGGGTGGATGTTATCCACCCCTACGTGTGTGTCCCGCCTCTCACCTCCCCTTTCACTTCTTCGCCTTGGGAAGCGGAGCGGGATGGGTGGTGAGGATTTTTTTCATCTGGCTGAGGGCGACTTTATGTGAGGGGGCAATATTTTGGGTTTCCAGGGGGTCTTCGAGTAGGTCATATAGCTCATAGATGACTTCTGCCTCAGGTTGACTCAGATCGGTCCAGGCGACCAGCCGATAGCGATCGGTACGAATGGCTTGACCCACCTTGAATGAGCCGTTGGGGCGCTTGGGATAGCAGTGGTAGGCATGGTCTCGGACCCGTGATTCTGGGTTTTGTAGAACGGGCACCAAGTTGACGCCATCAATGGGTTGGGGACCCATCGGCTGGGGCAAGCCAGCCAAGGCCGCCAGGGTGGGATAGATGTCAACCGTCTCAGCGAGTTGGCCAGTATGACTGCCCGCTTCAGTGATCCCAGGAGCGACCATGATCAGGGGAATGCGGGTGGCTTGTTCATAGTTGCTGTGCTTGGTCCAGGAACCGTGATCGCCTAAATGCCAGCCATGGTCTCCCCAGAGTACGATGATGGTATTTTCATCCAGTTTTAGCCGTTTTAGCTCTTGCATGACTTTTCCCAACTGGGCATCCATGTAACTCAGACTAGCGTAGTAACCGTGGATCAATTTGCGGGTAAGGCTATCGGCATAAGGGCCATTCACGTGGTCGGGTACGGGGGTAAATTGGGTGATCTCGCCATTGCGCTTCACTGCAAAAGCCGGGGCTCCGGCGGGAGCTTCTTCAAACTGGGGCATGGGTAGCTGCCCTGGATCATAAAGATCCCAATACTGCTTGGGGACACAGAAGGGGAGGTGGGGCCGGGCAAAGCCGAGGGCCATGAAGAAGGGTTGATCCTGCTTGGACAATGCCCTCAAGCGGTCAATGGCGTGACGGGCTACCCGGCCGTCAGCGTAGGCCTCATCCAGTACTTCGGCCATCTCCCAGGCGGCTCCTTTGGGTAGCTCTTTGTTGGGGGGAAGCCCTTTGAGGTATTTGCGGGTGTTTTCAAAAAAAGCCTCCTCTCGGGTCAACTGGCGATTCGTACTCGCGGGTAAGATGTACTCGATGACCTTTTCTTTGTGGTGGGGAATGCTCCAAGATGTCTCGTCATTGACGTTGCCATGGCCGATGTGAAAGACTTTGCCCATAGATTCTGCATGGTATCCGTGCTGCATGAAGTGTTGGGGCAAGGTGACGGCTTCTGGGTAGACGTCGCGAAACTGGGCACCAAAACTGTAGAGTCCCGTACTGGTGGAGCGAGCTCCTAGCAGAAGGTTGTAGCGTGAGGGGCCACACACTGCTTGGTTGCAAAAGGCTTGGTCGAACCGAATTCCTTCTGAGGCCAACTGATCAAGGTTAGGACTCACGGCGACGCTGTCTCCATAGGCACCGATATTGGGCTTGAGGTCATCTACCAGGATGAGGAGGACGTTGGGCTTGCTGTCTTGAGCGTCAGCGAAGTTGAGACAAAAGTAAAAGAGCAAGGAGAGCAGGCCAATGAGGAAACGCATAGGCAAAAGGTCGAGAGTTAAGCAGAAAAGTGTAATCAGCGTGATCCCCTGAAATTAGGCTATAGCCTGTTAGCTGATTGCTAAGTTTGTCTCAAATACCTGTCCTATCGTATAATTTTGGCTCCCATGACTGGGGTTAGAATAGCTTGGCGATGAATTCATCCATTCTCTTAACCCTAGAAGTCAAATCTAGTTAGCTATCTAAGTCTTCACCACTAAGCACAGCCGGGAGTGGGGGAAGTTCATCTCGCCTCTCGCCTATGGTCTCTCGCTTCTTGTTTAAACCTTTTCCCATGACCCACACCCACCATTTTCACCAACATAAAATAGTCAGCTACGAACAAGGACAAGGCCCGACCTGGGTGTTTTTGCATGGCTGGCCCACCAATGCCCAACTCTGGCGAGAGCAAGTTGCTGCGTTAAAGGACCGTTACCGGGTGATCACCCTAGATTGGTTGGGATTTGGGCAATCTGATAAGCCCGTGGATCACATCTACACCTTCACTGCCCAAAAAGAGATGCTCGATGTGGTGCTGAAGGATCACCTCAGCGAGGGAGAGCAAGTTACCTTGGTGGCGCATGACATTGGGGGACCTCCGGGCATTCTTTGGGCCAGTGAAAATTCAGGGCGGGTCCGCCGCCTTATTCTGCTCAATACCGTCTTGTATACCCTCAAAACCAAGTTAGATGCGACCAGTGAGCGACTGTTTACCACCCCAGTTCTGAAGCATATCATCGCCAGTCCTTTTGGCCTGCGTCAAGTCATGCAATCCAATACCCAAAGCCGGAAGTCAGCGGTACGTCAGCGCATCAAAGAGATCTTGGAGCCTTACCATGGGCTGCCTACGGATTATAAGTTTCGCACCATCATGCAGCCCATGGAGCAGGGTCGTGAAGAGGAATTAAAGAGCCTCAGCCAGAAATTCAAGGCCTTGCCTGTGGAAAAGCACCTTGTCATCGGGCATCAGGACCCGCTGTGTTATGAGCATATCCATAAACTGAGCCTAGAAAACCCAGAAGTGCCAGCCCATCACTTACCCAAAGCTGGGCATTACATTCCGCTCGACCATGCACATGAGCTGAATCAAATTTTGCTGGATATTTTGGAGATCCGGGCCTAGACTTAGGCCAATAGGGCAGCGGAGCTGTAAGGAGGAAGACTTTCCCTATCTATCCTTTTGCTACCTTCGCGGGTTACTTCTGATTTTGCTAAGATATAGCATATGAGCAGACATCTTTTTACCCTGTTGGTGATGATGGCAGTTGTTGGCCTTGAGGCTGGAATGGCCCAAGGCGATTCCCTAAGCTTGTCCCTGGAACTGGATTCCGTACAGGTTCAAGCATCAAAAATCACCAAGCCTTGGTTGGAAACAGCCGCCTCTAGCTATGTCATACAGCCCTTGCAGCGAGAACAACAGGCCCAAAATAGCTTGCAGGAATTTCTGCTGCCGGCCCCCAGTGTGTTTTCTTTAAATGCCAACAACCGCGCCCAGGACCTACGCATATCCATTAGAGGCTTTGGCTCTCGTGCGGCCTTTGGGGTCCGAGGGGTGAAAATCATCGTGGATGGCATCCCCGAAACCACCCCCGATGGACAAGGTCAATTGGATAACCTCAACCTGGGCATCCTTCAGCAAATCGAGGTGCTCAACAATGGCTCAGCTGCTCTGTATGGCAATGCCTCAGGTGGAGTTTTAAACCTGCGGACCCTGGATGAGTCAGCTTTCCAGCAGCAAGATTATTTGCTGCGAGTTGGCCTTTCTGCTCAATCTTTTGCGGGACAACAACACCAGATGACCATAGGGCGAAAGTGGGGTCAGACCAGTGTGATCCTGCACGCCAATCACCATCAAGGGCGAGGATACCGAGAACATTCGGCCTTCCAAGCCAGCCAACTCAACCTGAGAGTCATACACCAGCTAGCAGGGGAGGGTAAGCTGGAGGCCATTTTTAACTTCATGGACAGTCCTCAAGCCCAAGACCCTGGCGGGGTAAATTTTGAGACCTTCGACAGCCTGCCCGGGGCGGCCCGCCCTCGTAATGTACAGTTTCAAGCCGGTGAAGCCATCCGCCAACTCAAAGGCTCTTTGCGCTATGAAGGGAAGGTCGGCAAGCGGCTCCGCTTGAACAGCTACGCTTTTTACTCGGGACGTGAATTTCTCGGGCGGATCCCAGTGGGGCCAGGCGGAGTGATCAACTTCCAGCGCGATTTTATGGGGCAGGGGAGTAGCCTAGCCGGGGACCATCAGGGCAAGGCTGTTCGCTGGCGCTGGCAACTCGGCTATGATGCTTCGGTTCAGATGGATGACCGCCAGCGCTATGAAAACCTAGACGGAGAGAGGGGCGACCTGTCTTTGGACCAAGACGAGCGCTTTTCCAATCTAGGGAGCTATTGGATCAGCGATGTGAGTTTCAAGCGCTGGGTCTTGAATGCCGCCCTGCGCCATGATTTTAACCGCATCGCAGTAGAGGATCGCTTTATGAACAATGGCGACGACACAGGGCAGATTCGGTTGGACGACTTCAACTATGCCTTGGGCTTGGCTTTTCGACTAAGCCCAGCTTGGCGGGTGTTTGTCAATCATTCTACCAGTTTTGAAACCCCTACTCTAAATGAACTGTCCAACAATCCCGATGGCAGCGGGTTCAACCCCGACCTGCGCCCCCAACAGGCTCAGCATCTGGAGCTTGGCTTCAAAGGGTTCTTAGGAGAGAGAGGACGGGTTCAGCTTTCAGGATTTTATGTGAATTCTCAAGATGAATTGCTTCCTTTTGAAGTGGATAGCCTACCGGGGCGCACCTTTTTTCAAAATGTAGGGGAGACCCAGCGCCTTGGTACAGAACTCTATCTTGACTATCAGTTGACTCCTAAGCTCATGCTGATCATAAGTGGAGCTTGGTATCGTTTTACGTTTGAAGAGTATGAATTGGAGGGAGAAAGCCTAAGAGGAAACTTCCTGCCCGGCTTGCCCGCCTTTCAGGGATTTGCCCAGGTAAATTGGACGCCTTTAGCCGGGCTCGATGTGTTGCTGCAAAACCAGACCTGGGGTCAGGTATATACCAATAATGCCAACACCGATTCTCAATCTACAAGATCCGTGGTGAACCTTTCCGCTAGCTACACGGTTAAAATCAAATCCTTCCAGCTCAAACCTTATGCTGGGGTAAACAACTTGACGGGAACCCAATATGCCGACAACATCCGTCCCAATGCCTTTGGGGGGCGATTTTATGAAGCAGCTCCCCGGCAGTTTTTCTACGCGGGATTGAGATTTAACTGGTAGACCATTTATCCCATCCAACAGATTTGTCATGAAACGGATTCTAATGCTTAGCCTAGTTCTCAGTTGCTTGCTGCCCCTATCGGCTCAGTTGTTCACCGTCACGGCCCCCAGCGGACTGAGTTTGCGAGATACGCCAGGTATTGGTGGCGAGCGAATCGGGAAACTGCCCTTTGGTGGCTTGGTCTATTTCGTGCAACCTAGTGGAGAGACCTATTCCTTGATGGATAATGGGAAGGAAATGCTAGGGGAATGGGTGCAGGTGTATTGGATTTCTGCCGACAAAGAGGCAGATGTTGCCCGATTTGGTTACGTGTTTGATGCGTATTTACAGGAGAAAAAAATGAAGCAGACCTATTCCTTGGTGATTCCTGATACGGTCTCACTTCAAAGAGAGATGAGCGAGCAGGGTTCTATTCCCTCTATAGCGTATCAGTATCTGCTTTCAAATTATGATTCCCTAGGAACTAAGTCCGAATTGGGCTATTCTGAATATGATGCAGATTATCTGTGTTCTTTTCGTCAAGATTTTAGCAACGGGCTGAGCTATAGCCAGGACTATTGTGGTGAAGAGGGGGGCAGCGAAGAAAAAATGCGCCTACCGATAGTTCCTTATCCTGTGCTCAAAGCCCTGATCAACCTCCTGTTTTTTGAACCCTCAAATAGCTGGGTTTCTCCCTTGAGCTATGAGGCCGATGGCGCTGGATGTTATTATGAAATTATCCCCTCTGAAGAAAGCATTCTGATTGACATCTACTGCGGATGCTGACGAAACTATGCAAAGCCAAAGTTTTTGCTTTATCTTTAATTGAAACCTCATCCCTCCCTTCCCATGTCAGAGCATCGCCAGTTAAGGACCATCCTCTTTGCAGATATTGCCGGCTACACTGCCTTGATGCAAGAGGATGAACAGCGTGCCTTGGCCATGCTCAACGAGTTCAAAGCCATCTTAGAAGCCGAGGTCAATCAACATGAAGGGGAATTGATCCAATACTTTGGTGACGGAGCCTTGTTATCCTTTACCAGTGCCCAGGCAGCCACCACTTGTGGCCTTGATATGCAGCGGGCCTTTGTCCAGAACGGTATCCCAGCCAGAGTGGGGCTTCACTTAGGTGAGGTCATAAAGAGGAATGACAACCTCTTTGGCGACGGAGTGAACCTTGCCTCTCGCATAGAGTCTATTGCGGTACCTGGCTCGGTGCTGCTATCCAAGGCCCTGAGAGATCAGGTCAAAAACCAGGCTGCTTTTGACCTGAAACCCTTAGGAGCCTTTCAATTCAAAAATGTTGCTGAACCGATCGAAGTATTTGCCCTTGCCAATGAAGGGCTCACCCTGCCTGATCCTAAAAAGGTAAGTGGGAAATTGGCGGAGAAGCCCGATGCTCGGAAGTGGCTTTGGCCGGTAATTGGAGTTCTCTGCGTAGCCGGATTGCTTGGGATTTGGTTTAACCTTGCCTCGGAGGAAGAAGGAAGTCGCTCAGAAATCAAGCTTCAAATAGACGAGAGAATAGAAGACAAGCGGGTTACCGTCATGGTCTTTGACAACGAAACCGCTGACCCAAGCTATGACGCTTTTGGCAAAATGATCTCTGACTGGGTGACCAATGGCCTAATGTCCATCGGCTCGGCTCAAGTCATCAACGCCGCCAACATCAAGGAGCAAATCCAGCGCTTAGAGGCGGATACTACTCCAGGGATGAATAAAGAAGATGAGCTGGGGGTGGATGTGGTGGTAAAAGGCCGATATTACCTGCTGGGTGACCAGTTGATCATCCAGGGAAATCTAGTTGAGGCAGGCAGCAATCAGGTCATCCATGCCTTAGACCGTATTGAAGGCCCTAAAGCCCAATTGGCAGAGCTGCTTAAATCCTTGACCCAAGAAATCTTGGGCTATTGGGCCGTAAAAGATTTATCTGGAATAGCCGACAGCCCTCCCAAGTATGAAGCCTATCAGACCTGGGTAGAGGCCAGCAAGTTTCAATTAACGGATCCTTCTAGATGTATCTCCCTGCTCAATGAAGCTTATCGGTTAGATACGACCTTCTATTTACCTCTGATTAATTTGTATAACATCTATGGGTCAGAAGTAATGAGTAAGGCCCAAGATTCTGTTTTCCAGAAGCTTAACGAAAGGGTAGCATTGCTTTCACCATGGGAGCGTCTTCGGTTTCAAGAACTCCATGCCATACGAGATAGAGACTGGGCTACCTTAGCTAAACAAGCGGAACAGCGTTACAGCCAGGATTCCAGTGACCGTCAGGCCCTTGGAATGGCCATCATCGCCAATAATTACATCAATCATCCGCGCAAGGCCTTAGAACTGTTCCACAGTTTTGACTTGGTGTATCTAGAACCGGGGATAAGTGAGCTAAGTTGGGCGGAGACCAATTTGATATTTCCCAATTATCAGCTGGGTAATTTTGAGGTTGTTGACAGCCTCGCCTCAGGCTACGGCGGAAGAAAAATTCCTGATGCCTTAGCGGTAATGCACCTCAAATCTTTAGCTCGCATGGATGATGCGGAGAAACTCCATCGCTATGTCGATTACTATAAAGGGAAAGATCTTTACAACAATTCGGGAGGCGTCACTCCATTTTACATCAACCTAATCATGCTATGTGATGAATTATTCCTTGCGAATAAACCAGACTTACTAGCAGAGTATGTCAACCAGTTAGAGGCCTTGCCTGCCGAAGAGTTGCGACGCCCAAAGCATATAATTGGATTCGTTAACTTTTATCGCCAAAACTACTTGGCAGCAGCAGCAAACTGGATTCAAGAGAAAATTGATCCCCTAGAATGGCCAGCGACCTTGCGCGGAACCCTGCAATATGACCATTTGAGCAGGATAGGTCATAGCTACGCCATGGCTGGAGATTTTGATCAAGCCCAAGTTTATTTAGAAGAGATGTCCCAACTGCCACAGCCCTCGGCAGTGCAGGGGAGAGGGCTTTCCTACAACCTATACTTTCGGGCGAGAATTTTGGCAGCGATGTCAGAGAAGGGTGAAGCTATTCAGTCTCTGGAATCTTCTTTAAAAGAGGGTTTTTTCTTCTACGGTCCGGTTCGCTTTGCTTATGATCCATTTTTGAAGCCATTATTTGGGGAGCATGCTTTCCAATCTTTAGTCGAACCTAAGGCCTTGTAAACTATTGCTATCTCTATGAATGAGTTCTATTTGAGCGCAAGTCCTGAAGCTGGTAAAGCCTTTTATCAAGCTTTTTCGGGGAAGGGGCCTATCGTGATGCTCAACTTGCTGCGCTTTCGAGAGGTAGCCAATTACCAAGGGGTAGAGCATCTACAGCCAGAGAATCCCATTAGTGGACAAGAGGCTTATGAGGCCTACATGGAGCACACTGTGCCTCATCTGCTGGAAGCGGGCAGCGAAGTACTGTTCAATGGCCAGGGAGGGGATTACTTGATTGGACCGCTGGGGCAGGGCTGGGACCGTGTGCTCTTGGTGCGCCATCAATCGGTGGAAAAATTCATGGCCTTTGCTCAAAATCCTGATTATCTTCACACGGCCGGACACCGAACGGCTGCCTTGGAGGACTCCCGACTCCTACCCATGTTACCTTGATCGTAGATGCCTGTATGACCTTGTTTTCCAGCCCCAGCTAAGCAAGCTAGGAGGGATGCTAGCCTATCTTATTGAAGTCGAAAAGGAGCGCTCCCATGGAAGAATTCTGCTTGAAGAAGGATGATACTCTGGGTATGGTGATTCTTGGGGTATTACATCCTGGTCTATACCAAGGCACTTGGGCAGAAAAAATCGGGGGATGGCCTGCGGGGCTATGCTTATGCGATTGAATATTTGCCACCGCATACCCTGTACTTACGCACCCCGATTGCGGTTTCTCTCATGTCCGCTTATTTGTTTTGGTATCGAATTATTTAGGTGGCCATTATGTTCGGGCCCAAAAAGTATAAGGGAAGTCCCATAAAGTGCATTTTCTTAATTTAAAATGTCCTATACATTTATCATTGTGGGGGAAGAGGTGTCTAGAGGTGAAAAGAGGATTGCTTTATCCATAACATTTTTATGTGAATGTTAGTGGGGGAGATCGCCTGGAGTAAAGGTGTAAGTTGATGCTCTGGGGGTACTCTTTTGCTGGAGAATATTTGTGCATAAATCAGCTACGATAGAGTCTGCTTTATCATAAGCGGGCTTGGCGAATAATGTATTGTGTACCGTGTATCCATGATTAGATCCTGCCTCGAACAAGGCAGAATGGAGGACTTATTTTCTTTTCTTAACTACTATTTAACTACCGAAATGCAAAAAAGAGTCAATTCACACATGTTTAAAAACCTTTGTCTCCTGCTTTTGATGGGAGCCTTTTGGTCCTGCTCAATTAACAATGACACTCCTCTGGAAGAATTCGTAGATGATCCTACCCAAGAGGAGCTTGTCCTCACGGATGAGGCCACGGCGGTTGCCAGCGGCGTGACCTGCTCCGACTTGAATCCGAGGCTGTATACCTGGTCCTATGTAAGCTCAAGCGGAACAGATATCGGTGCGACCGTAAACTCGACCATTGATGACCGTACTTGTACCGCAAACTATTCCCAACGTATGGATGGAGGCCGCTTAAAGGGGGTGTATAAAATTAAGGCAGGTTCTAACCATATCGATAACCTACAGCCACGGATTGAGCGAGCTTCCCCCGTCGTTAGTTCAAATGGTGGTAGCTATGTCCGTTTTTCTGGTTATGTCACCATCAAAAGAGCTGGGCATAAGTCAGACTCTTGGCCAAGGGAAGATATGAGGGATGCGTCTGGGACGTATATCGCCCAAGCTAAGGGTAAACATACCGGAGGGGGAGGTTCCCCCGATCCTGCCATTGCCTTGATTGTGGCTAAGCCCCGCTTCTCAGGAGGAACTCAGGTCTCTTACGATCTTTACCGGGAGCAAATCAAATATCGGGGAGGTTCAGGGGTAAATGGCCGAGAGTTGGTTTTCCTAACTAATATACCCGCCAATACAAGAAGGTTTTTCCGCATGGAAACGGGATTCACGGGTTCTGGAAGCAGCAAGACGCATTACGTCAACGTTCGCATCGGTGGCACCGATTACAATTGGAATGTTCCTGATCCGCAGCGGGGAACTCAAGCGAAAATGCGTTTTGGCGCTTACCGTTGTAAAGGTGGTGAGGCTGAAATCTTATGGGATGGGGTAAATGAAACCCACGTATCAAATTGAGAATAGGGACAGAAAAGGCGAGATTGGGAGTTTGCTTCAACGTCTCGTCTTTTCATATCTCAATATCTACCTTTAGAAAGTCTTCACGGTATCAATAGGAAGAAGCTGTCTGAAAAGGCAGCTTCTTTTGCCATAAATGCTGGTCATAACCCATAGCGGTGTCGACTTTCCGATTCCTGGGATCTTCGATCCACGGGACCTACCTTTTTGATAGGGTAGCCAAGAGAAAATTAATAGCTTCATAATCTCATCGTGTCGCCCTCTCCGGGTCTGAGGACGGCCTCAAATCTGCACTCTTTTTAGTCATTCTAGAGCCTACTTGATGCGGC
>CAZFPQ010000210.1:0-12750 GCA_964521065.1 uncultured Bacteroidia bacterium | reverse complement strand
ATCCAAACAGCCTCTAAGGTGCGAAGCAATAGGATTAAGGGACCCACTGCTGAGCCCGTGACGAAGAGATGGGGCAAAAGCCTGTCCTGCTGAGCGCAGCGAAGTCCCGCAAAGCGGGGAGCGAAGTCGAAGGAACTAAGCGTAGCGGCATAACTTATGTTTTGAGTGTTCCTAAGCATGCCCCGTAGGGTTTGAACTTTACTACTACTCATCCCATGATCCACATCATAGATCTCCATTTTCAAACTGATCACACCATTGCAGCATTTTTGGTCGAAAGCCGAGACGGGCCTGTTTTGGTTGAGTGTGGACCTCACTCTGTATTTCCCCAACTTGAAAAGGGCTTGGCGAAACATGGCTATCGGGTAGCAGACCTGAAGCACCTGCTGCTGACCCACATTCATTTTGATCACGCCGGAGCCGCCTGGGCCTTGGCTGAGCAAGGCGTAAAGATCCATGTGCACCCGGCTGGCTATCGGCACTTACTCGCTCCCGAGCGCTTGTATCAATCTGCCCAGCGCATCTATGGTGACCAAATGGAGAGCCTTTGGGGCAAGATGGAAGCCATTGCCAGTGATCAGTTGGTCATGGCAGAAGACAATAGCGAGATCCAAGTGGGGGAACACCTCTTCAAAGCCATACACACGCCAGGCCATGCCGTACATCACATCGCTTGGCAGCTAGGAGAGGTGATTTTTACAGGCGATGTAGCCGGGGTCAGCATCCAAGGTGGCCCCGTCGTTCCTCCTTGTCCTCCACCAGATATCTTCTTAGAGGCCTGGCGAGATTCCATCGCCCGACTACGCAAAGCAGGGCCTAGTACCCTTTACCTTACCCACTTCGGAGCTATCACAGAAGTCGATCTACACCTAAGTCAGTTGGAAAGTATGTTGACCGATTGGGCCCAATGGATGAAGGGACCGTATGAAGCTCAGCAAAGCCCCGAAGCCATCACTCCCGTTTTTCAAGCCTATGCAGCTCAGCAACTGCGTCAAGCAGGTCTAGATGATCACGGAGTAGATCAGTATGAGGCGGCCAATCCCGCTTGGATGAGTGTAGCGGGACTGCTGCGCTATTGGCGGAAGCGCGACCAATTGCTGGCGGAATACAGCTCTGTAGAGTAGATGTTGAGAGAATGAGAGAATGCATTAGATCAAAGGCATCCTTTTACAACCCAAAATAATCACCATCTTACCGCAATTTCTTCCTTTTCTATGGCTGATCAAATACAACAAATACTCGTGATTGGTGCCGGTGTAATGGGGCGCGGTATTGCCCTGACCATGGCCCGGGCGGGCCTGGCAGTGAAGCTGTATGACCTTCAACCTGAGATGCTCACCCAAGCCCAGCAATACAGTGAATCTTTTCTTAGCAAGTCTGTAGAAAAGGGCAAAATGACTTCCATGGAGCGCCAAGCAAGCCTAGATCGCTTACATTTCATTGATCAAGACGATCAGTGGCAAGCAGATTTGGTGATCGAAGCAGTACCTGAGCGCTTAGATCTTAAGCACTTGGTTTTGCAAAAGGCCGCTGCACAAAATGGCCCCCATACCATTTTGGCCTCCAACACTTCGACCTTGCCGATTACACGCATAGCTTCAGCTATTGAATATCCTGAGCGGGTAGTGGGAATGCACTTTTTCAACCCTGCTCCACTGATGAAACTGGTCGAGGTGATTGCAGGGGCGGCCACTTCCCCCGAGGTGGTAGATGCTACCTATCAATTGGCCGAAGCCTTGGGCAAGCAGCCAGTTAAAGCCAAAGATGTACCTGGCTTTATTGTCAATCGGGTCGCCCGACATTTCTACTTGGAAAGTCTGCGCAGCTTAGAAAATGGCAATGTCTCCCCAGAAATATTAGACCGCCTGATGCGAAGCATGGGCTTCCGGATGGGACCTTTTGAGTTGATGGATCTGATAGGAGTGGAGACCAATCACTCCGTGACCTGCTCCATGTTTGAATCCTTTTTTTACGATGAGAAATTTCGTCCTAGTCGTATTCAGCAGCAGAAAGTGGATGCCGGTCATTTTGGTCGAAAAAGTGGACAAGGTTTTTACCCATATTCGAAATAAGCGCCTAATGGGAGTAAAGTCAAAGTGGGGAAGCGATCTTTTTTTACGTAATATTGTTCTAGGTAAAAGCGAAGCAGATACAGAGATATGACAAGTTAGAGATGCGGTGGCTAAGAGCCCTAACCAAGACTCTTTGTCCCTGGTTTTGCTCATTATCTTTGATACGGATACTTAACGATTTATTGCCTATGCGAGGAAGTATACTCCTGATTTTCAGCGTACTTTCCTGTCTCCCCCTCATGGGTCAATGGTTTCCCAATCTGGTGAACCATCATTTTTTTGATAACCTAGGAGAGGAACATCCGTCTCGCTTGATCAAGTCTCCCGATGGCAACCTCTTCATTGGGGGGAACTCGGTGATTCCTGGGGAAATGGAAGAAGACTGTGCCAATATCTGGTTGCTAAAAATAGATACCGCTGGTCAGATTCTGTGGGAGCATGAGCTGCGGCTCAATGGCTGTGAGGAACTGCGAGACCTGGTCGCAACCAAGGATGGAGGCTTGGTCTTTGCGGGGGTTACGGGTTCCATCGTCAATGGGGAGGAACAAGGCAGCGAAGAATACGGGGGGAATTATTTCGCCGGAAAGATGGACTCCATTGGCCGATTGACTTGGATACAGAGCTATGGTGGCAGCCAATTGGATCAAGCCTTTGGCCTGGCAGAAGGGATGTACCGCGAATACATGCTGGTCGGTAGTTCTCATTCCGATGATGGGCAGGTAGGACATAGCCTGGGGCTGAGCGATCTCTGGACGCTCAAGATTGATACCAAGGGACAGCCCCGTTTCAGTCAGGTGCTGGGGACCCAGCAGAATGATTGGGGGACGGCGGTGGCGACCACTCCCACGGGTGATTACCTGGTAGCAGGTTATACCCAAGGACCCCATGAGCCCCAAGCGGGAGACCAAGGACAAGGCTGGCTGCTAAGACTTACTCAATCAGGGGAGGTCGCCTGGAATCAGGCTTTAAACCAACCGCAAGGGGGCTATCTCGCCGATTTGGCCATTGGGAAATCAAATCGGGCAACGGCCGTGGGCCATCGGATAAATGAAAAAGGGGACCAAGATTTCTGGTGGGTACAGCTAAATGATACCGGGGAAGTTACCTGGCAAAAAGACCTAGTTGGTCCAGATCAAGAAAGCCTGAGCTGCGTAGCGGCATGTGAGGACGGCGGTTGGATCTTAGGTGGATACTCCGAGCCCTTCCACGGAGGGGGGCCTTATGCCAAAGGAGGAGAGGATTTCTGGCTGATTCGGACCGATTCTTTGGGGCAGGTGCTTTGGCGCAAAACCTTCGGTGGAGGGGAAGACGAGCGTTGTGTGGATGTGGTAGCGTATAGCCCAGGAGTCTTTTTTGCCTTAGGGGGAAAAGTCAACCACTTTACGCGGGGGATGTCTAAGGCCAACCAGGATTATTGGCTGGTCAAGATCGAAGAGAAAAATCTGTCTGACCTGGAAGCTGAAATCTTTGTCCGTGCCAACAACTATCGGATCAATCGCTTGGAGCCTACGCGCTTCCGGGCTCGCTGTAACTTTGGCGATCGCTTTCTATGGGATTTTGGGGATGGGACCACTTCTGAAGAAGAGCATCCCCTGAAGACCTACAAGATTTCAGGGACCTATGAGGTTACCTTGACGGTCTTTGTCAATGAACATTGTCAGAAAACAGTACGCCTACCTAAGCTGCTTGAAGTCTGGTAGGGTCAAGTGTTCCCCCCGGTAATTTTGAGCCTTAAACCTTCAAAGACTGCCCTTCAAGACTTTCCGCCGCTCAATTCTCGCTTTCTATTCCCCAAATCCTTAGTTTGCAAACCGCATAAAAACAAACCCACCATTCTAAACAGCATGCTAAATCGTACCAGTCCTCCTCCTGCCCAGGCACTGTCCCCCGTAAAACTCCCCACGTTTCAGCGACGAGAACTCAGCAATGGCTTGCCGGTCTATTTGTTGCCTTTTGGCTCGGTGGAAGTAGCAGAGGTACAAATGGTGTTCCGGGCTGGTTCGGCTTTACAGCCCGCCAGTGGAGTTGCGCGTTATACCGCCCGAATGATGAGTGAGGGGACCCGTCAATTTAGCAGCTTGGCCTTGGCTCAGCAGCTGGATGGCCACGGGGCTTGGCTCAACCAAGACGTCGACGAAGACTCATTTGCCTTCAAATTGGCCACAGTCAGTGATAAGCTCACCGAGACCTTACCTCTGCTTTCAGAGGTGATCCTTGCGCCGACCTTTCCTGCCGATGAGTGGGATAAGATGAAGCAGCGTTCCTTGGAAACCTTGGCCGTCAACGAAGAAAAGACCAGCTTTTTGGCTCGACGCCATTTCAACGCCCTTTTGTATGGGGCTGGTCATCCTTATGGCTCCAGCACCTTACGCGAAGACTTGGAGCGAATCACGCGGGAACAGTTACAAGCCTATCACCAGGAATACCTATACCTTGGCAATGCCTACCTTGCCGTAGTGGGGCGCTTTGATGAGGCAGCTGTTTTGGGTTTGCTAGAAGATCATTTTGGGAAAGTAAGTTTGGCCTCTGGCGTGGAGGAAACCTCTGCTGCCGTGACCGCTCAAGCTGAAAACAACCTGGGGCGCCATCACATAGCCAAGGAAGGCATGCAGTCTACGGTGCGCTTGGGGCATTTGGCGGTGGCTCGCTCCCATCCTGATTTCTACCGGCTTTCCGTAGTCAATACCTTGCTTGGAGGCTATTTTGGCTCTCGCTTGATGAAAAACATCCGCGAGGAAAAGGGCTTCACCTATGGCATCGGCTCAGGCTTGGCAGCCCTCAAGCACGATGGCTTTTTCATCATCCAAGCAGATACGGGTAATGAATACGTAGAACCCCTTATCAAGGAGGTCAAAATAGAAATGCGCCGCTTAGCTGAATCAGGGGTAGACGCCGCAGAATTGGATCTGGTGAAAAACTATTTGCTCGGTAAAGCGATCTCGCAGCGTGAAACTCCCTTCCAACTGAGTGATACCCTCCGCTACGCCCTCAGCCATGGGCTGAGTTTTGAACAGCTAGATCGGCGCTTTGAAGTCATTCAGTCCATGGAAGTTGACGAGGTGGCTTTCTTGGCCAAAAAATACTTCAAACCAGATGAGATGCTGGAAGTGGTGGTCGGGCAAGCTGCTGAGTAATGCATCAATCGTATCGGCTAGAAAACTTTCCAAACCCTCATAGGAGTGCCTGAAAAGCTTCCTAGCTCATCGATGCTATCTTTCAATGATGATCATGGACGAGTCTTGTCTTCCACTCTTCATGATGGTTCTCAATAGATAGGTGCCGGTCTCCAAACTTTGGGTAGATAACTGAGCACTTAGGCCATCCAGTGGATACGCTTCTACCAATTTCCCATCTAAAGTGTAGATTTCAGCTCGGGTAAATGTCTCTAATCGGTCGGATTTAATGACAACTTCCTTATTGGAAGGGTTGGGGAAAATCTGGATCGCTGATTTGGGATTTAAACCTTCGGACAGAGAACTGATTACGTCATTGACGGCAAAAGTTTTTACGCAGAACGGGTTAGAAGGCGGCACGAAGTTGATGCCAAAAGGGACACCAAACTGAGACTCATTGACGAGCAAATAATCTTGACCATCAAATTTGGAAAAATATACTCCCGAACAATCGTTGATGCCCTCAATGTAGTTGGTGTTTGTGCCATTGGTCGCATCACTTAATTCAATGCGATGGACTATCCCGTTCCATCCTGGCGTGAATACATCGTTTTCTGCATAAAAAATGGTGCTGCTTCCTGCCCAAGTCATACCGTCTGCGTTCACCAAACTTGAGCCATCGATGGCGGTAGTTCCTGCTAGAGTAACCATAGTGGCGGTTCCTGCCGTTCCATCGCTTTGCTGAGGGATGTACCAAAGTGCTCCAGCATGAGCTACATAGAATCCATCTTTTTTATTCCAAACCATGCCGCCGGTTCCAAAACCCCCATCGGTCCATTGGCTGTCATCAGCCCAGGTATCGACTTGGTTGCTGGTGGGATTAATCTTAATGATACGGGTATCTGGACCAATGTCTCCGATGTAGTAATTCCCGTCGTTATCTAGGTCAATGGAATTCCCCACGCATCCACTAGGTAAATCCCAGGAGTCAACCAAGGCGCCAGAGCTGAGGTCGTAAGCGTTAACTTTCCCGGCTTTGGCATTGCTGGGATTAAAGTCATAGGGACGGTTGGCAATGGAGAGAAGGCGATTATTAGCTACATCTATCCTGAGCCCCCAAGCTGAGCTGAAAGAATCCGTAGCCGCGGGGACAAAGGTGACCACCTCTCCAGTGCTTAAGCTTTTTTGTGTTATGGAGCCGTTGAAGTAGTTAGATGTGTATAAATATCCATTGTGTTCGGTCACATCTTCAGGAAAGGCCGCTGCCCCAATATCCTCGCAGCCAGGATCTAAGGTGCCTTTAAGTGGGTTATGGATGGCCCCGTACATATTGATGGGATAGTTTTGTAAAAAGCCAGTGGCTAAATAGGCATTGACAAAGTTGCTGTCCGCGTTGACGGCGGCGTAGCTCTGGGCGTCTTTATAGACCGTCATACCGACCACCACGTTCGTGTCCGTAAGAGATCTCCATTGTACCTCGCGAACAAAGTTGTCTTGTGCAGCTAATACAGCTAGGTAGGCATCTCTTTTTTGTTCGTAGTCTGACCGGTCAAAAGAACTGTATTGGGAAAGATCCCTGACGGCTACTTCCCAGACTTGACCGGTACCTAGGTTGGCAAATTCTGCTAGATCAACAGGTTCCGATGGATCTAAGGGTTGCAACACCTGAAAGGAGATGAAATCAAAAGTAGCAAAGAAGTCGTTGGCTATCTGCCCACTCGTGGCGGAACCAATGGCCTGAAAGGTCTGGAAATCCGAGAAAGAGGTCAGCCCGACGAATACGCTGTCAACAGGAAGCCCTGAGTTGGTAAACTCAAAAAAGGGTTGAAACTCGCGATCAGTCAGGGTTCCGCTTTCAGCTTCTAAGAGAGCGACATAAGCATCCCGCTTGGTCTGGAAATCCTGGAGGTCTTGTCCCGCTTTTAGTCTTCTAATGGGCAAAACATAGACATTATCAGAGCTTACTTGAGCAGGCAACAATCCCTGAAAGAGAAAAACAAGGAGGCAGGTTAGAATTGAAATTCGCATCGAAGTTTTAGGTTAGTTAAAAAATCGATGTAAAGTTCTGCCTACAACAGAAGTGATAGAATGCACAATTAGGTCAGTATCATGCATTATTCTGCATAAGCCGCTCTGAATTGTTCTGGACTTTGGCCGATTCGGTTTTTGAATATGCGTGAGAAGTAATACTGGCTTTCGTAGCCGAGCTCGAAAGCAATCTCCTTGATGGATTTTTGGCTAAAACAAAGCTCTCGCTTGGCCTCTAAGAGAACCCTGTCGATGATAAAATTAGCTGCTGTTTGTCCCGTGATACTTTTAACGGCATCGTTCAACTTCCTTTTGGTGAGGTGGAGTTCCTCTGAATAAAAATCTAAGTTGTTGTGCTGAGAAAACGATTGTTCGACCAATTGGATGAAGCGCTGGAAGGGCTGGCGTTGCTTGATGAATGAATTGTTTTCGGGCAGATTTTGAACCATGCCTTCCAGCTTATTCAGCAGAGCCAGCATCAGGTTCTGAAGGATAAAGGTCTGATTTTGGTTGACCTCCCCTTGCTGCTCTTCCATCAAGAGCTCAAAGTAGGTGAGAATGTTTTTCCTTTGGGAGGCCTCAATGGAAATGGAAAGTTTCCTCAATGCGACGGCATATTGTAGTAAGCCATACAACAGATCCCTTTGAGGGGCAGAGAAAAAATCATCTTTGAATAGTATGGTATAACCTGCTAGCTGAATGCTTTCTTTCTCCCAGTGGACTGCTCCCTGAGGAATGAGCATGACCTGATCAGCCTGGATAGCATATTCTTCAAAATCAATTTCTTGGATGCTGGATCCGGCTAGGATGAAAAAAATAGAATGGAAATCATGTCGATGTCTGTCCACGGTGGTATTACGGGGCAAATCGTCTGGTTGATAACGGATGATTTCTATGTTGAGATTTTTGCCGTCCGGCCGCTGAAAATGTACCGTATTCATGTTGCCATTCTGCTTGCTTGTTCGTCAAGAGAAAGGAAATCAATCCTATACTCATCTGCAAGGTGGCTACCCTCGGGATATTACTTCTTTTGATACATCACGTCGGTTCTTAGGACGTATTTTACCCCTTCAGTTACAGGACGGCCCTCGTGTTTCTGTTCGTGGATAAAGCAAAGGGCCGTGCCCGTTTTGGGCTGAATGCTCACCTCGTCGAATTGGGTCTCTCCCCCCTCAAAATTTTCATTGAGATAGACCATGAAAGTGATTCTACTTTCCTCGGTGTCACTTCTTCTAAATCTCCCATCGATGTGCCGCTTGAATCTTTGGCTAGATTCATAGCGGTAAAAGCGAAACTGTTCATTGAGTCCTATCGCTTCGAAATAATCGATTTGCTCGGGGCAAAAGGGATGAAGGAGCTCCCAGTATCTATGGGCCAATCCTTCATCCTGATACAGCAAACGATAGTTGTTCCGGATCCCTTTCATCATTTTTGCACCGCTGGAGAGGCTGACCGTGGCCTCCTCATAGCCTCGATATTCGCTAAATAGGATCAACTCCTCACAGGCTTTTTCAGAAAGAAAGCCATCGATGGTCCAGATGAGTTCACTGTGGTAGGTGGCTTGCATAGAACAATTCTGGTTGGTTGATGGGTATTACAAAGGTAACGCCGTCTGGGTAGTTTAAATCTGACTTAAGGTATACGAGTTCATTTTTAATTTTGACTTCAACAGGGTTATTCATGGTTGATAAATGAATCAGCCATATAAACCCGGGTTGATCCGACTTTTTTAGAGCGACAAACCCAGTTCCTCCCCAACTCGCTTCACCTGCTATAGCGATATGAAAAGTACTTCGGCCTTCAAGTAGTGGATATAATGAGCTCCATCCCTCACTTTTGATTGCTGAAGTGGGTTTTGGAGGATCAACCTTGAAGCCATCCTTCCAATTGCCAGAAATCTTCGAGAAGGAGTTATCCTCAAAGAAAATAGCGTCCTCGATTAAGCAGGAATACTCGTTGTCCCAAATTCTCAATGCATCCATTTTCTTGCGTTGACTCGATTATCCTTTGATTCGGGACGCTCTCAAACAGCCTGTATAATACACCATTCGTCATATCGGTATTATTCGCTCTTTGTCAATAGCACCAACTCCTGCTTTTTTTCGTCCCAGAAATAAAACTCAGGGAGGCAATACCCGCAGAAAGGGAGCCATTCATTTTCTCTTCCTTCAAAGTATCCATAGTTCGCGATGAGCAAGCGGCTGTTTGGTCTCGAATCAAAGCCTAACTCGGTGGTTAGTCCATCATAAATTACACCAGTTTGGGAGTCTAGGATTACTCCACTTTGGCAACTAGTCCCACAACCCCAGCTTATATAATTTAAGTTTCCAGCGAAATTGGGCCTGTTTTTACTGCCCTGGGTAACCCTGGAGATGAATCGTTTGGCGTCAAGGTTGCTATTAAAATCAGGCTTAGCTAATGCCCCTTGATATACTGTTGAAGGAAAATCATCGAACTCGTATTTAGGGTGATATTTGATGAAAATTTCGATATCACGTGTGCCATCACCCAGAATGCTTAATCTCTTGTCTGCATATAAAGTATCCCCCCTACTGGTAATTTCTGTGGCCTTTCCCTCTCTGATTAAATCTACGTGATCTCCCTTCTCCCCGATTATCAAAAACTCATGATCTAGGTACAAAGTGTCGTTCGCTGCCAAGACCTCTTGGTTTGTCCGCTCCAAAGTGTTAACAGCTAAGTCGGGCACTTCTGTTGATTGAGAAATGCCCGACTTGTTACAAGTTGACCATAAAAATGGCAGTAGGAAAATGGCTAACAGTTTCGCGTTTGTCATGGTGATGCACGGCCTATTTTCGCCAGCTAATATATGAACTCAGTTACTCCATCTCCACCACCTCACTGCGCAAGTACCCAATTCGATCAGCGACCGCAACCAACTTATGCCCCACAGGTACCTCGACGGGCTCCTGGTACATCATCCAGCTTTTGGGGGCGGCAGATTCACCTTCAGCCATGATGTGGTAACCAATCGAAGCACCCTCAGTGGCACAGCTGATCGAGACGCGGTCACCGCTGCTGCTGATCACCGGATCTGCTGTCACGGGGCGCTCGCCGCCGGGCCACATCAGCTCGATGAGTTCTGATTCTTCCATCAGCCCCCGGTCATTGATGCTTGCTACCCAAGACTCACAAGCCCCCCGTAGCTCAGCCAATTTCTCGGCATAGGCCGGATCGTCGGCCAGGTTGTGAATTTCGTGGGGGTCATTTTGTACGTCAAACAGTTCTTCCTTAGGTTTTTGCTCCCGAAACCACAAAGCTTGGGCAGGGGTAAGTTCCCCTGCATCCCTGATCCTGAGCAGCTCCCGCATGATGGCCATGTTGTTGCAATACTGAACGTTGAGGAACATGGGGGTCTCTGGTTGATAGTAACGGACGTACTTGTAGCGGTCATCTCTAGCTGAGCGGCAATGGTCGGTCTTTTCATCGAAGCGATCAGCTGCACCGAATGCATACTGGGGTTCTACCTCGCGTTGATACTCACCCAAGAAGGCCTTTCCATCCATGTAAGCAGGAGGCTCCAAGCCAATCAGAGACATGACGGTAGGTGCGAGATCAATGAAACTGGTCATACGGGCGTCCCGTTCTCCGGCTTTCAGGGCGCCAGGGAAGCGAACGATCAAAGGTACCTTGAGGCCGGAATCATAGAGCATGCGCTTTTGACGAGGCAAGGGTCCCCCATGGTCAGAATACCAAAAGATGATGGTGCTATCCAGCAGGCCATCGGCTTCGAGTTGGGCGATCATGCGTCCTACTTGGAAGTCCATTTCCTTGACGTTGGAATACATCCGGCGCACGTCGCGCTGACCGACTTCGGTATCAGGGAGATAGGGCGGCACGGGTACAGGATGATCCTCGGGAATCCAGAGCGAGTCTTCTGCTTTGGCCCAAATGCGGGATTCGTGGGTTACGCCAAAATTGAAGACAGCGAAGAAGGGTTGTCCTGGCTTACGCTTACGCCAATGGGCACGGTTGCTACACTCATCCCAGGCCATGGCGCTGCGCACAAACTGGTAGTCGGTCTTGCTGTTGTTGGTGCAATAATAACCAGCTTCTCTCAGGTACTCGGTAAACATGCGAACCTCGGGACCAGGTACGGCTTCATAGGGCTCCAACTCGGGGGGGAAGGATTTGCCGATCTTTTCTTTGGGATTGGATGGAGGGGTAGCTTGAGACCATGGCCCCGTGCGGTGGTTGCTGGTCCCGATATGGTTGCCGTACATCCCGGTGATGATGGCGCTGCGAGCGGGGGAGCAGACGGGGTGAGGAGAATAGAAATTGTCAAAGCAGATTCCTTCGGCGGCCAAGCGACTCAGGGTGGGCGTGACCACGGTGCTGTCACCGAAAGAAGGCAAGTTGGGACTTTGGTCCTCGGCCACCAACCAGATGATGTTGGGGCGGAAGTTGAGGCTAGGGCTAGAGCTGTGTTTGGGCTGCTGGCTAGCAGGTTTTTGGCAGGCCAAACCCATGAGTAGGGCAGCAGCCAGAAGTAGACGGATGGACATGGAAAAAGTAGTTTTGACGTATGTACTTAGACAGAAGAAATCGGGATATGGCGGTACGGGCTACGGATATAAGGATGAATGAATACAGCAACATACCCTGTATTCCCCTATCTCGATTATCGTTTTTCTTTTAGCCTCCTGCTTATGCCCATCAATATATGTTTTTCGCCTTTTGACTTACCGCCATCAAGCTATTTGCCCCCCATAAATGAGAAATACTGGTACAAAATAGATCAAAAGAGATTTGCCCAAGAATCCCTATCTTAGTTTCAGGTTCAATTCGCGAGATGAATCAGGCCTTGAGTCAGTTCGTTTTAGAAAGCCAAATATCGATCAAGCATGGATAAGCAGGTGTGGTACTTTGAAGAGGTAGATCTATATGACATCCTTTGTCCCTACAAATACCAAGCTCACCTGAAAGCCCATCCCTTGACCTCCTATGGGAAAAATGATTTCATATTTATGGCGGACGAGGTGGCCAGTGAAATCTATTTGGTAGCCGATGGGAAGGTGAAAATTGGCTACTACGACGAGGATGGAAATGAGTACGTGAAAGCTTATTTAGGCAGGGGAGAGTTGCTGGGAGAAATTTCTTATTTGGGCAAAAATCGGCACAAAGAGTTTGCCCAAGCGGTGTCCCCGAATACTCGAATTTGTCGCATGAGTTCGGAGAAAGCCCGTGCCCTGGCCCGGGACTATGTCCCTTTTGCCATGGAAATTCACCGGAAGATCGCCGACAATGTGCAGCGCCTAGAACGGCGACTCGAAATCCTGTTTTACAAAGACGTCCGCAAGCGTTTGGAAGAACTGATCAAGGACCTATACATAATGTATCAAGCTTCCGAAGAAAAAGATGGCTGGACCCATCATGGCTTGACACAGACTGAGCTTGCGAAGCTGATTGGCAGTTCCCGCAAGACTGTGTCTCTTCTGCTCAATGAATTTGAGCGAGAAGGAATCCTTGAATTGGGCAGTGGGAAGTTTCGATTGCAGCCTAAGGCGATGTTTCTAGCT
>CAZFPQ010000209.1:0-12846 GCA_964521065.1 uncultured Bacteroidia bacterium | reverse complement strand
CCGACCTAAGCCCTGATTATTTTCGAACCGAACTCTTTGAGCAGGGAGTGCCTTACCAGATAACCGTCATCAAGCGAGGGGAGGATTTTTTCATGTTTGTTCGAAATGAAGCCCATGAGCTGCTATGTCATTGGCGGCTGGATCACATCGCTCCTGTTACCAAAGGGCGGATCGGTTTGCGACACATGTGGACGCGCGGCGCGCGCTATCGAGATTTTCGGGTTTCACAGTTAAGATGATCCGTTGCGAGAAAGGAGACTTGGACATCTTTTGGCACTCGATCAAGATGTCGCATCATGCAATCGAGCTGCTAACAAAGACCCGATCCTCCAGAAGTACTGGATTATATAACTCAGATGCTCAACCGTAACCATCAACAAAGCGGCCCATGGCCTCCCATGAACCGCTGGTTTCCAAACCCTTGAAAACACTTATCCTTATTCCTTTGACCAAACTCCAGCCAAGGCCTTGCGCTCTATGTCCTTGGCAAAGAGGGGAGTTTCCTCGTTGATGTGCAGCTGCAGAGGGGCCTGATCGGGGGCAAAGTTTTGAGCGGACTCATGGGCACGCTGGGCAAAGGCGACATCTTCTGTTTCGGAAACAACACGACAGGTCATTTCGCAGGTATTTTCATCGATGGGTTTCACCTTGATCTCCCAGGTAATCTGGATCAAGACATAGGCCTCGTCGTTGAGCCAGAGGAGGGTATTGGGGGAAATGGCTCGTACGTGATCCCGGTGAGAAATGGTCTCCAGGTAATGTTGGACCATGAGAAAACCCGCCACGTATTCGACGTTGATGGACACCCGTTTGCCTGAAGGCATGACACCTTGGGCGGCGCTTTGGTGGCCATCGGCACAGGCAGCATACTCTTCCGAATTGAGGGTAAACATCCAATCGGCCAAGTTGATGGACTCTATGGGAGCATGTATGGTGGTGGTAGCCCGTGCTTCTCCTAGGCTAATCATCTTTGTCATTGGTTTGAGATGGGTTTAAGCCCCTTTTTTATTCTGCTTCTACTGATCAGAAAAAGTGGGTTCAGGACATTTCTAAAGGAATATTCGCCTAGAATACCCCGTTTCCATTGCGGATTGCTCCTCCATTCAAAAGCACAAAAAGCCGCATGGAAAGATCAATAGGCTGGATCGCATCCCAATGCTCCACGATTTGGCCATCCTGAACCCGCCAAGTGTCTTTGATGTTGAAGCCCTTTTTGTCGTTGCCGCGATGGGCCCTCTTGAGGGTCACGTGAGAATGAAAACTCACATAGTCTCCATCAACCAAAATGTGCTTCACGTCATAAGTATAGTCGGGGTAACGCTTGACCAACCCACCAACGGTGTTCACCACGCCTTGAATGCCATCGGTCATGTTGCGGTTATGCTGCACATAGTTGTGGTGTCCAAAATTTTGTTGGATGTAGCCAAAGTCGTGCTTGATCATCAAGTGCTCAACAAAGTCGGTGACCAGGGCCACGTTTGTGTGCTCTTGCGCCGTCCAACCATTGCGTTGAAGGCGATTCAGTTCTACCGTGATGGTTTCCATTTCTTGTTTTGTTTTCAGTAATAAAACTACTTGCATTTTGCAATCACTACAAATGTACACATCCAGTTGCAAAATGCAAGCACATGGGGAAATATTTTTAAGATCCCCCAGGGATGATAGATGGAGACCTACGATTCAGTCCGGTCAACTCAATGAAAGTCCTGTTATATTGAAGGAATGGAAAGTAAGTATCCGGTAGTGATCCTTGGAGCAGGAGCGGCAGGCCTCTACGCGGGCCATCTCCTTGATCAAGCGGGCCTGGCCTTTCGAATCCTGGAAGCCTCAGATCGGGTCGGAGGAAGGCTAGGCAAGTTGGAAGGCTTTGCTGATTACCCCCTAGACCTGGGGGCCGAGTGGCTACATGGCAAAAAGTCATTGGTTGGAAGCTTGGTCAAGCGCAGCAAAACTGACATCAGCAAGGACAAAAGCAAGGTGCGATACTGGTTTGGTGGCAAACTGGTGAAGAAGCTTCCGGTAGACGCTTGGGAACTATTTGAACAAGAAGACTTGCCCGACCTCTCTTACCGAGACTATGGGGAGCAACAGGGACTATACCCCGCCTATGAACACATCATCGAAGGAATAGCCGGAGATTTTGGGGCAGCCGCAGATCAAATTTCTGCCTACGCTAAGATTTGGGAGGAGCGACATTGGAGTTCGGGGAACAAAGATTACAAATTCGCTCGGACCTATTTTGACCTCATCTACGAACAGTGGGCTCTTCCCATTCTTGGCCATATCCAGCCTAACACAGCCGTCACCCAAATTGACTATCAGAAACATGAGATACGCCTGAAAGATAGCGCTGGACACAGCTACCTCGCAGACAAAGTGATCCTCACGGTTCCGCTGCCCATTTTGCAGGATGGTGACATAGAATTCATCCCCCCCTTACCCTCTGAGAAGGTCAAGGCCTTTAAACAAATTGGGATGGGCCCCGGCCTGAAGGTCTTTCTGAAGTTTGCCTCCACCTTCTATTACCCCAATACCTTCGGAGGCTCCGTCTGCGCAGCCTATGCCAGTGAACAAACCGGCAAACCGGGTAAAGATTCCGTACTCTTAGCTTTTGTCATGGGCAAACAAGCAGCAGTGCTTTCCAGCCTGGGTTCCGATCAAGCCATCGTGGAAGCTCTTTTGGCAGAACTGGATCAGATGTATGGAGGGCAAGCCAGTCAGACTTTTTTGGATGCCAGAGTGATCAATTGGGGGTCACATCCCTACATCCGAGGCGCTTACTCCTTTAGTACAGTAGGGATAGGGAAGGCCCGTACAGTAGCGGCTCTGCCCGTGGAGAATCGTTTGTTTTTTGCAGGAGAAGCCATGAACCTCCGAGGGCATCATCAAACCGTGCATGGGGCTGCAGAGACAGGGGAGATGGCCGTGAGTCAAATATTGAAAGAAATGTCTTAAGCAGGTGGACATAAGAAAACGATCATCGCGGTACGGGAGTACAGAAGATATGGAGGTCATCACTCATCCTTATAGCCATATCTCCATAACCCATACCCCAATTTCTTCTTTCCAAGCGCTTGATAAATACCAGAGGAGAAAAAGGGAACTCTAGGATTTGGGATGGGTCAAAAAGCCCTATCTTGAAGGCAAAAGATAACTGACCATGATCCAATCCTTCCTCTTTCCACTTAGCATTGTGCTGCTGTTGACATTCCCAATGGCTGTATTGGGTCAAGAAGGAGGAGGTTTTTTACAGCGGAATCTGGAGTCAGGGAGGCTCTCCCTCACCGAGGCTGGAGCTTCTCATCTTGCCGGGTTGGCCCTCAAGTGCCTGCAAAAGCCCTACCCCAACAAAATCAGCCATGTGCTCAACGACAGCCATGACGCGCAGACTCCTCAAGAACTACATCCGGCATTTTATGGCTGCTTTGACTGGCACTCCGCCGTGCATGGGCACTGGATGCTCGTACGGCTGCTGCGGGAGTTCCCTCACATGTCTGAAGCAGAGGAAATACGCCAGAAGCTGGACCAAAACCTGACCGCAGCAAACATCACAGGTGAGATTGCCTACCTGGATGCCCCCGGCCGCAAGGGTTTTGAACGCATGTACGGCTGGGCCTGGCTGCTGCAACTAAGCCTAGAACTGGAAAGCTGGGTACAGGATCAGCAAGATGAACAGGTACAGCGGTGGGCAAAAAACCTGAGGCCCTTGGCCGACTCCATCGTTTTGCGTTACCTAGATTTCCTGCCTCGGCAAAGGTATCCCATCCGAGTAGGCGAGCACACCAATACCGCTTTTGGGCTGAGCATGGCTTGGGACTATGCTGAGTATGTAGGAGAGTTGCCGTTGAAGCAGCAGATCATAGAGTCGGCCCTACAGTACTATGGTTCAGATCAAGGCTGTCCCGCAGATTGGGAACCCAATGGAGCTGACTTTCTCTCCCCATGCCTGGAAGAGGCCAACCTGATGGCTCGGGTATTGAGTACCAAAGCTTTTGCGGAATGGTACGCAGGTTTCTTACCCAATCTCCCCGAGACTTTGCAGGCCCCGGCTACAGTGAGTGATCGTAGCGACGGCAAATTGGTCCACCTCGACGGCCTGAACCTAAGTCGAGCCTGGTGCATGCAGGAGATTGCCTACCGGCTCCCTGTAGAAAGTGTACAGCCCATGGTGCTTCGTTCCCTGGCTCGACAGCATATCGAGGCGACCTTGCCATATATCGCCGATGGAAACTACGCTGGAGAACACTGGCTAGCTTCTTTTGCAGTCTATGCCTTGTTGGGGAGTGGCTCGCGGTAGGGAGGGATTTCAACCAAGATTAGCTACCAAAAGAGCTCATCTCTAAAAAACAGGCAGCTTTAAGCCGTATTGGGAGTACTGGAGCGGTTGAGCAGACTGCCCTGAAAGGCATATGTTTCTAGCCAGCTTCTTTCAAGAAAGGGAGGGCCCGTAGTTTGAAGGTTTCGGTTTGTCGGAAAGAAGACACTGTTATGAATAAAAATAAACGTAGTGGCTAAGCTCTTGCTGAGTGACAATCTAGGATTTTAGCTCATGATGTGAAGGTATTACACGTATCTGTGGTTTGGAAAGGCAGGTCTTAGAGATTTATCACGGTAAATCTATGCTTGAAACCGAGCAAAAAGGGGGGGAATGAACTTTCAATCTTCTTACCCTTTGTCATGAAAATAATAGGCAATAATCTCGTGACATATTCGTATCCGAGCTAAAATTGTCCGCATATTAGCTACACTTGGTACTGAATTTGATTTTTTTCTCCATCAAAATCATTGATTCAGCTGCCTAATCGCTGTTTTTGCCCAAAAAAGTTCAACGAATTGAAGATTGACGAATTTTGTCCCCTCGGATTACCTATTTTAGCATTCAGTAAGTATTAAAACCCTATTTATTGAACCTGAAAGTCTGGTAATGTGAGGTTTTGTTTCGCTCCCAGACTTGCTACCATGTTTCCTACGCATTTCCCCTTATTCAGCCCCCTAATCTTCTCTACTCGCGAATAACCAGCTTCTGTAAACTCCCTCCCTGCTCTATAGTAACCATTTAATCCTTTGCACCTTCTGGTACGGCTCCAAATCCGTGGTGTAAACCTTTGTGGATTCTCTTTTGGAAGGTGGCCCTATCCAGATAGCCAGTATGCTCCCTACATGGTAGGAGAGTCATGGGTATCTTTTGATTTGCCACAAACATGGCGGATTGCCCCGGCCTGTTCGTGGAAATGAGCCAGAAAAGCTTGAAGCAGAGCTCTTTTAATAAGAGTAGATGCAGCAAGCTCACAGATTGAACACACATAACAATTCCCTGATTTTTCCCTAATTCTTTATTTCATCATGATTCAATTACAAAAAATACTCCTGAGGTTGCTGCTGCTAGGGGTTTTGGCCGCGCTGCCAGGACTAACGGTAGGTACAGCCTATGGGCAGACCTGTCTGTCAAACTTGAATGCTCCTAATGCAGTCGGGGTGTTCCTAGGGGGAGGCACTGGAGTAGGCAGCCAAATAAATGGACCAAAGGGTCAATCATTTGTTGCACAGGCTTGCACCCCAGGTGATAACCAATTTGAATCTATCGAATTGGTTTTTGGTGGAAATGGTTCGACGGACCTTACCATTGAAATCTTTGCAGGACAAGATGTGGAGGGTACTCCACTTTATACTGTTTCTGGTGTTCCTACAATTGGATCTGGTAACCGGATTCTATCACTGGCTGGAGGTACTGGGGATCGAACTTTCGTAGTAGGCAATACCTACACCATATTACTCTCTCCCGGCGGTGGAGGGGTAACCATAGCTACGGCTGATGGCACTTCTATTACGGGAGGTGAGCTTTTCTTTGGGGACATGAATTCAAATTCTGGAAACAACTTAAATACAGAGTTTGATGCCTCCAGAGATTTGAAATTTGAGATCGGGACCTCTCAAGTCCAGTGTGTCTCCAATGGTTCAGCAGTTGTGTCAGCCCCTCTTTTAGGTACTTCGGTAGGGCAGAGTTACATTCCCACCTCACTATGTATTCCAACTGGTCATGATTTGTTTGAATCTGTTTCGTTTAGGACAGGAGGCAGCGGCTCTGGCTCTGTAACGGTTGAGATCTATAATGGAAGGTCAGTTGATGCTTTAGATCTGTTATATACGGCCCCAGCTTTTGCCAAACCTCCCGGGAACGGCGGAACCCTACATACTATAAATCTTGCTGGTGGTACTGGAAACCGGACCTTTGTACTTGGACAGGAGTATACATTCCTTTTTAACTATTCAAGTGGTGGAACTACTGTTAGTTTTACCAACGATGTCATGCAAGGCGTTTCCTATAATGGATCGTCATTCGATGCTGGGAATGACTTATTGTTTGATATCGCAACTAGTAAGGGACCTGCCATCAGTGTTTCCGACAATGCGTGGTCAAGTCAGGCTGCCTGGAGTACAAACGCACTACCTACTTCTGATCGCGACGTCATCATAGATACAAAGATAGACCTAAATATTAATTCCCCTCAATACAAATCCCTTCAGATTACTTCTACAGGAGAGTTATTTGCGACTAATAATAATTACACAAACAATACCGTTACACTCCCTGAAGATATAATCAATGATGGCATCTTTAGATGGTCCACTGCAAGTTTTGTCGGAGATAATGGTGGTATAACGTTTACCAACCGCAGCGGGGCTACTGCGATCCTAAACCCGAGTAATGCCTCTCAAACAATCACAGATATTGACTTTGTCAATGAATCGGGGGGTGCGATCAACCACACAATTTCATCTGCTGAATTCGTGTATAACGACGTCATGACCAATGAGGCTGGCGGAACCATTACCGTTGGAGCTCAGAATGACGGAAATGATCCTAGCCTGAAGTTCACAGGCACCTTCGTCAATTCTGGAGATCTGGTCATCGGAGGTGCGGATGGGACCAAGCATGGTACCGTCAGATTTGAAGGAGCTACGATCACGTCGAATACAGGTTCTTCCATCTCTAGTAGCGCTTGCGCTACCTGCGACAGCGACATAGAGTTCCTGGGAACCAACACCGTAAATGGGACGGGTGATTTTGAGCCCGGAGTCAAGCAGGTGACCCTGAAAACAGGTGCTACTCTAAGTGGAACTAATGCGCTAATTATTCCTGTGGGAACGGTATTCAACGTGGAGAGTGGCGCGACCATTGATGGATTTTCTTCAATCACTAACAATGGGACCATTAACTTTCTTGGCAACGCAACTGGACCGGCAGGAGGAATCACCCTTACCAATACTGCTACCGGTACCGTCGGCCTGAGCGGTGGATTTAATTACACTATCACCAATATTAATTTTGTCAATCAGTCAGGTGGCCTCATCAGCCGGGTAGCAGTAGGAACCAATGGAGCTATGAACCTAGCTGGTAGTGTTGTGAATGAAACAGGAGCTACCATCTCTACATCTGGAGGTCGGCACATTACTTTTCAGAGTACCTTAGAAAACAACGGCACCATCGATGGTGCGGGGTTAGCGACGTTGGAGGGCGCGACTAGTGGTACCGGTTCATTCCCTGTTGCTACCGTTACCTCTACGGGCTCCCTTTCTCCTGGAGGAACCTCTGTAGGCCAAATGGATTTCATTGGACAGGCGATCTTCGCTGGAACCTTAAACATCAACGTAAATGGAACAACTTCACCAGGGGTAGATTTTGACCAGGCTACTTTTACTTCAAATGTCCGGATCGATCCCACTGCAGTGTTAAACGTAACCGTGGGATACACTCCCCAGGTGGGGGATCAAGTCACAATCCTTGATGGTAATAGTTTAACCAACAACGCCAAGTTTGGTACAAATATCAACATCAACACTACTGGATGGTCAGTGGTTTATAATCTTCCTACCAACGGAGACGTGACGTTGGTCTACACCGATGGTAAGGCTATTGCAGCTCAGACTGGCAACTGGTCTGATGCTTCTACTTGGGTTGGTGGGATCATCCCTATTTCAACTCTGGATGTGGTGATACCGGCTGGCGTTGAAGTCACCCTTGACGTAGCAAATCCACAATATAACTCTATCACGGTGGAGAGTTTGGCCACGCTTGATATCGGTGCGTCAGGGCTGAACATTGCAACCATCTTTGTCAATAATGGAACCATCTCTGGAACGGGTCCCCTTACGATGTCAGGCGCAGTAAGTGGATCAGGTTCATTCGCCAGCAATAGTATTATTGCCTCTGGAGGTTCCCATTCTCCCGGCAACTCTCCCGGCATTGCCTCCTTCCCTGGGACTTACGACCTACAAGGAACCTTGAATATTGAGGTCAATGGTAAAACTACCGCAGGTACCGAATATGACCTTGTCACGGTGACCAATACCTTGACCCTGGGAGCAAACTCTATCTTGAACGTAACCATTGGCGGAGGGTATACCCCCATCAGTGGGGATAAAATTGTCTTTATTGATGCCGGAAGCATTACTGGCAACAACAATGAATTTGGTACCGCGAATATTCCTGCAGGTTGGGTCTTGGATATCAATCCTACCACAGGTGAGGTATCACTCGAATACATGCCGACCAATCCTGCCTTAGAATTCGTAGTAAGTGACGAGATCGCAGGACCTGGTGAGCTGGTGATAGTGAGCATTTCGGTGAACAATTTCACGGACATCGGTGCATTCCAGGGGACGATCGAGTACGATGCGAGCTTATTGACCTATACGACCCACAATCTCCCTAACGCAACGGTAACCCCGACTTTGGGTCCTCCCAACGGAGGCAGCATTCCGGCAGGTAGCATCACCTTTGGCTGGGCACCACTAGATGGGTTGCCCAAGACACTGAGTGACGGAGAAGTGGTGATGGAATTGGTTTTCACGGTATCAGGTACGGCTCAGGAAGCCGAAGTGGCCACGGTAGAGATCGACAACGATGGGACCTATCCGCTGACACCGCTGGGCTTCACCAATGATCCTTCGGGGACGATGTTGATCGAGCCCGGGGTAGACCCAGGTCAAGTATTGGTGGATGCGACAGCCCCGAACCTGGTGAGTACCGATATTTTTAGCGACAACAGCAATCCGATCTATGCGAAGGTGGGAGACAAGGTGACCTTGAGCTTCACCACGAGTGAAGATTTGGGCATGGCTCCTGAGGTGACCTTCACCACGGGCAATGGTGCCAAAGTGGTGACGGCAACCGGTTCGGGTACGATATGGTCAGCGGAGTTCACGGTGGTGAGCGGAGACGATGGCTTGGTGAGCTTCTCGGTAGAGATGAAGGATTTGTACAACAACTCTGAGACGACGGCAGCTCAAACAAGCGATTCGAACGGAGACGATGTAACCATCGACACGGTAGATCCGGTGATCAGCTGTCCCTTCACGGGAACCGAAGAGTTTGACAACACGCTCGGAGTGTGTGAAGGAGACGTAATTTTCGCTGCTGCGACAGCGACCGACATTGGCGGAACTGGCGCAAGCGTGACTCAAACAGCTGGCCCTAGCAGCGGTGCTACCCTATTGGTAGATGAGCCCGAGACGGTGACCTTCCGGGCGACGGACCTAGCCGGGAACTTTGTGGAGTGCTCCTTTGTGGTAGTGGTCAAAGACACCGAAGCCCCAACGGTGGTAACCAAGAACATCACCGTAGAGCTGGGGGTTAACGGTACGGTGAGCATCGCCGAGGACTCGGTAAATGATGGCAGCAGTGACAACTGCGCGGACTTTGCCAACTTGACCTTTGATACGGACATCACCAGCTTTGACTGTGATGACTTGGGTCCCAATGACGTATTCCTAACGGTGACTGACACGTCCAACAACAGCGCTACTTCAACGGTAGCAGCGGTGGTCACGGTCCAAGACAACATCGATCCGACGGTAACGGCCAAGGACTTCACCTTGGAGTTGGATGTCAATGGCAATGGAACCTTGTTGTTGGGTGATGTACTAGATGCTTCGGATGACAACTGTAACGTGGTAGTGACCCTAAGCCAAGAGGTGTTCTCTTGTGAGGACTTGGGTACGGTAAATGTGACCCTGACGGCGACCGATGATGCAGGCAACACGGCTACGGACGTAGCGGTGGTGACGGTGGTGGATGTCACCGCGCCAATTATCAACTGCGTGGCAGGCATAAACATGTTCAACGATCCAGGCCAATGTGGAGCGGTAGTGAGCTTCCCTGATCCAGTAGTGACGGACAACTGCTCCGACTTGGGCTCTGGCCCTGGTGGCAGCATGACCTTTAGCTACACGGGTGCTCCCGAAACGTGGGTAGTGCCAACCGGCGTGACCGAGGTTACGGTGACAGCCTTGGGAGCAGAAGGAGGTAATAACATAATTACCAACATCCCTAACTTGCAGCAGCCTGGTAAAGGTGGTCAAGTAAGCGGTACCTTGGCGGTGACACCCGGAGAGACCTTGTACATCTACGTAGGGGGCGAAGGTGGTGATTACAACAACGGTGGCGGCCAAGGAGGCTTCAATGGCGGTGGCAGTGGGGTAGCGCCTGGTTGGGGTCCCGGTGGCGGAGCTGGCGGTGGAGGAGCCACTGACCTACGTCAAGGAGGGCAGACCTTAGCTGATCGAGTCTTAGTTGCTGGCGGCGGTGGCGGTGGAGCAGACCGTGGCAACGGGGGAGACGGCGGATTCATGTCTGGTACTAGTGGTTCCGATTGGATTGGGAACAATCCTGCAGGTCCCTCTCCAGCTGGTCTACATGGTCAGGGTGGTACCCAATCGATGGGTGGAGTCGCAGGGATCAATGGGGATGGAGATGGTACCGCGGGCAGCCTAGGCATAGGCGGAGCTGGAGGAGCTGGCTTTAAGTCAGGTGGTGGTGGTGGCGGTGGCTACTACGGCGGTGGCGGCGGCTCTGGCATCATAGCTGGCAATACGGTCACTGGCGGTGGAGGAGGAGGATCCTCCTACATCGGAGGCCTAAATCCTGGTGCCACTACCTCGAATGGGGTACGATCTGGGCACGGAGAGCTAACCATTTCATGGAGTGGTAGCACCCCTACGATGACCCTGACCCAAACCACCGGTTTGCCATCAGGCAGCTTGTTCCCAGTAGGAACGACTTTGGTTACCTTTGAGGCTGAAGACGCATCTGGTAACAAGTCTCAGTGTTCGTTTAACGTAACGGTCACAGACAACGAAGCACCTACCGTGATCACCAAAAACATCACCGTAGAGCTGGGCCCTGATGGTACGGTGAGCATAGCCGAGGACGCGGTAAATGATGGCAGCAACGATAACTGCACGGACCTTGCGAGTTTGACCTTTGATACCGACAAGACGACCTTTACCTGTGATGACATCGGAGCAAACACGGTGACCTTGACGGTAACCGACATGGCGACTCCTACTCCCAACAGCGCCTCCCTAACTGCGACGGTGACGGTAGAGAACAACCCGACGGCCATCATCAGCGGTGCAGCGGCTACGGACTATGGCTCTCCGATTGCTTCGGTAGACTTTGACCTAGTAGGCACCGATGGTCCTCAATCGGCTACCGCCTCTACCTACTCCTTCCAAGTAGTCCCTTGTGCCTCTGACAATGAGATCAGCGCGGACAAGGCAGAAGATCCTACCTCGAAGAATGCGATCAACATCCAAGACGCCATCAACATCGTGCGTCACGTGCTGTTCATCCGTCCCTTCAACTCTGAGTATGTCTTGGTTGCAGCGGATGTGAACCACACCCGGACTATTAACGTGATTGACGCCCTGCAGGTAGCGCGCAAGGTCGCCAACATCAAGAGCGCCTTCACCGACCGGAATTCTGGATTGGAAGATGAGAACTGGTTGTTCCTGCGCAGCGACTACAGCTTTACAAGCTTGAACGATCTATATGAGTCGAACACGGTACGGGAGTATGACTTTGTGAACAATGCTCCTAACTCAGCGTCGGGCCAGGACTTTGTGGGCATCCTGTTGGGAGATGTGGATAGCTCCTACAGCAGTGCAGGCAACCGGACGATCCGTCCGGAAGGCTCAGTGTACTTCACCATGAAGGATGTAGTGGCACAGCCTGGGGATCAGATCCGCATTCCGGTACGGGTGAGAGACTTTGACCAGATCAGCGGCTATCAGTTCACGATGAACTGGGATGCTTCGGTGATGCAGTTGGCTGAGGTAGCAGATCGCGGGCTAGAGAATGGCATCTACAACCTAGAGGAAGCCGCTAATGGTTACCTGAGCACGGCATGGTTTGACCTCCAGGGTCAGTCGGTAAGCCTAGATGAGCACGCGGTAGCCTTTGAGTTGGTGTTTGATGTGGTGGGCGACTGGCGCTCGAGCACGGAGCTGAGCATCAGCTCAGACATTACCCCAAGCCAAGCTTACAACCAGCAGGACAAGCTGCTAGAGGTCCGGACCCAAACGGCAATGGTAAGCGTAGGGGAAGCCACCAACATCGATGGCCAAGACTTTGTGGGCTATGGCCTATCTCAGAACGTACCGAACCCCTTCAGCGGGGAGACGGTATTGAACTTCTCCTTGGGTCAAAGCGAGGAAGTATCGATTGCGATCTACAACGCGGTAGGCCAGGTGGTGTGGAGCCACCGCTCGAGCTTCGCAGCGGGCCAGCACGAGTTGAAGTGGAATGGCCGCAGCCAGCAAGGGGCTGAAGTGAGCCAGGGCATGTACTTCGTACGCCTACAAGCGGGCGAGTACAATGCGGCGATCAGCATCAAGAAACTTAAGTAAGTCCAAGGACGCTTGGACACCCCTTACTCTGGGGAAATCAAGGAGCCAGGTCCTGCACAAGCGGGGCCTGGTTTTTTTAGTGAAGAAGTTAAGGAGTTAAGAAGTGTGGGATGACATAGAGTTTTAAACATCGAGTGTCAAAAAGTTCTGTACAGT
>CAZFPQ010000208.1:0-12937 GCA_964521065.1 uncultured Bacteroidia bacterium | reverse complement strand
ACTGGCGCTTGGGCTTTCTGAACATCCAAACCGACCAGGATCCAGCCAACGAAATCGCCTCCAACAACAACTTGATGTTTGCCTTACAACGCAAGGTACTGACCCGCTCAAACTTTGGCGTATTTGCCATCAATCGCCAAAGCTTTGGCGACCATGACTTCATGGAAGCAGAAGATCAGTTCAACCGGGTGTTGGGCGCGGAGTTCAACCTGGCCTCCCAAAACAATGTATGGAGTGGAAAGACCTTTATCCACAAATCTTTCCAACCGGGGGACAATCAGGGCAACTTAGCCAGTCAAGCCGTGTTGATCTACAACACGAGATTTTGGAACATCGTCAGCGATTTGGTATACGTAGATCAAGACTTTCGCTCGGACCTTGGCTTTGTCCCTCGCACTGGCATCTTCAAAACCAACCAAAGCATCGGCCGGACTTTTTATCCAAAAAAGGGGGTAGTAAACAAACACACCCCCCGGGTGCTCAATCTGATGTTTTGGCGGCCGCAGTTAGATTTTCTACTTAGCGATCATGAGCTGCGATTTTCCTACGACTTAGAGTTCCGAGATAGATCCACTTGGCGAACCCGGTTCAGGAATCGTTTTATTTACCTGGTTGAGGGATTTGACCCCACCCGTACAGACGGAGGAATTCCTCTGCCCGGAGAGATGGGGTATCGGTTCAGCCAAATAGAGACAGAATATGAATCCAACCGAGCCAACCCCATCATCTTTCAAGGAGAACTCAGTGGGGGCCAGTTTTTTAATGGGCAAAACCTCTCAGCCAGAGGGGAACTGACCTTCCGGCTACAACCATTTGCTCAGATAGGGGTAAATGTTCGATACGACCGAATCGACTTGCCAGCCCCCCACCCTAGCGCACAGTTTTGGCTGGCCACTACCCGATTCGACGTCACCTTCAGCAAATCTATTTTTTGGTCTACCCTGATTCAGTACAGCAATCAGAGAAACAACCTGGGCATCAATTCTCGTCTACAATGGCGCTTTGCCCCCCTATCCGATCTCTTTTTGGTGTACAATGACAATTACTTTGTTGACTTTTTTACCCCACGCTTTAGGTCCATCAATTTGAAGGTGAGCTATTGGATTAGCTTATAAATGTCTTGGTCACGTGCCCGCTTGGGATTACACGCAGGCCAAGGCCGCAGGCTGTAAATCCCAAGCAGCGGGTACTTGATTAGAGAAGCCTTCACTTTTCTGCAGCAAAGAAAAAGCCTCAAAACTGAAAGTAGATGAACTGATCTCCTGTACCCTGAGCGACCACAATCAGAAAAATCATGATGCCCATCGCTATGGTCAACAGCCAAGTAGGTGTTTTTTCAGTCAGGTCCTTCAGAGAGCTGTTTCTCATGCCCCAATGCGCAAAAAACAGGATTCCTACTACCGTGAATACCTTTAAGGGATGAATGTATTCTAGGATTTTGACGGCCTCTTCTCCTCCAAACCCAAACATCCCTCCTAACACCAGCATAGCTTTTTGAAAAGTCTCCGCCCGGAAAAACACCCAGGTGATGTTCACCATGAAAAAAGTCACCAAAGCTAGTAGTAGGCCCGTGAAAGGGGTGTTTTTGATCCGGATAAACTTCCTCAAGATCCTTTCCCCCATCAAGTAGAGTCCATGTAACAAGCCCCAAAACACGAAGGTCCAAGAAGCTCCGTGCCACAGTCCCCCCAGCAACATGGTGATCATGAGGTTTACGTAGGTTCGTATATTTCCCTTACGGTTTCCCCCTAAGGGAATGTAGAGGTAATCCCTCAGCCAGGTGGACAAGGTGATATGCCAGCGTCGCCAAAACTCCGAAAAGCCAATCGAGGCGTAAGGAAAACGGAAGTTATCAGGCAATGCGATGCCTAGCATCATGGCAATGCCGATGGCACAGGTAGAATAACCCGCAAAATCAAAGAATATCTGCCCAGAGAAGGCCAAGACTCCAGACCACGAATCGAGCGGATGCAGCAGTCTGGGAGCACCGAAAACAGCATCGGCGGTACTAGCCAGGAGCGCATCGGCCAAAACAACCTTTTGAAAGAGGCCAAAAATTAACAAAGTCAAGCCCCAGAAAAATTGCTGGCTAGTTACTTTGATTCGCTCGTAAAATTGGGGAATCAAGTCGGAAGACCTCACAATGGGACCGGCCACCAATTGAGGAAAGAAAGTCACGTACAAGGCGAAGTCTAACAAGGACTTAGCAGGCTTGATCTTTTTATGGTACATGTCGATGGAATAAGACATGGTCTGAAACGTATAAAAAGATATACCCATTGGCAGAATGATATCGGGCTTGGCTACCTCAATAGACATCCCTAGCCAACCACTGAGCAAAAGGAAATTTTCGACCAAGAAGCCTCCATATTTGAAGAAGGCCAGAAAACCCAGGTTTACCAATACACTTACGAAAAGCAAAAGCTTACGCTGACGAGGGCTCTCCGCTTTGTATAAGCGATTGCCCACCATCCAGTCTACAGCGGTTGACACCCACAGAATGAGTACCAAGGGCGGATTCCAAAGGCCATAGAAGACATAACTGGCTATGAGCAGCATGCCCTTTTTGCCCTTCCATGAAAAGGCGGGTATATAGTAGAGACTCAGTACTATCAGGAGAAATAGCACAAAGCCCAAAGAGTTGAATAGCATGTCAGGGGAGGGGGGTTAGGTGACCGTCTTGAATCAATTGATTGACCATGTCTCGGGAATAGGTCTCGGCGTCCCTCGCATTCATATGGGACCAATCCGGGAGTTCATACTTAGACATGAAAGCATAGTCGCTGAAGTGGTAATGGGTACATTCGCATTCTTCAACGATCCGATCCCAAACTTTTGCTTTGGGATAAAAGCGTTCAAAGTTCTCATGCCAAGGGCCTTCTGATTCGTGACGAATCAAAATGACTTTTCCTCCACGCTTTTCAAACTGTTTGATGAGCTTAGCAACGGCACTGATACGAGGATTGGCCATGGCCTCTACCACTTCGAATCCCGGGAGGTTTGGTAGGAAGGACATCCACATGTCTCTCACTTCCTGGCGAAATGAAGTATCGCTCACCATGGTAGGGTACATGTAGAGGTTTCGATCTTCATCGTTGTAACCAAACTTGGGAAGACCGGGATTATAGGGCAGTCGGCCCTTCAAGGGGTAGTTGTCTATGAGAGACTTGAGGTCTAGGTCATTTTTAAAGTCTAGCTCCGTAGCGGTAAGCATGACCAAATTGCGCTGTAGAGGCTTGGAAAGCCAAAATCCCAGCTTTTGGGCCCAGGTCTGGCGATAATAGTGGTCTACCCACTGCTGGGCACTTTGGTATCGATCAGCCGTAGGAGGGGAGATCAATAAGCCCGGCGTAACCCCAATCACCAAAGTCCCAGTAAAATCGCTGCGCTCGACTAAGTCCTGCAATATAGGGGCAGGGGTTTTCCCATCACCAGACAGGTTAATGGGGTGCCGTCCCGTCAATTCCTCCCAGATGTAGGTACGAAAGTTGAAACCGGTCCGAGAGGAGCCCAAAATGACGATGTCATCTTGGGTCGCTTGCTCTACCCTCTTTCGCTCCTGAGCCCAGAGATCACGATCATCATCGAGATGGGCGTTATAGTAGCCAGCTTTGGCCCGCCAGTAGAGTTCCCAAAGGGTTAGGCCAATCAAGGCTATGCCAAGGCCTAGGATACAAGACAGGGCAACTTTCCTAGAGAAAGCAGTAGTAGGGGTCATAAGGTGCAACTTAATGGTTGCCTGCTTAAACAAGATAGCGACAAAGTCTAGGAATAAAAATTAGTGGATGGTGAGCATACCGCTTTCGCCTAGACAGTCATAAACTCCCGAAAGTAAGAAGATACTTGCTCAAAGTTACATATGATGTAAATTGAAGATGACTCTTTAAGTCTCCCTCTTATGTATATCTATAAAAATTTCAGTTTCAGCAGGCTGGTCGCATTTTCGGGTTTTCACATGGCATGGCTCTTGGTTTGGTCGGCGGCGGTTACCCTACTCTACGAGCTCACCGACTGGGAGTGGTTTTTCATCCCTTGGCTGCCCTTGAGTCTCATCGGTACCGCCGTGGCCTTTTACGTAGGTTTCACCTCTGGGAAGGCCGTAAGATATGGGGGGCCATCGTTAACAGCAGCCGTGCCTGGGGCACGGCGGTCAAAGGCTTCGTCAATGACCAACATGCTTCGGAGAACGTTACACCAGAAGAAATCCAGCATCACCGGAAAACCTTGATTTATCGGCACATTGCCTGGTTATACGCCCTCCGCTCCCAGTTACTGATTCCGACCGCTTGGGAGCACATCAGCCAAGGTCTACACTTTGGCAGGTATATTCAACAGCGGATGAACCGCTTTGGAATCGGGCTCTATGGAGACGACATTACACAAACCCAACTCAAAGCCTTCTTACCTGAATCTGAATACGATCGCTTAATTGGCTTCAAGAATACTGCGACTCAGATCATTGATCAGCAAACCATGCATCTGGCTGACTTAAGTCGCAGCGGATTGATTAATGATTTTCGCCAAGTAGAATTGCAAAAGGTTCTTTATGACTTTTACGTTCACCAAGGCAAATGTGAGCGCATCAAAAAGTTCCCCCTGCCTCGTCAATACGCCAGCATGAGCATCATCTTTGTGGGCATTTTCATCTTCCTACTACCCTTTGGGATGGTCGCTGAGTTTCACAAGCTATTGGGAGAATGGGGTACCTGGATTGCCATTCCTTTCACCGCCTTGGTGGGCTGGGTGTATCTCATGATGGAGTTGGTGGGGGATTACTCAGAAAATCCCTTTGAAGGCCTAGGCAACGACATCCCCATGTACTCCCTCTGTCGCACCATTGAGATAGATCTACGAGAGATGTTGGGGGAAACAGAACTCCCTCCAGCGGTTGAGGCAAAGAAGGGAGTTTTGATGTAGCGGGTGCTCGTTACATATGATCTGTTAATCGATCCATATTTTTTGGGTGGCCCTACCCTGGGCGAAAATCAAGGTCACCAGATAGATGCCAGGGCTCAAGTCGGCCACGCTAAGCTTTTCGGTCAGCCCTTTCTTTGCCTGAATCTTAACCACTTTGCCCAAGCTGTTTGTCAGTTGAATCGTTCCCCTGTCACTGGCAGTAATTTCAATAAAATCGCTTGCCGGATTGGGATAAATCGAAAAAGGAACCGTGTTTTTGCCTCGCACATCCACGGTGGCCGTATTGAAGGAAATGTTATCCAGGTAAAACAAAGCTTCTGAGGTATTGCTCGAAATGTCATTGCCTCGGACTCGGATTTGAAGTCGATCTCCTCCTGTGATACTGGGGTTAGAGGCTGCATTCCTATTAAATGCTTCCACCACCTGAACCCACTGCCCCTTAGGCAACATAGAAAGGTCAATGGGTACAACCGCCCAAGGACTGTTCAGAACCAATTCTATTTCGTCCACATGGGTCCCTGGATCAAGCCACACCTGCATTGAAACCGTATTGCTCCCGGCTGGCAGATCTATGGACCCGAAAGGAGAAAAAATTGAATAGGTACCGGAAGGGGATACCGCTCCCTGGTAGCGTAGGCTAAAATCCCCCTCATAGGTTTTGTCTGTTTTGAGGCGAAAATTGCTGGCGGGAGAGGACCACCAAGGCTGACTTCTACCTTGAAAGTAAAAAGGCCCTTCAAAACCCAGCGCATCAAAAGCAGGGCCACTGAGTTCTTTTTGCCATACACGGACGTAATCAATTCGATACTCTGCCGGAGAAGCCAAATCAGCCTGATTGGGCAAACCGTACCAGTAAAACACTTCGGAATCAAACCAAAGCTCCTGAGGTGCATCATGCCGCCACTGATTCTTGGCCTCCAGTTCTTGGCGGGTAACCGTCCTCATCAGCTGCCCATTGTAATAGGTTTTGACAAAACCAGAATCCCATTCAAAGCCAAAAACCAAGTAATCACTTGCCACCCGAACATCTAGCACATCTTCCACTTTCCAATTTTGATGGTTACTCGGTGCATCTGGATCCCAGATGATCATATTGGTGCGGTATTTTCTCTCCAGTGCCTCGGACTGATTGCGTGGGTTTCCGATGGGCCGTTTCCCAAAGTTTTCTACCATATCTATCTCGGAGTGATAGCCTGTGGTCCAAAAAGAGCTGGTCACCGGTGCATCAGCCGCCTTACAGCGGATCTCCATGTATCCGTATTTGAAAAAGGCTTCACTCATTACGCAAGCTTGGGTGATGGGCTTGCTGCCATCGGCGCTGGTTTCTGTTCCCCCGTAAAAAACCCCATTGTTTTTCCCAGTAGCGAAATCGAAGCCTGGCTCCCATTGACTGGTTAGGATGAGGTCGCCGTCTTCTAGGCGCACGTTGTGAGCGGCGAATTGACCCGGAGCACGGCCTTTCCATTTGTTGCGATAGTCTCCATTCTCCCCCAAAATCCACCACTTACTCCTATCTAGCAATGAATCGTTAAACTCGTCGCTGACATGCGGATTCAAGATCCACCCCCCGAGATTCAGGGAGTCTGACAAAGGAAATGGTTGGCCTTGCAGAAAGTTGAAAGCAAAAAACACCCCCATCAGGAGGCTGATCCTGATCAAAAAATTCTGGTTCATGCTCATGGTAAATAATGTAGTTTGTCCTAAGAACAGGCTACTTTCGCTCCCTCATTTCCACCTGTATTCTTCCCATCATTGAAGGGCGGTAAGCCGTTTGCTAAAAAGCTATTTTCTGGAAAAAGAGGATGCTTACCTATTAACCCTGACTAACACAATTTTACCCCACTTCATCATGAGAATATGCTCAGAACAAGACATAACAGGTGGTGCGGACAAGTCCCGAGTAAGGCTCATTTCCGCTTATTTGAGTTCGGCTTGATTTCCCTGCCAACCCTCGTCCAATTGAAGGAGAAGCCTCTTTACCTGTCCGGGCTGCGCCTGGGCGATGTTCTTGCGCTCCTCAGGATCTGCCTGATGATCATACAATTCGAGGTACAGCGGCTCTGCATCAGGGTTTTGCCATTCTTTCCATACCACCAAGCGGTATTGATCCGTCCGCATAGAGTAACCCATGAGACGATCCTCAAACAACTCCCGGTTCCACTGAGCTCCTTGTTGTTCCATGATTCTCGACTCGACCTCTTCGATTAGGGGCCCAAAATAGGTTTCTCTCATGCCTGCTGTGAGGGGATTGGCGGCCCATTCGCGTAAGGCTGGACAAGGGTACTGGCTAAAAACAGCTTCCTTCCATGCCCTATCCGGATTTTGAAGCAAAGGGGCAAAGCTCTGTCCTTCGAGGTGAGGAGGCGCTTCTAAACCTGCCAGTTCACACAAGGTAGGATACATATCCACCAATTCTACCAAGGCTTGGGTAGATCTCCCTCGATTCTCCTCGGGCATATGTGGACTGGAGAGAATCAAGGGGACCCGGGTAGCAATTTCATAGTTGGTGGCCTTTCCCCAAACGCCCATATCCCCCAAATGCCAACCGTGATCGCTCCAGAGAATGATGACCGTGTTGTCAAGTACTCCCGCATCCTCCAAGGCAGCCATCATCTTGCCAATCTGGGCATCTACGTAACTCACACTGGCGAGGTAGGCATGCTTGAGCGTGGTAGCTAAGGCTGAATCAATCTCTCCTGATTTGGGGATGCCATGCCTTACTCTGAGCTCAAAGGATGCATGGAGTCCCATGGCTGCGCCATCCTCTGGGGCATCTGGCTGAGTACTGAGCTCAATCTCCCGAGGGTCATACAAATCCCAGTATTTTTTAGGAGCTGTCCAATCCAAATGTGGGAGGCGAAATCCATAGCCCAGAAAGAAGGGCTTATCCCCAGCTTGTACCAATTCCTTCACGGTCGCGATGGCTAGCTCGGTATTAAACCCATCCACGTAGGTATGATCTGGAACGTCGGCCTTCTCATAGGCTGGTCCTCGGCCTAGGGCATAGTGCTGCACCGTACCATATTTACGTCGAATCTCAGTTTGAGCTTGCTTAAAGATTTCCTGGTTAGAGCGAAGGGCATAGCCTCCCGGAAGTTGTGGTGGATCATGCTGAACCTTATCATAGGCAGGTTCGCGACTCCAAGAGAGTTCCTCATCCGTAAATTTACCATGGTAGACTTTGCCGGTGTACACCGTCTCATAGCCATTGGCTCGAAAGTGCTGTGGCAGGGTAATGATGTCGGGGTGTAAATCCCGGAAATAGGTATAGTTCTCGATTATTTTGGAGGTCTCGGGGCGGGTCCCCGTCATCAAGCTGGCCCGTGATGGGCTGCAGATTGCCTGCTGGCAATAAGCTCTTTCAAATAGAAGTCCATTTTGGGCCAACTCATCTATGTTGGGGGTGATGGCAATGGGCGAGCCATAGCAGCCTAGCTCTGGGCGGAGGTCGTCCACCGCGATGAACAAAATATTGGGCTTAGGTTGGGAGGAAACTTGGGAGCTACATCCGCTCACCACTAAGGCTAAGAAAAAGAAGCTCAGCAAGAATCGCATGATTGGTGATCGTTTTCGTATGAATAAACCGAAATAGTAGTTTTCATTGGCTGGTGGCAAAGCCTCCGACTGAGACCAAAGAATCGGTAGCAGCAATGACCTGCGATGAGGTCTCGCCGTTGGTCCAGGTAACCCTCACCGTGAGGGGCCCGATACAGGTACCCAAGCCGAAATGGACAAAGGGTTCAGGGCCATTTCCATACTCTACGCCACTGGCCCCTACCCTCCTGACTTGCTGCATGTTACAGGCTTTTAACTGAACGAAAGCTCCTAGGCTCGTAGCTTGCCCAGACGGAGATGCTCCCACCCGGACCATGACGTAATGGGTCATATTAGAGTGAGAGAGGGAGTTTTTGAATAAATGCCATTTGCCGCGTTCGTTGCCAGCGATCACATCTATCTTTCCATCAAGGTTGTAATCTAGGCAGGCAATGCCACTGCCGTAGGCCCCTAATTCAGGAGAAGTAAGTCGAGGCTTTTTTGATTTCACAAATTGGCCATTTCCTTCATTGAGGTAAAGGAGGGGATGAACTTGGTGAATCAAGTCTCCCCTGCGTTGAACAATCAAATCAGGATACCCATTGTTGTCAAAATCTCCCACAGCCGCGCCTGTGCTATGTTCAGGCTGAGACAACCCTGCCGACCGGCCAACATCTTGGAAAACGCCTCCTTGGTTCTCTAGTAACAGGTCCCTCAGACCCTCTTCGTGATCAAATGAGGGGTAAGATCTCACTCCATGAAAGACCCCGGTAGCCGGGGCCCAAGTATCGACACTCAGGCGCCAAGCTTCGTTGCCTACATAGCCAAGATAGGTCCCTCTCTCTGTGGTTTGGTCTACAAAACCCAATGCATCGCTGTTTACCAGGCGTAGGTCTTTGCCAGAATGGGTTTCTCCAGGAAAGGTATACTCATAGCCCGTTTCGGCAAGATGAATGGTGGTGTGGGGCCAGGTAGTAAAATAATTTTCGATCTGCAATACATCTCCGGTCACCAAATCTTGGGGTTGAAACTTTCCTCTTTTTGAGAAAAATCCCCATCGCTGCAAGGTCGAATCGAAGAAGGTTTCTCCAGCTTGAAACTCTTTTCCTCTGGTAAAAAACAGGTCAAAATCTCCATCATTGTCATAATCCAATTCCACCACATTGGTCACATCTAATATGGGTCCATCGAATACCCGCTCAGTTACATCCTCGAATTGGAGACCCTTCTTACCACGCAAGGCCTTAACGGAACCACTACCATACAAGATTAAGTCCAGGATTTGGTCTCCATTAAAGTCAGTAATCAAGGTTTTCTGGCCATCTTTTTGGATACGAGGCAGGGTATCATAAGAAGCAAAAAGACTCACCCCATCGTTCTCGTGCACGTAATTCTCACTTTTTCCTTTCTGGATGGGAGAGGGAAAGGCAAAGTTGATCAGGTCTAAGTCGCCATCGTTGTCTCCGTCGAACAGTTTGACGGTGCGTCCCCGCATGGTGGGCAGGGGTTCTGCGTATTCACTCAGTAGGGTAAAGCTTCGGTCTTTCCCAATCCGGTAGACTCGAGCGTTTCGGGCATTCGTTCCGGCACCGCCTCCCCGGGCAATAATCAACTCTAAGTTAGCGTCTCGATCCACATCTCCCACGGCGATTCCGTGCAGGTCGCCCATGACCAAGTCATAGGGCTTCTGGTAACGCCCTTGGTTATTCCAGCAAATCCTTACGCCAAAACCATGGTCATTCAAGACCAAATCTGGGAAGCCATCCTGGTCTAAATCGGTACAGATCGCTCGATCCCATTTTTTCAAGTTCTTTTCTTCTCGAGGAAAGTCCGACTTCACTTCTAGGAAGGTAGGAACAACGCGCTGGCGGATAGATCTTCCCTCAAATGCTAGGCTCAAAAAAATGAGACCGAATAGGAGGCAAGTGAGTAAGAAGCGAGAAATCACTTTTCTAATCATTTGCGAGATGATTTTGGGCTAAAAAGGATGGTAGACTTTATTCCTTGAGCATCTCCGTGGTTGGAGCGGAAATGGCCCCTAATTTCATTTGCACTTCTTCGATGCTGAGGTTCTTGGTTTCCGGGAGATAACGGTAAAGGATTACCAAGCCCAATGCGACCACCATCGCATAGGATAAGAAGATGGCTCCTCCCCCCATATGGGTCAATTGCCAGGGAAAAAACTGCTGTACGAAGTAGTTTACTAAGCTAGATATCAAGGCAAAAAGTGGAATAGCGATTCCTCTTAGAGAGTTGGGGAATAGTTCTGAAAATAAGACCCACATAATCGGTCCTACCGAAAAGTGAAATGCGGCAATGAAGCTCAGGATAGCCAGGAGGACCAAGCCAGAATTCATTAATGTTGCCTTTTGCATCAGCAAACCAGAGTGGGTATGAAAGTCTTCCTCTCCAATAAGCTCCTTAATCGCCTCTTTGAAGTCGGTATCACTGGTGAACTCAACTCCGGCCAATGGAGCTAGTCGCTCTACTTGCCGAATTTCACTCAATTCCGTTAACACCTCTTCGCCTAACTGGTAGCGAGCGGTAAAGAAGCCAAATGACCCCAAACCCAGGCTCAAAACAATCCAGAGCATTCCCCAAATGATCATCGGCCTTCGCCCGATTTTATCAATCAGCAAAATGGAGAGGACTGTGAACAACACGCTTACGATGCCAATGCCAATGGCCTGTACAAAGGCAGCATCGGTACCAAGTCCAATTTGTTCGAATACGGTAGGCGCATAGAATAAAATGGCGTTGATTCCGGTGGCTTGTTGCGCCACGGCAATGGTCAGGGCAATCACCGCAATCAGGCGCATACGTGGGCTCAGGAGTTGGCTCAACTGATCTTTCAGGCTGCTCCCCCCCTGGGTAGATTCCAGGTCTCTATGGATTTCTTGGATATGAGCAGGGATCAAGTCTTGGGGATATATTTTGCCCAAGGTCCGCTCGGCTTCCTCGCTTTTCCCATTGGCACAGAGCCAAGCGGGGCTTTCAGGAATCACAAAGAGAAGGGCATACCAGAAAAGAGCAAAAAGGATTTCTGATCCGAGCATCCAGCGCCACGTGTAAACATCTACCCCAAGGGTGGTAGCCAAGGAACCTTCTGAGTTAGACAAGTTTAAAATGAAGTAATTCAGGAGATAAGCTGCCAGCAAACCCACCACAATGTTGATTTGAGTCATTGAAACTAGCCTCCCCCTCAACTTCGCAGGGGCAATTTCTCCGATGTACATCGAGGCCAGAGAAATAGAACTAAAGGCTAGGCCTCCCAAAAATCGAGCAAAGACCAAGGTGGCGTAGCTAGGCGCAAAGGTAGATGCAAGCGCCGAAATCAGATACAAGGCAGCGACGATTTGTAAGGCTTTCTTCCTCCCAAAACGGTCGCAAATATATCCGGCAAAAGGCAAGGCAATGAGTACCCCTAATCCAGGAGCACTTACCACTGTTCCTAATTGTAGATCGGACAAAGAAAATTCTTGAACGATGAAATTGATCGTTCCTGAAATGAGGGCTGCATCTAACCCAAACACAAAGCCCCCCATGGCCACAATGGTCGCAAAAGAGAATGCATTTTTTTGGTAACTATTCATATTCTCACACCTTGGATCTTCTTCAACAATTTCAAATTAGGCCTAGCCAAGCAGGTCATGGTACCTCACAGATTCTTCGCGATCAATTCTTATTTACTTCTAAGAGCAGCACCCCTTGTGAAATCAATTCAAACTGGTCACCCATCATCTCCCCGGTAAGCAGGTTGGTACAGGAAATGGGCCTACCTTCTCTTGAGCTTACTTTCAGCTTTGCTGGATTTTTCCCTAGGTTGACAACGGTCATCCAATAGCCCTCTCCTTCAGGATTTTCTACCACTCGCCAAGTACATCCCTTGAAGGGGGAAGCGTTGTCCTCGCTCAGCACAATGGCAGGTAGTTGATTTGAAATCGCAGATAAGGCGAGCTTGCTTAATTCATTGGGGGACAATCCTGCTTCCATGAAGATCAGTTTACCGGGACTTGGTCTTAGGTTTTGGGCTCTCTTTTGCCCGTATTCATTTTTGGTCAGGCTTACCCCTCGATCTATGATGATGCTTCCACCTTGGTCCAAGTAAGCTTGCAAAGCTTCAAACTCTGCATCAGTCACATATTCTACCTTATGAACCAAAACAGCATCCCAATCCTCATGATCTTGACCTCTTAGAATTTTTTCTGTAGCAAAACCCAAGGGAAAACCCTCAAAATAGAGCGGCTCATAGACGTCTCGGTAAAGCTCGCTCATGAAGGTTTTCTGGTTGATAGCCGAAGTCTCAGAATAAAAGATCCGCAGCGGCTTTCGTTGGTTCCGGAGGGCCAGAATCTCTTTCGCATAGCTGTTGAGATCCATCATCACCTGCGCCACTTCATTGGCGGTCTGAGGCTGCATGTTTACCGAACCCGCGTAGGAACCAGCCAAAGCAGGGTCAAAAAAGTTCAACTCGCCTTCCAGCCGG
>CAZFPQ010000207.1:0-13124 GCA_964521065.1 uncultured Bacteroidia bacterium | reverse complement strand
AGAATCAACCCTAGCCCTTGCTCTTGTAATCCAGGATTATCGCCCTTTCAATACAAACATAGCTTGCGGGTGGGTGAAATGGCAGTATGGTTGCGCGAATGGTCCAATTATACGAGTGAGTGGTTATTCTGATTGCGCGAACGGTAAATTCAGCACAAAAATAAAAAGGGTAATACACTCACATAATCCCACCTCAAATATAGCATAAATATGTGTCTAATTTACCCATATAATCAATTTATATCCAACCCCCGATATATATTGTATGAATATTTCAAAAATAAAGAGTAAGAAACAGAGAAAGCCTTCAATGAAGGCTGACAGGGTGTAAATAGCATGGGGGGTCATCATATAGATGATGCGATATAAAAAAGGCAAAGCTCGTGCCAGCTTTGCCTTTTTCTCGAATCTTAAGTAGGAAAGTCCTGCTACCTAATACCTCTCTGATTCAACATCCGATGGTATTCACGTGCGTAGGCATTATGTTGAGCCAAAGACTCAGAAAAGTGGTGATAGCCTGACCCATCTATCTTGGCACAGAAAAACATATAGTCGTGTCGCTCGGCCTTGAGTACTGCATCAATGCTGCTAATGGAAGGGGTACAAATAGGACCCGGTGGGATACCGGGATACAAGTAGGTATTATAAGGGGAGTCGGTTTGAAGATGGGAGTTCAATATCCGCCTCAATGTAAAGTCCCCTACCGCAAACTTCACCGTAGGGTCGGCCTCCAAAGGCCAACGTTGTCGGACCCGATTGAGATAGACGCCAGCTACCCGGGACTTTTCATCATTTTTATTGGTTTCCTCTTCTACAATCGAGGCCAAGGTCATTACCTCCAGACGGTTCAGTTTGAGCTTTTTGCGTTGAGCATTCCGGCTTTCATTCCAAAAGGCTTGATACTCTTTGAACATCCGCTCGACAAAGGCTTTAGGTTTGATGTTCCAATAGAGTTCATAGGTGTTGGGGATAAAAATCGTTAAGGCAATATCTGGTGTAATGCCATTAAATTTTTTAAGGTAGTCGGGATTTTCTAACACCTGCCTGAGTTCCAGCGCACTCATCTCGAGCTTTTCCCCTACATACTCGGCCAATTGATCTACCGTACGGAATTTGACAAAGGTAAAAGAGATGGGTGTCTGCTTACCCGAGCGCAGCAGGGTGACCAGTTCTCGGGTACTCATTCCATCTTCAATCAAATAGCGTCCTGGGTAAACATGACGAGGGTAGTTCATCTGCTCCGCCACCCAATGGAAGGCCTCCACATCTGTAATCAGTTTCTGTTTGAGTAGCTCTTGACCTACCAAGCGGTAATCCCAACCCGTGTAGATGTAAAACTCAATGGGCTTCCCATCTGTAGTCTGTACATTGGCCGCAAAGATAGGCTGATACACACGGGTATAGCCTAGATAGGTCACCGCACTAAGGATGACCAGCCATACCCAGGGTTTTTTCAATGCTTTCAACATCGCTAATTACTTTTTCCTAAGTCTCTACTTCTTCCTTTGCCTTGTCTGATACCACAGGGGCCTCCGCTTCAAGATCTCCATTTTTTATTTCCTCTGCTATTCGCTTCAAATCATATACGTAGCCATCATGAGCCAGTTGGGTTTGAGGAAAAACTGAGCGAGCCTCCTGCAACAATGGATATAAATCTTTGTAACGAGCAGAGAAATGCCCCAGCAACAAACGCCCAACCTCAGCTTGGGCTGCAATCCGGCCGGCTTGAAGAGATGTACTGTGGTAGGTTTCAGCAGCCCTACTCTTCAAATCATGTTGGAAGGTAGCTTCGTGATATAGCAAGGTACTCTTCTCTATATAGGGAACTAGGTCTTTGGTATAACGAGTATCAGAGCAATAGGCATAGGACAAAGGTGGGTCAGGAGGGGAGGTAACCATATCAGGGCTGATGCTGCGTCCATCCTCCAAGGTCACCGTGTTTCCCTGCTTCAAGAGCTTGAAATATTGATTGGGAATTTCCATGGCTTTCGCCTTATAGAAATCAAATCGCAAGCGCTTATCAACTTCTCGAAAGCGGAATCCCCGACAAAAAATCCTATGCTCTAGAGGCAAAATCTCAACCTGAAAGTTTTTGTTGCGGTAAATCACCTCACCCGGCCGAAAGTCTTCTGTCGGGATGAACTCTAGCTCATAGCTCAAATAACTGGAGGTTTGCTCGAAAGTGACATCTAGGATGGTCTTGAGTCCAGAAGGAGCAAACAGCTTCAGAGGGAAATTACGCTCGTACAATCCGAGGGAGGTCAGCAGCCCAGGAATACCCAACACATGATCGCCATGCAAATGAGAAATGAAGATGGCGTCAAGACGGGAGAATTTCACACGATGCTGCAACAGGCGCATCTGGGTCCCCTCTCCGCAATCCACCAAATGATGTCGATCGCTAAGTGTTACCACCTGACCGGATGGAAACCGATTGGTGGTAGGAATAGCAGCACTGGTACCCAATACTTGAACCTGGAACACGAACCCTCGCTTTGAAATGCGTCACAATAGAATCAAAAAGGAGGCCTTGAGGCCTAAATAGATGGCTTTTACCTAGTCAAAAATTGGACCGACTGGAGTAATTCCACCTAAGAGGACTACATTTTGCTGTCCTTTTCTTCCTCCTGGATCTCATTTTCGAGTTCCATCATGTACACAGCCTCACGCCCTTCAGTCTCTGTAGGTAACACATTCAATACGGATTCGAGATGGGAGATTTTGATCAGCTTTTCTACGTGGGGGGTCAAATCAGTAACAACCAGTACACCTCCAGCAGACCCGCAAAGGCGGTTCGCCGTTAGGATTGCGCTGAGTCCCGAGCTATCTACGTAACTTACACCCCCCATATTCAAGACGATGTTTTTAGTTCCTTGCGCGTTTAGCTGAATAAATTCGCTTTTTAGCTGTGGTGAGATGCGAGAATCAACCTTCTCCTCCAGCAGCTTGATGACGGTAAATCGGTCCTCTATGATTTTTTCGAATCTCATGATTCTGAACAGTTTGCTTTCTAAAAGGAGTGATTCGCCACCCCTTCCGTTGGAATAGTCTCAAAGATAAACTAAAGTTGTTTAATTGCCAGATTGAAATCCTGCTCTGTGCCTAGCAAACTTAACATTCAAGGTCAGTCCATCCCCTTCCGAGTTAGCAAGGGTCGAGGCCGACGCATCGTTCTCCGATTTTCGATGCAAGAGCCAATCTTAGAAATCCGCACTCCCAATGGACGATTTGGTGGGGCAGAACGCCAAGCAATCGCGAAGCAGGAAAACTGGATTTTGAGGCAGTACCAAGAAAAACAAGGCCTTTGGCAAAGGAGAGACCTACTGAGACAAGAGATTGTAGCGGGACAGATCCCTTATTTGGGGCAGAGCACCCCGATCCAATATCTACCAGCGAAAAAATCGCGGATCACCGTTACAGCTGAGGGCATACAACTCTATCTTGGTCCTAGCGATTGGGACCGAGACCGGATGCCCATGCTATACCACGGCATGAGAACTTTGGCAGCCGGCATACTTAAGCCCAAAGTGCGCCACTGGGCAGCGCAGACTCAATCCAAGGTAAACCAAATTCGTGTCAAAGACGTCCGTAGTCGTTGGGGTTCTTGCAGCAGCAAATCCAATATTAACCTCAATTGGCATCTCATCATGGTGACTCCTGCGCTCATTGACTACCTCATCATTCATGAACTGATGCACCTCCGAGAGATGAATCATGGGCCAGATTATTGGACCTGGGTGGAAAAATATTACCCTGATTATCGACAGGCTGACAAAGCTCTTACCGCCCAGGAGTGGATGATTGGAATCTTTGATTATTGGCTAGCTGAGGCCCCAGACTGAGACCAGCCTTTTACGTAGCAGAAATGAGGGGTAGAGGTGCCACAAAAAAATCCCCCTTGGCCAAGGCTTTGGGGGACTTTCTCACATCTACAATATTTGCAATCGCTATGAATATAGCCAAGTTAGACGGGCATAGCCCGACGGCCTTTAAGGCCTATAGGAGCTCTTAGCAGGAGTAAATTCACCCTCTCAATTTCCCAAGCTCCCAGTGTCCCAAGTCCTCCTACGCACGGAAGAAGAAATACTTCTCCTGGTCAACTAGTTGAGCGGCAAGTTCCCGGCGCAAGCCAGTAGTATTGACCAAAGCGGTTTTGGTAAAACGCTTAAGGCCCATCATCAACATAGTCTGGTCATCGTCTTGGGCAAAAGAAGCAATGGCTTGTTTACCAGCTAACCAGACCTTATCAGCGGCGTCGCTTAGGTAAACTCGGGTAGCCGCCAAGTGCGCCTTGACAGCATCTTCCCCTTTCATAGAGGCTAGCTTCTCTGTGCGGAGCAGAGTAGACTCAGCGACGTAGACTTCGATGACCATGTCAGCCAAGGCCATGAGTAGTTCCTGTTCTTCGTTTAGTCGGTTACCCAGGTCTTGCGCTGCCTTTCCAGCCACCATCAGGATCGCCTTCTTCAGCTTACCCAAGGTTTTTTTCTCCGCAGCCAAAAAGCCGGTATCCTCATCACCAAAGCTAGGCAAGGACATCAATTCTCCCGCTACTTCCTTAGCTGGTCCTAGCAGATCTAGCTGCCCTTTCAAGGCACGCTTGAGGATCATGCCTACCAGGAGCATGCGGTTGATTTCATTGGTACCCTCGTAAATTCGGGCAATCCGAGCATCGCGGTAAGCCCGCTCCATGGGGGCATCAGCCGAGAATCCCATTCCGCCAAAAACCTGTACGCCCTCGTCTACGACGTAGTCCAAGATTTCTGAAGCGTGAACCTTGATGATGGCGCACTCAATGGCAAATTGCTCCACTCCTTTGAGCACGGCAGTCTGTTTATCCATGCCATCGGAAAGAAGTTGGTTGATCTGGTCTTCTACGTTTTGACCAGCCCGATAGGCGGCAGACTCAGTGGCGTAGGTCCGAATGGCCATCTCAGCCAGTTTATGCTGAATAGCTCCAAACTCGGAGATAGACTTACCAAATTGCTTGCGCTCCATTGCATACTGAATCGATTGATCCAGCACGATGCGGGCCCCACCTAAAGCAGAAGCTCCTAGTTTGATGCGACCAATGTTGAGGATGTTTACGGCGATCTTAAATCCGCCTTGACGCTCTCCCAACATATTTTCTACGGGGACGGGGGTATTTTCAAAAAACACCTGCCGAGTAGAAGAACCTTTTATGCCAAGCTTCTTTTCTTCATCGCCAAGGGTAATCCCATCAAAATCCCGCTCCAAGATAAAGGCAGTGATATTTTTATCGTCTTCTATGCGGGCAAATACGATCATCACGTGGGCGAAGCCCGCATTAGAGATCCACATTTTTTGGCCCGTAATGTGGTAATGGGTCCCCGCTTCGTTCAAGACCGCTTTGGTCTTGCCGCTGTTGGCATCTGATCCAGCATCGGGTTCTGTCAAACAGTAGCATCCCTTCCATTCGCCAGAAGCCAATTTCGGGAGGTATCGGGCCTTCTGAGCTTCATTGCCGTAATATTGGATGGGCAAAGTTCCAATTCCGGTATGGGCTCCAAAAGCTGTAGCGAAAGAACCTCCGGCTCCGATGATGTCGGCAATCAGCATAGAGGTATTAAAGCTCATGCCTAGCCCTCCATGTTCTTCCGGCACGGTAATACCTAGCAGCCCCATCTCTCCCGCTTTCGTCATCAGACCATCCATGAAGCCCTCTTCAAGCTTGTCCATTCGCTCTACATGCGGATCTATCTCTTGCTCGACAAACTCCTGACAAGCTTGGGCCATCATTCGTTGCTCTTCACCAAATTCTTCTGGGATGAAAACTTCGGAGGCTTCAGTCTCACGAATGAGAAATTCTCCCCCTTTGAGCGCTTGTTTCTGCTGGTTTGCTACGGTATTCATAATAGTTCTTTTGCGAGTGTGGCAATAGGTTAAAGCTGAAGAGATGGTACTCCCGATACAGTTTTCCCTTTTATAAGTTTGACGTAAAAGCAGCAAAAGTGTTATGCATGCATACCTTTTACAGGAGTGAAGCTAAGAAAAAATAGTATGCTTGCATAATAAATTTTGAGAATTTTTTTGAAATATCTTACGAGCAGCATGGAGCTCAGCAACTAGGTAAGGGGTCCCAAATCCCGTGGACATTCGTCCATAAAGCCTCTCACAATGCCCTGATCATGAATGAGAAAGCTCATTCGGCAATGTTGCTCTACTGCTTGCGATTTTAGGCAGAAGGCCAAAAGGGAAACGGGGTATGGGGTATGTTGCGGCAATCATTCATTCCTTGTTATCATAGCGCCGTATCCCATAGCCCGATTTTTTCTGGCCAAGTGCTGAAGGTAGAGACTGGGCTATTGGTAAGCAGAAACCTCACCTCATAACCCAGTAGGTAGCCCACTGATCCAACCAGTTAATGAGCCATAGGATTTTGAAGGCCCTAAAGAAAGGTAAAAAGAAAAGTCAGCAATCGAAGTCGGGAAGTAGGCGGCAGGGTCTATTCATAACTTCCATTGGTGTCCCCATTGCATATCCCATACTTTGTTTCGATTCTGTACAAGGACTTGACTGACCCAAAATATAGACTTACTCAAAAAGTATGTTACGAGTTAAGGTCTCCATGCCATCTAGCAATTGGAGGTGATAGGTCCCTTTAGGAAAAGCACTGAGGTTGAGTTGTTGACGATAGGGCCCTGGTCGCAAGCGCAAGGCTCCCGCCACGATTTGCTCTCCTTGGTCATCAAGGAGGCGCATTCTCAGGAACATCTCGCGTGGACTCTCTAAGGCTAAATCAACCAACCCATTGTTGGTGCGAGGAGTTACGCTGACAGATCCTTCATCCTGTAAGGCTTCTAGGCTAGAACTGTTCTCGACGATTAAGCGCTTTTGAGCTAAGCCGCTGCAGGTACCATCGCCCGCCTCAAGGGTAATGGTATAAGTCCCGACTTGATTGTATACGTGTACCGGATTTGCGCTGCTGGATTGACTTCCTTCCCCGAAATTCCAGCGCCATTGCACCGCATTATCAGAGCGATCGGTGAAGTCTACTACCCCTAAGCTTTCTGCCAAATCAATTCGATCAGTCGACATCAAGAACTCAGCTTTAAATTCTCTTACCTGCACCGTAACTTCTGCGGTATCTTTACAGCCAAGTCCATTGGTCCCGATGACCCGATAGGTACTCAGCTCTTCTGGCTGGGCGTAGGTTCGAGCGTTGGAACGGGTGCTAACCTCCCCTTGGGTCCATTCATAGGACATGGCTCCATCTGCATTCAATTCGACCTCTTCTCCTCTACATACACTGCTTACGGAAGAGGCTATTTCTAAGAAATCCCCCCCTTCAATCTTGACTGACGCATAGCCCTTGCTCTCACAACCTTGGTCGTCTAATCCAGAAACGGTATAGCGGGTAGTTTGGGTAGGGCTCGCATCAACTTTCATGCTGAATGAATTACTGAGTCCTTCCCCAGCCCAACGGTGCCCGCTACCATTAAGGGCTGTCAAGGTCACGCTTTGCCCAGGGCAAAGCTGGGTGTCTTGTGGAGAGATTTGTAGGGGTTGAGGAGTCAAAACCTCTACAGTTACATTGGCACTTCCTTGGCAGGCTCCACTACCAGCCCGCACCGTGTAGGTGGTGGTCGTCTTAGGGGCTGCCGTCACTACTTTCCCTAGGGTATCAATCAGACTCAAGCTAGGAGACCAGGTAAAAGGCCCCTGCCCTTCCGCCACCAATTCGGTGGTAGTCCCCGCACAAATACTCAGGTCTGAGGCGCGCGCTTGTAGTTCTGGCCCCTTCCTGACCTCTACCGTAACTTTAGCCTGTGAATGGCAGCCATTGGCGTCGGTACCATTGACGGTGTAGGTAGTCGTCTCTACAGGATAGGCCTCTACTTGCTTACCCGTAACCTGACTCAGGTTATAGGCAGGACTCCAGCGAAATACCCCTTCAGCAGCTACCGACAACTGAACTCGGTCCCCAGCACATATCACCGGCTGATCAGGAGTAAGCTTCAAAGGAGTGGTATCTCGCACCGTAACGGTAACCTGACGCCTGAAGGTACAGCCGTCAAGGTTGGTGATTTCAACCGTATAAGTGGTGGTTTGGGTTGGGTTAGCTTCTACGCTTGGCGAGCTATACTGATCCAAGCCCCGTTGAGGAGACCATTGATAAGAGACGCCCCCTTGAGCAGATAGGCGAACAGCCTCCCCTTGGCAAATAGCCGGTGCAAAGGGAGAGACCGAGACCTCGCTATCACCATCCTCTCCGATGACCGACAAAGTAACGCTACGCTTTGCTTGACAGCCTCCGGCATCTGTACCAGTGACAGTATAGGTCGTTGTCTTTTCAGGGCGAGCCACTACACTTGGGCCGGTTCGCTGATCCAAAAAGGTACTGGGACTCCAGGTATAGGTTCTGGCTCCGTTGGCCGTCATCTGGAAAGGCTCGCCTTCACAAACGGAAGCGTCCACTGTATTCAAAGTCAAGCTAAAAGGCTCTGTTACCAAAATTAAGCCGGGTTCATTTCTCTCGTCTTGCTGACCAGCACAGCCCCGCACAGTCAGTTTCACGTCGTGAATCCCTTCTTCAAAGAACTTTACTTTGGGATTTTCTTCGAGTGAGGTGCTGGGTTCTCCACCTTGAAATTCCCACAGATACTGTACGGCATTGGAGGAAGTAGAGGTAAAACTTACCTCCTGCCCTGCACATGTGGTTTGATTACTTACACTGAAATCTGCCCTTGGCAGTGCATCAAAGCCATCGGAGACCGCAATTTGAATTTGGGCTTCGCTGCGGCAGCCCAATTCGTCAATCGCCGTTACGTAATAGTTTTGGTTCCGTAAAATCACCGCTGTAGCGGTTGACCCGTTGATGCTTTCCAGCATAGAGGCTGGAGACCACTGGTAGTTGCTGCCTCCACTTGCAGTCAGGACTACTCGGTCACCTGGACAAACGGTTTCCCGCGAGGCAACCAACTCAATTTCAGGGGCCTTGTTGACTGAAATGTCAATAAAAGCCGTATCGGTGCATCCTCCTCCATTGGTTCCCACCACCATGTATCGGGTATCTTCTGTTGGAAAGGCTCGAGCTTCTGCCCCCAAAACTTGCAGGCTAGGATGGGGTAGCCAGCGGAAACTGCTGGCGCCATTGGCACTAAGCAAAACTTCTTCACCCGCACAGATGCGGGTTTGGTTGGCTCGAATCACCACATCTGGCTGGGTTTCCGCTTGAATTTCAATCTGTTTCCTAGCTTCACAGCCATTTTCAGAAAGCGCCGTCACGGTATAGCGCGTAGTTTGGAAAGGCAGAGCAATGACCGAAGCTCCATCGGGTCGATTCAGAGTCGCGACAGGGGACCATCGAAAGGCCTCTGCCCCACTGGCACGCAGGGTGACCCGCTCTCCAGTACACACTTGGCTCCGATCGGCGCTCACTTGAAAGTCTACTGGTGCTTGTTCTACCTCCACTCTTACTTCTTGCCTAGTGGTACAACCAGGGCTATAGCCCATCACCGTATAGGTGGTACTTTGATCGGGGCTTGCGTATACCAGGCCACTTTGAGATGAACTGAGGCTTTCGGTAGGGGTCCATTCATAGCGCTGAGCACCTGTCGCTTCTAACCTGACTGATTCGCCCAAACAGACCAATGTCTGGGGTGGGTCAACTTTCAAGCCTCGCCCTTGGCCTACCCGAACGCTGACTTCTGCTGTGCCTATGCAGCCAAAGCTATTGGGAGCCGTTTCTACTCGATAGCTGGCATCGACACCCGGCTCTAAAGAGACTTGATTTCCCATAGGCTTGGGAGTATCTGCCCCTAAATCCCAAACAAAGGGACCTTGGCCACTTACAGTCAAGGTAATTTCCTCTCCCAAACAAACTTCTGTTTTGCTGGCGTCTAGACGTACGGCTGGCAAGGGGCGTACCACCACCGCAGCAGTCTTGGTGAAGGTCCGGGTGCCACCCGCATTGGTCACAGTCAAACTCACATCATAGCTTCCGGGCTTTTCATAGGTAACCACTGGGTTGGGTAAGGTATCACTGGCGGGAGTACCTCCAGGAAAAGACCAGACAAATTTGCTGGGATTACCACTAGAGCGGTCTTGGAAGCTCAGTTGATTACCGGCACAAATTTCTTGACGAGTACCTCCTTGGGTAAACACAAAATCTGGATTGGGAGCTGCCGTGCCTTCTGGGGCAATTTTCAAGTCATCTATATACAGGTAATTGCCATAGCCAGAAAGTGACACGACTGCCACCTGCACCCTCTCCTTTCCGCCAAAGGCACTTAAGTCTACCTTGATGGTTTTCCATTCATCTGCAGCGGGAATAAATGCCTGCTGGTAGGATTCTGCCGTGGCCAGCTCTTCCCCCCCTTGAAAAAACACACTCCGGAATGTGCTATTGCAGTCCGTAGCGATGAATATTCCCAGAGAATCACTATATGCCCGGTTGTAGGGAGCATAGGCAACTTTGAGCGTCAACTCCACTTTACTATGTGAAGATAGGTCTAGCACGGGAGTAACCAACCAGTCAAGACTGCCTTTGAGGTTATTGTCATATAAATTGATGGCCAGAGATCCCTGCCCTTGTCCATCGCCACTCACCCGCGCATTGGGAAGCCACGCATTGTCATTTTCTATGTTGTAGCTCCTCAAACCAGCAGGCAAGGCCGTGGGGGAACTGCTTTCTTCAAAATCAGCCAGAAAAGGCAGTTGAACCCCAGAAGCCAACACCTCGATGTAGCCTTCTTGGAAATCGGATCGGGTTCCTGCGGCATTGCTCACCCTCAAACTCACCGGGTATACCCCTGGCTTACGAAAGACGATTTCGGGATTGGGCTTGTTGCTTTTACTGGGTCGTCCACCAGGAAAGTTCCAATCATATTGGTCTACCTGCCCTTCAGACTGATCGGTAAACTGCACGGTAAGTGGTCCACAGCCACTGCGAACGTCAGCTATGAAGGCGGGCTCAGGAGGCGCCACCCGGGCTTGGCAAGTACGACTTTCAAGTAAGCTCCGACGTCGAGGGCTGCTCTCCAGGATCAAGCGCATTCGCTCTTTTTGATCCTGAGTAAACAAGTTCATACATGCGTCGTCGGTGTAGTCCATGAAATTGGAGACCATGGCCGCTTCTCCTTGGCAGCCCAGGTCAGAGGGAGGACAGTTAAAGTGAGGGCCATTGACTTCGGGGGTGTCTTCGCAGTAGTCGGTACCACAGGTAGCATCTCCCCAAACGTGTCGCAACCCTAGCCAGTGACCAATTTCATGGGTCGCGGTACGGCCACGGTTGAAGGGAGGGCTGACCGTTCCTATGGTTCCGAAGGAGGTAAAATTGATGACGACGCCGTCTGAGTTGGAGGCAGTGCTTCCCATGGGAACCCCAGAGATAGCCGTGGTTTGAGGAAATTGAGCAAACCCTAGGATGCCTTGGGCTATATGACAGACCCAGATATTGAAATAACGCTCGGGATCCCATATGGTCGCCGGCTTGATGACGTTGTTGATGTATTCCTCGGTGAAGGGGCTATTGCTAAAAGAAACCCGATCAATACCGTTGCTAGGTTGGCCCTCTGGATCTACCGTGGCCATGCAAAATTCAATTTTGGCGTCTTCTGCTAAGCCAGAAAATTGCCGAGGGGTTTGGCTACGGTCGGGATTGAGTCTCCGATAATCCTGGTTCAAGACTTCTATTTGGGACATCACCTGCTCATCCGAGATGTTTTCTAGGGGATTGGCGTAGATGACGTGAACCACAGTCGGTAGGGTGTAGATACGCTCGGCTTCGCGGCGGGTGCTCCGTGTTCGCAGTTTGTCTTGACGGCTTTGGTTTAACCATTGTTCAAACTCCTCTTCGCTACTGGTAGAGGCATCTCGGGTTTGTTGTGCCTGCTGGGCCTCCACCATGCCACACTTCCGGGTACGGGGAGTGATGGTGCGGAATCGAGGGTTGTTTTTGCTATAGTCGTATTCTAGCCGAGGCTGAAAACTGCTGTTAGCAGGGTTTCGAAGATCGAGGATACGCACTCCTTGCCTTTCGAACTGGGCCGATAGCGGAAGGCCCAGCAGGCAAAGCATCATACATACTAATATTGGTCGTACGCGAAACAAAATAGCGTGGCTCATGCGGTAGAGGTTGGGTCGGATGGCTCAAGGACGAGGGGTATCAGATATCAGCCAATCCATCCTGATATAAAGCAAAATATGAAAAAAAAGCATATCCGCCCTCTGGCTATCTAATTAGAAGGCCATTAAACCATATTTCCACAATAACTTTGCCCTTTTGACTATTTGGGGGAAAATGAGGAAGGATAGCAAGCTTTTTAAAGCTTATTCACCTCCTGACTCTGCATCAGAGTCACGCCTTTTTCTAACATTTCACGCAAAGCCAATTGGGTATCTTCCGCCTGGAGGTTCACGCCACGGGTGCCATCAGCAATCAGGTACGTTGCAAAGCCTTCGGACAAGGCATCCAAGGCAGTATACTTTACACAATAGTCAGCGGCTAAGCCCATGATGAACACTTCTGTTACTCCATGCTCTTTGAGGTAATCCGTAAGGCCTGTGGCTTTGCGGTGACCATTGTCAAAGAATCCACTGTAACTATCAATGTTGACTTCGGTCCCCTTGGGAAAAATCGCGTTCCAGCGGCTACGATCTAACTGTGCGGCAAATTCGGCACCAGGGCTACCCTGAACACAGTGAACAGGCCACAAGATTTGTGGCAAACCGTCTAGGTCGATTATTTCGCCGGGCTTTTGTCCAGAATGGTTGGCGGCAAAGCTCCCATGGTCCGCAGGATGCCAATCTTGAGTAGCAACGATGAGGTCGAAATGAGGTTGGACCTGATTGGCGACTGGAATTACCTGATCTCCTTCGGGTACGGCAAGAGCTCCACCTGGGAGGAAGTCATTTTGTATGTCTACGAGGATGAGGGCGCGCATAGTGGTGTTGAGAATTTGAGAGGTGAGATATTGGGATGAATAGACTGGGTGGTTTGTGGCTTTGTATCAAAACTAATTTATGTATAAAATACACTAATACAAAACAGATACCACTCTCCCAGCTCACCCTAACCAAATGAACCATCCCTATACCGGAGTTAGGTAGTGCTATATCTTCAATGCTGCCTTCTCTCGATTGTACGCACAAATGAAATA
>CAZFPQ010000206.1:12808-13159 GCA_964521065.1 uncultured Bacteroidia bacterium | reverse complement strand
TGGTGTTGTCTTTGAGATAGGCTCTGTACAAGTCGCCCAAGTTCCGAATGGCATATTCCTCCCCCCCATCGATCGCTAGGTGGAAGTGTTTTTCCGCTTGGGCATAGTCCTCTAAGTTATCTTGATAGAAGAGCGCCAAGCTGTTAAAGGCTTCTCCTCTCAAGTGTGCATCCTGGGGCTTATAGGGGTAATCCCGAGCTTGTTCGAGCCACTTAAAAGCTTCTTCTTTTTGTTTTAGCTCATCACCTAAAAGCTCTCCTAGCCTTCGGATAGCTTTTAAATCACCAGCATCAATAGCTTCTCGATAGTATACTTCAGCTTGTTCATAGTTAGCATGTCCTTTGTGATAGC
>CAZFPQ010000206.1:0-12796 GCA_964521065.1 uncultured Bacteroidia bacterium | reverse complement strand
GATTCTTTGAAGGTCTTCAGGAGATTTATCTTTTAACTCGAGTAACTCAGGCAGGGCCTTTTGGTAGGCCTGTTGGTCGAATGCATCACTGGCCGATTGGTTTATTTCTACATCTGAGCGAGACAAACTTCTGGCTAGGCTCGGGTCATGGTCAGACAAACGAGACCGGGTATGGATCAAGAGTTCATGTTGAACCTCTTTGGGCAAACCTTTAGCTCTGGCTAGAGCCTCGGATACCAAGTAAATAGCCTCAGGATTAGCTTGAGCGGTTTTTTGAAGGGCTTGGATATGCCTCTTAGCACGCTGTGATAGGTGATGCCTATCACACCAACTCTCAAAAAAGCGGGTCAACCAAATCACCCGTTTACGGTCATAGCGACGGCCAAAGCGCATCAGGTACCAGATATTGAAAAACCGCTCGGTGAGCTGATATAGATGATTTTTCGTCTTGGTTTCAATCTTCCTGACTACCTGATCTGCAATGAGAAGCTTGAGTTGGGCCGAAACCTTTTTACTCTCTAAGCGGGTAAATTGGGCGATTTCACCTGCGCTTACTCCGTCCCAGGCCAGGGCCATGGAGTCTACGATTTTTTGCTGCTGAGTGGATAGGTCATCCATGCGATGCTTGTACAAGGGGGTGACCCGATCCAGGATTTTTTCTAGGTCAGAAAAGGCATTGCCGTTTTCGTGATCTACAAAGATTTCAAAGAGTAAAACCATGGTCCGAATCACTCCTCCCGTCAGTCTGCGCAAGGCTTCTACTCGACTAGGTTGATTTTCCAGAATGTGGAGCACCGCTTCTTCTTGATAATGCTCGCCCAACTTTCGGAGTAGTTCTTGGGTTTCTTTGCGGCTCAACCCTTCAAGTTGAATCACTTTGAAGAATTCATAGAAGGGCTCAGTATAAGAATGAGTCGCCTCCAAGGCTACTGATGAGGCTCCGATGATACGCAAATCAGAGGAGGTCATCAATATCTCCCGTAGCCGCAGAGTCTCCTTCTTGGAAAATATTTTAAAAATATCACCAATGTTGTCCACGCAGAGCAACAACTTCTTTTCTCGGACCTGAAGTTCCTCACTTAAGAGTTGAAAGATGGCCTCCTCATACCGATCTTCCTTGCCTCGCTCAAATAGCTCATCCATGCGATCAAATAGGCCCTGGAAAGAAGCATCACGGTCTGTTAAATATTTGGCCGTTTCTTCCCATAAGCGATAAAGACGATCCACCCCGTAGAGTTCTTCGGTAAATACGATGGGGATGAGCCAGGGGCTCAGGTCAGGATCACTTTCTATCCTATAACTTACTCTAAGCAACAAGGTGGTCTTTCCCATGCCACGCTGGCCTAGAATCATCAGATGCTGGGGAGGGTGCTTCATGTCGCTGTCTTTGACTTCCCTAAAGACTTTTTTCAGGGTGTCCAAGCGGACCACGAAACTGTCAATCAATTCATCTTTAGACTGCTGATGAGGATTGTAGATATGGGCAACGAGATTCTTCTTAGCCATGGAGATAAACATTCAAAAGGGCGACAAGAGTTTAACGAAGGCGATACTTCCGCCACCAGAGGCGAAGGATAGAACTATTGAAACGTACGAATTGCTCATCCCCCTCTTTGTCGATATAGCCATCGTATAGCAAAGAGTCTATGATGCTGCCCAATGCATCGGTCACTCCGATCTCATCAGCCAAAGCATTTACGCCGGAAAGCGGCAGTTGATCTTTTTGGGTCAGTTGATTCAGCAATGCAAGTACAAAACGAAGTTGATCCGTAGAAAAGCTCCGCTTTAGGCGCTCAAAGTAGCTGTCAAAGTAGATGTTGTTCCGTTTATTGGTAATCTGATCAAAGGCGGCATCGACTTGCGCAAGGCCAATTTTCACCAGGGACTGCTCGTGCACATCAATCAGTTCCTGGACCGCTAATTGGATGTGAAAGGGAATCAGCCAATGAATCTTATCTAACAAGTAAGTCAGCGCTTCCTCTTCAAAGTCTACTTCGTATGAGCCCAAGAGCTCTCTGGCCATTTTCCTGGCTTCCGTGGTAGTAAGAGGTGTGACTTCGACCACGTTCAGGTCATTGATCAACTGTAAGGAGCCCAGTCGCTTTACTAAGATAGGCAAGCCGATGGACCCGGTGTAGACGAATTGGATATTGGCATTAGCCTGCTGCCGCAAGCTGCGATTAATACGAAGAAAGTCAATGGCAGCCTCACTTCCCTTGAGCTGATGAATGTTCTCCACTGTCTGTGGAAATTCATCTACCATGACGATTACTCGCTGCTCCTCCGTATCAAACTTTTTCAGGAGATACTCAAATTCACGTTGATAGCTGGTCGTTGCTTCTTCTTGTAAATCCACTTTGAAGCCAGCGATACTCAAGCTTTTGATCCGACCGAGGATATCTTTTACCACATTTTTAGATCGATCAGATAGTTCTGCTAAGTTACTCAAAGCATCACTACGCAGGATTTCCTCCAGCAAGCGGCGAAAATATTCCTCTTTATCTTGAACCGATTCGGTGATAACGTAAATGAAGTGAAAATGCTCCCGCGGATTATCTTCCAAAAATCGCATCAAAGAAGTCTTTCCAACTCGACGTGAGGCCGATAAGAAAACATTGGACCCTCCTTCTAGACGCCGGTAAATGAGATTGATCAATTGGTCTCTAGGGAAAAAGTCCTCTCCACGAGGGGTTTGACCAACAATATTCTTCATGACAATAAATTTATTGCCAAATATACGTTGACAGTAAATTTATTGTCAAGATTTGGCAAAAAATATTTTGTCAAACTCCTTCTATCTGCAATTACCTCCCCCTACTGCGGACAATCCGCCACACAATCGCCCTGGCGATTGATGTAAAACAGCAATCCCTCTTGCTCTACCTGGGCTTTGCCCTTGAAAAAAGGATAGGCCCGGTCGTAGACCAGGGGGACGACCAATGCTCCACTGCTGTCATAAAAGCCAGACTTTCCGTCTAAGCCAACCAAGGCCATGCCTTCAGAAACAGACTGGGCGTAATCAAACTTGAGCGGCACCACGATGTTGCCTTGGGTATCTACGTAGCCATAGCGATGATTGAGCTGAACCACGGCCATGCCTTCTTTGAAAGACCAAGCCTTGTCATAAATGGTGGGCACGGCAATACGCCCTTGCAGGTCCACAAAACCCATTTTGTCGTTTAGCACCACCTTGCCCATGCCTTCTTTGAAATCGGAAGCTCCATCGTAAATCAGCGGAATAATTTCTTTACCCAAAGCATTGACATAGCCATATTTCCCGTTGAGTTTCACCCGCGCCAAGCCTTCGGAAAGCGGGTATACCTTCTCATAACGACCTTCGTCAATACCCGTGGGGAAGTTTTCTATTTCCTGACCTATAAGCAAGATTGGCCAACATAGAAGGATCGACAACAGGCTGTTCACAAAATAGCGCATAATCAAGAAGGTGGTTTAGAGAGGGGGACAAGCGTTTAGAATAGAGGCGTGGACACCTATGAGCATGAAGCAGCAATTAAGCGAGAGAGATCATAGAAGCAGCTTTTTGGCCTCTCCAACTCAACTCGCGATATCTCAGCCTTTTACCAAAGCTCTGTAAGTTTGGCCTCAAAGCCAAAACGAATATATTTCAGAAATCTGTTGTTTTGAGCAAAAAGAAATTGTCTTCTCCTAATCGCCCAATTGCTCGCCCATCTTGATGGTAGTCTCGAAGCCTAGGGTAGTATTGGCTAGAATGTCTGAATGAATACGGGCATGAGCTTTTTCCACCAACATGAGTATGCTCGATCCCCCAAAGGCAAAGTAGCCCATTTCCTGTCCTTTTTCGACCTCCTGCTCTGCTAAATAGGTGTGAATGATGCTACCCACCATGGTCGCCCCAACCGGAGCTAGGATCATCTGTCCTCGATCCGGAGTTTCCAGGAGGGTATAGCTGCGCTTGTTTTCCAAGAAGACCCGCCCAAAGTTCGGCCGCAGGGCGTATGGCGACACAGAAAAATAGTTTCCTCCAATTGCTTGTGGCGCCTTGGCTAAACCCGCATAGGGAAAATGATAACGGTGATAATCATCTGGAGCCAGGCGAATGAGCAAGAGAGCAGAATCCTGATGCCTCTCGGCCAGTTCTTGGTTTTGAAGAAAGGTACCCAGATCAAAGGCCCGCCCTTTTACAAAAAACTTCCTTAGTTCAGAGACTTGCTCAAAGGCAAGCACTTTCCCATCCGCAGGGGAAATCAAGCCATCCTGAATAGGACGAGCTTGCGGCTTGAGTTTTCGGATGAAAAAGTCGTTGAAAGAATCAAAGCTCTCAGTTGGGGCCTCAAACTCACTTTCGTCGATCTGGAAGTTTTCAATAAAGGGGCGAATCTGATTCTTAGAGGCTTGGCTGCGCATGCGGCGCCCATATAGCTCCGTCAATAGCCGCCGCTTCACCAATACCTGAAGCGCAAGAGGCCCCAAAGGGTGATGGTACAAAAATCGCAAAAATGCTTCTCCAGGAGGATTCTCTATTTTCTGCTCTCCTGTAGAGCGCTCTATGTAAGTGATGCCGTTCATGAAAGTTCTCCCAAATCTGTTGGCTGGGGATATAATTTGGCAGCAAAACTACACTTTCAAATATCCGATTCCCAGTTCCAACAGTTGAGGGAAACACATATTCAAAAAGCCCCATATCAGGAACAATAAAGCCCCCTCATTATTTCCTCAGTCTCCCATAGTCCACATTCTTCAACTCTCCCCTTTTTATGCAAACCTACGACCACATCATTTTGGGAACGGGTCAAGCTACCGGTACCCTCCTAGGCAAGCTCATTCCCACTGGGGATCGCATTGCTGTGATTGAAAAAAATAAGGTTGGTGGCAGTTGCGTCAATTACGGCTGTACCCCTACCAAGACCATGGTCGCCTGTGCACGAGCCATCCACTTGGCCCGACGGGGCGATTTCTTTGGCTTTGAAACGGGAACCTTGAAGTTGGATTATACTCGGGTGAGGGCACGCATGAATGAGGTACGCGAAGCCAGCCACCAAGGCTTGCAGGGTTGGATGGAGAGCAGCGAGAACGTAGACCTAATCTTTGGGGAAGGAAGCTTTGAACGTGATAAAGTCATTCAAGTAGGAGCGGAAACCCTCACAGCTGATAAAATTTACCTCAACGTCGGAACCCGTCCCCGGGTGCCCAGCCTCCCTGGCATAGAAGATATCCCCTGGCTGGATAGCGCCCGCCTCTTGGACCAAGAACGCTTTCCAGAGCATCTGATCATCTTGGGAGGAGGCTACATAGGAATTGAGTTTGCTCAGATCTATCGCCGTTTTGGGGCAAAAGTGACTCTGGTACAGCGAAGCAAGCAATTGATGCCCCGAGAAGATGCAGATGTCGCAGCAACTATTTTGGAAGTCTTAAGAGAGGAAGGCGTTGAAGTATTACTTGGCGCAGAGGCTTTGTCCGTCAGGGGTGAGAGCGAACAGGTCCACTTACAGGTCCAGCAAGAAGGCCAAGAAATCACCTTGTCAGGAACAGACTTATTGCTAGCAGTAGGGCGACTACCCAACAGCGACGGAATTCGCCTCGAAAACACATCCATCGAAATTAATAAACGAGGCTACATCCAAGTAGATGACCACTGTCAAACAGCCGTAGAAGGCGTCTTTGCCCTCGGGGACGTCAATGGGCACGGTGCTTTTACGCACACCGCCGTCAACGATGCAGAGATCGCACTGGACTTTTTATTTGACGGCCCCCGTACCTTGTCACAAAGAATCCCAGTCTACGCTCTATTTTCTGATCCCCCGCTCGGACGGGTCGGCATGAGTGAAAAAGAAGCCTTGGCCAGCGGCAGAAAAATCCTCAAAGCCACTCGCCCCATGGCCAATATCAGTCGGGCCAAGGAAATGGGGGAGACCAAAGGTTTTGCGAAGCTCTTGGTAGACGGGGATACCGATCAAATTTTAGGGGCCTCCATCCTCGGTGTCGGAGGAGATGAGATCATCAATATGTTTGCCGCCATCATGCACAGCGGCATTCCTTGTCGCAATTACCGCCAGGTGATGCTGGTCCATCCTACGGTTTCTGAATTGATGCCATGGGTGTTAGATGGCATTGCTGAAGCCAAAGGCAAAGGATAGTTGCCCGGAAGAAACTTGGTTTGACGCTTCCCCGGGGAGTTTCTAGCTTTGCAGGCCAAATTGCTCCACCCATTATGCGCTACGTGCTAGAATTGATGTACCGGGGTTCTAACCATTCAGGTTGGCAAATCCAACCCAACGCCCCTAGTATCCAGGCCGACCTCAATCAGGCGCTGAGCACCTTGCTGCGAGAAGCCATTTACGTAGTAGGAGCAGGCCGGACCGACGCTGGCGTCCATGCAGCTCAGATGTACGCTCATTTTGATTTTGAGGGAGAGCTCAGGCCCAACTTCCTACAGAGCCTCAACGGGCTTTTGTCCAGAGACATCGCCGTTCATCAGGTTTACCTTCCCCAAGCCCCCACCTTTCACACCCGATTTTCGGCTACCAGTCGCGCTTATGAATACACCCTCACCTTTAACAAGAATCCTCTGCTAGATGATTTTTCTTGGTGGGTAAGGCTGCCCTTGGACCTAGATTCTGTTCAGGCGGCCGCAGCCGCCATCATGGATTACGACGAGTTTGGGAGTTTTTGTAAGGCCAGGGGGGGCAACGAAACGAACTTTTGCCAGATGTATCACTCCTATTGGGAGATCCATGAGGATCGCTGGGTTTATCACGTCAAAGCCAATCGCTTCCTCCGAGGAATGGTGAGAGCCATTGTGGGCACCCTGGTCCAGGTAGGAAAAGGAAAAATCAGCGTAGATCGTTTCAGAGAAATCATCGAGGCTCAGGACCGGCGCCTAGCCGGTCAAGCCGCACCCCCAGAAGGATTGAGCTTGGTAGAGGTTGCCTACCCAGCGGGAAGCTTGCTCTCATCAAACTCGAATTAATCGGGGCTTAGGTACATACTCAGAGCCAAAGGTTTTGTAGTTCCCTCCAGACGAAGCCAATACGTCCCTTGGGGCAAACTGGCGTCTAGCGAAAATTGCTTTGCCTGATCTAGGTCGCCTTTGGCCATGCTTTTCCCTTGCATGTCAATCAGCTGAAACTTGAATTTACCTGGAGGAAGCCCCCATACTTGCCATTGGGATTGACCTAGGGGCAAAAGATATGGCTGATAAGAGTTAGCCGTAGGGATAAAATTTAGAGCGTCAACAGAAGGGCTGATCAAGCCTACTCCCGCCCCAATGTCGCGCGCATTGGCAGGACGGATTGGCCTGAGAAAAAAGTCATGAGGCCCAACCTCTATTCCTAGGCTCGCTAGGTCTAGTCCTTGCCCCAATAGGGGACTCTGCCGTGGAGCTTGGTAACAGGTTAGGCGATGAAGCGAGTCCGGGGAAGTCAAGTTTTCGCCCTGTCCAGCCTGCGGAAGTAAGGGATCAGATAACAAGGCCAGGGTAGAGTCTAATCCTCCCTCCAAACCCGTACGCTTACGCCACTGATCTAGGTCATCGTAAATCTGGCCTGCCAACTCAAAGCTTGGAGCTCCTTCTAGGTGAAAATAAGCATTGTGAGTCATGGACAGTTCTTGCTCCATATCAGCAGGAATTCTCGCCATAAGTGGACTTCCTTCACTGATCCACAGATTATTATATACCTGAACCGACTTGATGCCTGGGGCAGCTACGTAAAATAAGGCTGGACTTCCGGTACTAGGCGTGTTTTGGAAGCAGGTGTTATGATAAACTTGTATGCCTTGAAGCAAATCTGGGCTAGCTTGCCAAAGATAAATGGCTCCATAGCCTCTTTTCCGTCCGTCATTCTGGCTGATATTGAATCGAATGACGGCCTGCCTTAGCACCTTAGCCCCGGGATAACCAGCTAGCATAAAACCAGGCCCTTCGTTGTCATGGGAATAGTTGTATTGCATGGTGCAGGCTATGCATCCTCCATCTAGATCAAAACCGCCACCGTCCAGCGTTTGGGTTCGATTGTGATGGGATTCGCATCGCTGAATGACCCCATTTTTGCAATCCCATAGCCATATCCCTACGGGTCCTCCCTTTGGATAGCGATTCTTTGCCCCATTTTCAAAAGCCACACAGCGCTCGATCATGACCCCCTCACTATTGCCCACCAAAATTCCACTTCCTGTGTGACCCCAGCTCTTAGAGGAGACCCCTAGATTGTAGCTGGCTACACAGTCTGCTATGTATACCTGTTGGTGGTTGTATCCCTGCTCCAGCGGGCGTCCCTGTACCATGATTCCTACATCCCCGTTGTGGTGAGCGGAAGAATGGGTAATGCGCACATCTTCCCAGCCACTTTGCAAAAGCTCATCGCTTTCTGGGTCTACTTCCAGGCGAATTCCGCCCCAGGTAAAGCCCGATACCTCAACCGAATCAATGTAAATAAAGGGAAAGCGCTGATTTTGAGCCATGGAGCTCTTTACATATAACCCGTAAGAGTTATTGGTTTCAAGCCCATCCCCTTCTAGAACCAAATTGCGGATGACAAAGCCTCCTCCATTTTCAATCATGATGCCCAACGTACCTTCCGCCTTAAGGGTGGCTTTTCCATTGCCATAGCTAGCCAAGGTAATTGGCGCATCGCGACGTCCTACACGAGGGGGAGCGAAGTATAAGTTGGCCAAAAATTTATGCCCTCCCTCAAATAAAATGCTATCGCCAGCAACAATGGGAGCGGAGTAAATGCGCAAGGTACTGGCCCAGGCTTGCCCGGGACTCAGACCTGAATTCAGGTCATCGCCAGTATTACTGATGTAGTAGGTAGTTGCCATCCCTTTGCTTAGACCTAAAAATATAGCTCCAGCAATTAAGTAGACAAGCTGAAGCCTAAGGCTGAGGCAATGCCTCGCTGAGCGATGGCGATGGAAGCGATAGGCTTGGGAAGCGGTAAGGGAAAACAGCTTCACAGCGAATCCTCCTGAACTCCAGGTTATGAGGTTCTGGGGCTTTGGCTGATCTGTGATTCCATCCATCATCCGAGACCACGATTAATCTTTTTTTGTCCACACCATAATCCTCTCGCAAGAACCTCACCAACTCGCGCAAGCGCTTGCGGTTGAGTCGACGTTGACGCAACTCCCAGCGGCGCATTTGCCCATCACAAACCAAACGAATCTGCATTTGAGGATACTCCCTCAGCATGTTCACCAAGTACGTCACGTCCTCTTTGGACTCCGCAGTGATGTCTTTGCGATACTTACGGAAGTAAATATGAGGAAGTATGGCTGATTGGTGCATAGAGAGGGTGTCCACATAATAAAATGTGTAATCCAACTGAGCCTTGATCGGGGAGATCAAACCAAAAAGCAGCAACAACAGAAGCTGGTTCCGATAATTAGCGAGTAGGGATGTCATAGCATTGGAACCGAAAGATAAAAATCAAGTGATTCTTTTCCTATTTCTAACGCCCCCACCCCCGACTTATTGCGCAGCTTTTTTGTCCGACTCTACTCCACCTTCAAGCCCATCTCTGCTCTTAGAGCTCGATGTTGATTGTCATGTTGTGACCAATAAGGTGAACGATACGTTTTTAAGCGGCGACCTTGAGTAGTCAACTTATCTGAGCTTCCACTCCAAGCAGGTGCTTGGTAGGATTCATCCCAGCCTTCAATGACATAGGGAAAATCAGGTTGGAAATAGATTTTGAGTTCGCGCTGATCTCGGGGATAATAGATGCGGTACACACTCAAGGACTCGCCAGCCAATTCCCCAGCTTGCAAGCTCATCTCGGCCTCCATAGGCCGCAAGGGGCGATGACGCAAGCGCAAGTACATGCTGGACGGCATCAGATCTTGCTTTCCAAGGGGCAGACTCTTAGGATCCAAACGTAGCCGGGTCCAGATCTCGTCTTCAAGCATGACATCCTCAAATTGTGTCTCTTCGTCTCCTTCCGACTCAAAATATGAATACAGACTTGCCCGATATCCTTTGGCTTCCCGATTGAACTGCATAAAGGTATGTCCACACCACTCTTGAGAAGTTGAGGATACCTTGAGCGTATGAGGATGTTTTTCGCTTTTTATGGGCGTAAAAACCGAAGTCATCAAGGAATAAGGATAGATCCCAGTAAGGAATTTTTTGGTGAAATTCAGCTTCAATACCGAGACCTTGTCTTCGGAATTACGGGGATAATCTAACTTAACCTGCTTGCTAGCGGAAAAGGGCTCTGTGACAAAAATCAGAGCTGCTTCACCTTCATGCAATTCTCCATAGCGCGACTGAGTCAATTTATACCCCGTTAACTCAGCTACACCAGCATACCAATAAGCGTTGAAATCTTTATCCAAACGTGGCTGAGGGGCAAGAGAAGAAGAAGGAGGAGAGCTAGTCTCGGTTGAAAGGGAAGCTACTTTCACCGCCTGGGAGGGCGCTGCGTCAGGAGCTTGACAAGCGGCAAAAAACAGGCTCATCCCTACCAGCAGCATCCAAGAAATAAGAAACTTAGTCATATCAGTGGTATTCTTGATCAATAAGCAATAAATCAAAATTACCAACTGTTAAGGGGGACCTTTGTCTTTAAGTTGACTGATAAAACTTCCCTCTATTTCTCTAAAAAGCTACCCACACCTTGAACTGGCCAAAGCTATGAGCGGTTCCTGCTTGAAATGTAGGAGACCAGAAACTATGCTCATACCCAAACCCGACGTAATGGATGAGGGCATTCAGCCCAATGGAACCCCGATATAGAAAGCGACGTATTTCATTTCCGCGTAAGGTGTAAGGACTGCTGCCGTTGATTAAGCCTCCCTGCAAGGTCGCATCATATCCTACAAAGCGAACATTGCCGTCTAGGTATCCATAGACCTGGATGTCATGGATAGGGCGACCGGCCCTGACCGAACGCTTCGCAAAGGCCAAATCATAGTAAGGGGGATTCAGTCTCCCTGCACGCAGAATAGCCCCTACTTGTGCGTAGCTGCGAACCGTATTGAGCTGGGCTTCTCCATAAGCACTCAAATCAAACCCAGGAGATTCGAAGAACCCCTTTTCCAAGCGGGCACGATATCCGAGCAGGAGATCGGTACGAATTTGACCTTGCCACAGGCTATCCCCTTGGGAAATAAACTGGCCTCCGGCGATAGGTCCCATTAAGCCTACCTGGAGTTCCGTGAGAAAGCGCATGCGCTCGTCCCGCAAGTTAGAGATCATGAAGTGGCTAAGCTGTAAAGTTCCAGCGAAAGGGCGATCTCTTTGATCCTGGTAATCGGCGCTTAAGCTATTGGGGGTAAACAAGTCCTGGTCGATAGCCAAGCCATAAAATGTCCTCGATCGCTTCCCCCAACGGAGGAGAAGCTTGGAGGTATACAAGTAAAACAAAGAAGGCGCGATGACCTCAGCTCTAAGGCCATGGGTATAATAGCGATTGGTTCCAGCAAAGGCATCATTGTCATAGTAGACCCGTACCATGCGCCAAGTGGCGATATCATGTTCTGCAGTGCTCCGGTTTGTACAAGGTTGAGCCACTAAAACAGAGCTCAACAACATCAATAAAACGAGTATCAGGATTTGCTCTAGCTTCATACAGGCAAAGATAAAAAACTGCCAAATAGGGGTGTAATAAAAAGAAGCGTCAAACTTCCTTCCTGCTTAAGAGTCCCAAGAGCTTATTTCCCCTATCATGCTACATCATGTATTTTGCCTGGCTTAGAATCATTTTACGACAAATCGAAAAATGCACAATTAGTATTTTTACATTGCTTCCAGTTTGTAATCAAAGGGGGCTTGAGCGTAAGAGATTCATCCAAAAAATAAACTGAGTATTCAATCAATTCTGATTAACTCCCCTTTCTTCCTTACCCCTAACACCCTACATCAGGGAATGGAAATCCAAAAACAACCTATAACCCGCTGTATAAGCCTAATTAGGTCCTTATTCATTCCCTTTTGATCGAAAACACTCCACCTGCTAATCCCTACACATTCTTACACCCAATAGGTTAAAGGGTGTAATATTTTCGTCATGGGCTGAAGCCATGAATTAAGCAGATTTTGGAAAATTCGTACTGTCGTAAAATTACTTCAATACAATTGGACTAAAACTGTTTATGATTTCAAGAACGTACTTTTCCATTTTTCTCCCCCTATTGCTGGTTTTGATCTCTTCTATTTCTTTTACTTCTCATGCCTATGGCCAGGCTCAGGTCATCATCATCATCGAAGACGTAATTGACCCTCTGATTACCAGCCCCGGAACCTTTACGGGTCAATCCATTGACCGAATACGAGAAGCAGAGCCCATTTTATTTGAAGCAGGAAAGGCTCGCATACAGGCAAAAAAGTCTGTCACCAAAACCCAGATACTTGATTTCAATGGCCGAGTAATTTGGGCTAGTCAACAAGCCTATCAATCAGCCAGTCTAGACCTAAGTGGGCTCCCTGTTGGCAACTATGTCCTTGCCATAGATGCGGACTCAGGCAGTATGGCTAAGAAATTCGGGATATCGCATCCATAGCGATTCATCCAAAAAAGATATAAGGTGAGAGTGTGTTGGGGTAATGGCAAAAGTCCATTACCCCATTTTTGTGAATTGCCCGTCACCTCATCCCTGTTTTTTACGTAAATGTTTGCGAACTTCGCCCCACTCTTCTCGAAGCAATGCTTCTAGAGTCCATTTATCAAAGAACGCAAGCAACGATGGCCCAATCCGTAGAGGTTGATAAGCAAGTAAACCTAGAACTCCCTGATGGCAGTCAGCGCAGTTTCCCTGCAGGGATAACTGGCTATGAAGTCGCCAAAGACATTTCCGAAGGTCTGACCCGCAACGCCCT
>CAZFPQ010000205.1:0-13219 GCA_964521065.1 uncultured Bacteroidia bacterium | reverse complement strand
TGGTAGAGCACTTCCATGGTAAGGAAGGGGTCACCGGTTCGAGTCCGGTCATTGGCTCTCCTTTATTCTGATTGCATCATTTCAACTTTTGCACAAGGACTAGAAACAACCTCATACGATGGCAAAGGAGCAATTTGTACGTAACAAACCTCACGTCAACATTGGTACTATTGGCCACGTTGACCACGGTAAAACTACCCTTACCGCTGCAATCACCACCGTGCTGGCTAAGCAAGGCCAAGCTGAGTTGCGTGATTTCGCATCTATTGACAACGCTCCTGAAGAAAAAGAGCGTGGTATCACCATCAATACTTCTCACGTAGAGTATGAAACCGAGAACCGCCACTACGCACACGTGGATTGTCCCGGTCACGCTGACTACGTTAAGAACATGATTACGGGTGCCGCCCAAATGGACGGTGCTATCTTGGTAGTAGCCTCTACTGATGGTCCTATGCCTCAGACTCGTGAGCACATCCTGCTTGCTCGTCAGGTAGGTGTACCTGCTATCGTTGTTTTCATGAACAAGGTTGACTTGGTTGACGACGAAGAGCTGCTTGAATTAGTTGAGCTAGAAATTCGCGATCTACTCAGTACCTATGAATTCCCTGGAGACGATACTCCTGTAATCCAAGGTTCTGCTTTAGGTGGATTGGACGGGCAGCCTCAGTGGGAAGAAAAAATCATCGAATTGATGGCTGCTGTTGATGAGTGGGTTCCTGAGCCTGTTCGTGAGCGCGAAAAGCCTTTCTTGATGCCAGTAGAAGATGTGTTCTCCATCACAGGTCGTGGTACCGTTGCTACTGGTCGTATCGAGCGTGGTGTGATCAACTCTGGTGAGACCGTAGATATCATCGGTCTTCAGGACAAAGGAGATAAGATGACTTCTACCGTTACGGGTGTTGAGATGTTCCGTAAGATCCTTTCTACTGGTGAAGCTGGAGACAACGTTGGTCTTCTTCTCCGTGGTATTGAGAAAGAAAAGATCAAGCGTGGCATGGTAATCATCAAGCCTGGTACCGTTACTCCCCACACCAAGTTTAAAGGTGAGGTATATGTACTGAGCAAGGATGAAGGGGGACGTCACACTCCATTTTTCTCTAACTACCGTCCTCAGTTCTATTTCCGTACCACTGACGTGACCGGTGTGGTGACTCTTCCTGAAGGAGTTGACATGGTAATGCCTGGTGATAACGTGACCATCCATGTAGAGTTGATCTACCCAGTGGCCATGGAAAAAGGCCTTCGCTTCGCTATCCGTGAAGGTGGTCGTACCATCGGTGCCGGTCAGGTAACTGAAATCATCGAATAATTTGAAATAACATATTGGACCCCTCCTTCGAGGGGTCCAATTATCATATTCCTACTTCAAGGAAAAACGGGCGTAGCTCAACTGGTAGAGCGACGGTCTCCAAAACCGTAGGCTGAGGGTTCGAGTCCTTCCGCCCGTGCAAATCCGAAGATTATGCAAAAGCTTAGGGCCAGATTTAATGAGTACATGGAAGAACTCCTGTACAAGGTCCAGTGGCCTAGCCTGGAAGAGCTGCAAAGCAGCACGGTGACGGTCTTGATCGCTTCAATCATCATTGCTTTGATGATCGGGTTGATGGATATCGTATTTCAGTCTTCCATGGGAGGGCTATATTCACTGTTTAACTAGTTAGGCTTAGGAGGTGTGAGATGGCCAAGGATTGGTATGTACTCCGTGCGATAAGCGGCAAAGAAAAAAAAGTCAAGGAATACCTAGAAAGTGAATTCGCCAGAGGCGAAATGGGTCAGTATGTAGAACAAATTCTGATCCCCACTGAAAAGGTATTCGAGATGCGTAACGGGAAAAAGAAGCTTCGAGAAAGAAGCTTCCTGCCGGGTTACATTCTAGTCGAATGTGAAATGGTACCGGAACTCATCCCAATGATGCGCGATGTTCCCAATGTGATTGGCTTTTTGTCTGAGTCCAAAGGGGGAGATCCTACCCCACTGAGGGCATCGGAGGTCAATAAAATCCTCGGAAAAGTCGATGAGATGAACGAGAAGGGTGAAATGCCTGAAGATCCGTTTATCAAAGGAGAACCTGTGAAAGTAATGGCTGGTCCATTTAATGGATTCACGGGTGTAGTTGATGAAGTGTATGAAGATCGGAAAAAATTAAAGGTTGTGGTCAAGATCTTTGGTCGTAATACGCCCATTGAACTCAACTACTTCCAAGTTGAAAAAGAATATTGATTTTTATTAGACGCGTCGTTGGTCGACGGGCTGTACTCCTCCTCTCCTTGTACAGTGTGTTCGCTTCCCTTCTAATGATTGCGGCTAATGCCCTTTTTTATAACCAACAATAGCGATGGCTAAGAAAATCGATGGTTATGTCAAGCTCCAGGTTAAAGGAGGACAAGCCAACCCGGCTCCGCCGATTGGTCCCGCCCTGGGTGCAAAGGGCTTGAACATCATGGAGTTCTGTAAGCGTTTCAACGCTCAGACTCAGGATAGAATGGGACAGGTGCTTCCTGTGGTGATTACAGTTTATGCTGATAAGTCTTTTGACTTTATCATCAAGACTCCACCCGCCCCTGTTCTATTGCTACAGGCAGCTAAGCTGAAGAGTGGTTCACCTGAACCAAACCGAAACAAAGTTGCCGAAGTTTCTTGGGATGATGTCAAGTCTATCGCAGAAACCAAGATGCCTGACCTAAACTGCTTCACCGTAGAATCTGCCATGCGAATGGTAGCTGGTACGGCCAGAAGTATGGGAATCACGGTAGCTGGTAACCCCCCTTGGGAGCAAGCTTAACACATAGCAGAACGAAACAATGGACACTGCAAATACAAAGAGAAGGCCTAAAAGAAACCATACCCGGAAGCCAGGTAAAAACATGGCTAAGGGAACTGCCATGGTGGACGCTGATAAGGCCTATGACCTCAGTGAGGCTTGTGAACTTTTAAAGAAGGCTGCCTTCGCCAAGTTCAATGAGTCTGTAGAATTGCACGTCCGCTTAGGTGTAGATCCTCGTCAAGCCAACCAAATGGTACGTGGCGTCGCCACTTTGCCACATGGAACCGGTAAAACAGTTAAGGTTTTGGTACTTACCACTCCTGACAAAGAGGAAGAAGCTAAAGCGGCCGGAGCTGACCATGTAGGTCTGGATGAATACATTGAGAAGATACAGAGCGGTTGGACCGACATTGATGTAGTGATTTGTTCACCTAACGTCATGCCAAAAGTCGGTCGACTAGGTAGGGTACTGGGACCTCGTGGTCTGATGCCTAATCCTAAAAGCGGAACCGTTACTCCCAATGTAGGTCAGGCCGTGAAGGAAGTGAAAGCAGGTAAAATTGATTTCCGGGTAGATAAATCCGGGATTGTACATACCTCCATTGGTAAGAAGGAGTTTGAAGCTCAGCAGTTAACCGAGAACGCCACCGAGCTTCTCCAGACTCTCAGCCGGCTCAAGCCTTCTGCTTCCAAAGGTGTTTACTTTAAGTCAATTTATCTGTCTAGCACCATGGGACCCGGGATAAAGATTGAAAAGTCATCTGTACCAGGAATTTAATGTGATATGACGAAGGCAGAGAAAATTCAACTGGTTAGCGAATTGACCGAAACGATGAAGGAGTTTCCTAACTTCTACATCACAGATAGTGGACAGATGGATGTGGAGCAAGTAAATAGCTTGCGCCGCCGTTGCTTTGATGCGAATATCCAAATGCGGATGGTCAAGAATACCTTGATTCAGAAAGCGTTGGAAAACCTCGAAGGAGACTTTGAGGAAGTAAATGATGCGCTCAAGCAACCCTCTTTCATGTTTTTTGCCACGGCAGAAAACCCAAGCGTGCCCGCAAAGGTCTTGAAAGATTTTATCAAAGAGAATAGCCGTCCTACCCTGAAAGCTGCGGTCATTGAGACTTCTGTTTTCAAAGGAGAAGATCAACTAGAAGCACTAGCTTCTCTCAAATCTAAGGATGAGCTCATTGGCGAAATCATTGGCCTGCTTCAAAGTCCCGCCAAGAATGTTATTTCTGCCCTTAAGTCTGGCGGAAGCAATCTGGCTGGCATTTTACAAACTCTCTCCGAGCGAGAGGAAGCTTAATTTTTTCTTTTTTCACTAAGAATTACCCTCTAATCAAGATATCATCATGGCAGATCTTAAAGCATTTGCTGAACAACTTGTCAACCTAACTGTAAAGGAAGTTAACGAGTTGGCGACCATTCTGAAAGACGAATACGGAATCGAGCCTGCTGCTGCTGCGGTAGCAGTTGCTGGTCCTGGTGCCGGTGGAGGAGACGCCGCTGCTGCAGAAGAGAAGACTGAATTTGACGTCATCCTAGTTAGCCCTGGTGCCAAAAAACTTAACGTCGTAAAAGTCGTAAAGAACATTACTGGTGCTGGTCTTAAGGACGCCAAAGGGATGGTTGACGGTGCTCCTACTCCTATCAAGGAGGCAGTATCTAAAGAAGAAGCTGAAGATTTGAAGAAACAACTTGAAGAAGCTGGTGCTGAGGTAGAGCTGAAGTAATGCGAAACCTATCGAGGTTTCGATAGTTCTACCCCGTGAATAGACCTGATTCATCGTAATCAGGTCTATTTCGCCGTATCTGAAAAGATAGTATTTTGTATATCAGCGAGAAGTAAGCCAGATAAAATATTTTTCGCTTCTTTTCGTTCTCTATAAATGCCCCTTAGAGATCAGCTTTTGACGAATCGCTGATTTTTGTTCTTTACTTTTTCTCACCCTAAAAACAATACACGATTGGCTGCCAATACCAAATCCAAGCGCGTTACTTTTTCTAAAATCAAAAAAGTAATCGATTATCCGGATTTCCTAGAAGTACAGTTGCGTTCCTTCGTGGAATTTATGCAGGTAGATACTCCTCCGGATAAGCGTAAAGAAGAAGGGTTATATAAAGTATTCAAGGAAAACTTCCCCATCTCTGATGCCCGGGAGAATTTTGTCCTTGAATTTCTTGATTACTATATCGATCCCCCCCGATACACCATTCCTGAGTGCCGCGCCAGGGGGCTTACTCACTCCGTGGCTCTCAAGGCCAAATTATTTCTTTACTGTACCGATCCTGAAAATGAGGACTTTGAGCCAGTAACCCAAGAGGTCTATTTGGGAAATATCCCTTACATGACCGCGGAAGGTACCTTTATCATTAACGGTGCTGAAAGGGTTGTGGTTTCCCAGCTGCATCGCTCACCTGGTGTATTCTTTGGTCAATCCTACCATGCCAACGGAACCCGCCTGTACTCAGCGCGGATTATTCCTTTTAAAGGTTCATGGATTGAATTCTCTACTGACGTGAATAACGTCATGTATGCCTATATCGACCGGAAGAAGAAGTTTCCAGTCACTACCCTGTTAAGGGCGATTGGGTATAGCACTGACAAAGATATTCTGGAGATTTTCGGCCTGGCCGAGGAGGTGAAGGTAAACAAAGCTAGCCTCAAAAAAGCTGTTGATCGCAAGCTTGCAGCACGTATCCTTAGAACCTGGACCGAGGACTTTGTAGATGAGGATACTGGTGAGGTGGTTTCGATTACTCGGAATGAGGTACTATTTGAGCGTGATCACGTAATCAATAAGGATGACGTAGAGCAAATTCTTGACTCAGGAGTCGCCTCTATGATCCTGGTATCTGAAGATACCAATGCAGCCGAATACTCGATCATTTACAATACGCTCCAAAAAGATAACTCTAACTCACAAAGTGAGGCAGTAGATCTCATCTATCGGCAGCTGCGTAATGCGGAGCCACCAGACGAGGAGACGGCACGTGGGGTTATTGATAAGCTATTCTTTAGTGACAAGCGCTACGATTTAGGTGAAGTAGGTCGCTATCGATTGAATAAGAAGCTTCATGGGACCTACGAAGAAGACTCGCAGGTACTTACTAAGGCTGATATCATCAAAATCGTTGAGTATCTCGTGGAGTTGCAGAACAGCAAGATCCACGTTGACGATATTGACCACTTGTCTAATCGTCGCGTACGTACGGTTGGAGAACAATTGTACGCTCAATTTAGCGTGGGATTGGCTCGTATGGCCCGTACCATCCGGGAACGGATGAATATTCGTGACAATGAGGTGTTTACCCCTTCGGATTTGATCAACGCCAGGACCCTTTCTAGTGTGATTAATTCATTCTTTGGGACCAATCAGTTGAGCCAGTTTCTGGATCAAACCAACCCACTGTCAGAACTTACACACAAGCGACGTGTTTCTGCCCTTGGTCCTGGAGGCCTTTCTCGGGAAAGAGCTGGATTTGAGGTGCGAGATGTGCATTACACCCACTACGGCCGACTTTGCCCCATTGAAACACCAGAGGGGCCAAACATTGGCTTGATTTCTTCACTATGTACTTATGCCAAGATCAACGATATGGGCTTCATTGAGACGCCTTATCGCAAAGTTCAGCAAGGCAAGGTATCCCCCGAGGCTTATTACCTCAGTGCAGAAGAAGAGGACAATGTCATCATTGCCCAGTCTAATGCCCCGATCAACGAGAAGGGTAGTTTCCTAAATCCTAGGGTAAAGGCTCGTAAGATGGGTGACTTCCCGGTTGTAGAGCCTGATAACGTTGCTTACATGGATGTTGCGCCTAACCAGATCGTATCGGTGGCCGCATCTCTCATTCCATTTTTGGAAAATGACGATGCCAACCGTGCCTTGATGGGATCTAACATGCAGCGTCAAGCAGTTCCTCTGCTCAAGCCTGAGGCACCTATCGTTGGAACAGGGATTGAGGAGAAAGTTGCCATCGATTCTCGCTCTATGATCATGGCTGTTGGCGAAGGAGAAGTGATTTACGTAGATGGAGCAAAGGTTGTAGTTCGTTACGACCGTACTCCTATTGATGACCTTGTCAATTTCGACAGCGCGGATACTACCTATGATATTCCCAAGTTTGTTCGCACCAACCAAAATTCTACCATCAACCTAAGGCCCGTAGTTCGGGTAGGTCAGCGAGTTGATTCCAACTCGGTTTTAGCCGAAGGTTATTCAACGGAGGATGGGGAACTGGCTTTGGGTAAAAACCTGCTCGTAGCATTCATGCCATGGCAGGGTTATAACTTTGAGGATGCCATTGTGGTATCTGAACGAGTAGTTGCCGAAGACGTATACACCTCGATTCATATTGAGGAGTTTGATATGCAGGTGCGAGATACCAAGCGTGGCGAAGAGGAACTTACGCGTGAGATTCCTAACGTCAGTGAGGACGCGATTAAGCACCTAGACGATAATGGCTTGATCCGTGTTGGAGCGGAAGTTAGCCCTGGGGATATCTTGATTGGAAAAATCACTCCTAAAGGTGAATCTGATCCAACTCCAGAAGAAAAACTTCTTCGTGCTATCTTTGGTGATAAGGCCGGAGACGTAAAAGATGCATCACTTCGGGTACCTCCTTCTATTGCAGGGGTAGTCATTGACAAGATGCTTTTCTCCAAAGAAAAGAAGGAAGCCAAAGCCAAAGCTCGTGATAAGAAGCTCCTAGCTAGCTTGGAAGAATCTTATCAGCAAGAACTAAAGGAAATGAGTGACCTGATGGTCTCTAAGCTCCTTGCTCTTTTGGAAGGCGTTAAGTCAAAAGGAGTAAAGAATAAGTTCAACGAAGAAGTAATTCCTTCTGGTAAGAAGTTCACTGAGAAGACCCTTCAATCTCTCAACTTCCTAGATCTGATTCCAAGTGGTTGGACTGAGGATGAAGAGGTAAATGAGAATGTCTCTCAACTCTTCCGTAACTACAAGCGAAAGGTCGACATTGTGGAAGGCAAGTTTCGCCGCGAGGAATTTCAGATTCGAGTAGGCGATGAGCTTCCATCAGGCATCCTAAAAATGGCCAAGGTATTTGTGGTCAAAAAGAGAAAGCTACGGGTCGGGGATAAAATGGCTGGTCGACACGGGAATAAAGGGGTGGTATCACGCATTGTTCCTGTTGAAGACATGCCTTTCTTACCGGATGGAACCCCAGTTGACATCGTATTGAATCCTTTGGGAGTACCTTCTCGTATGAACCTGGGCCAGGTATTTGAAACCATCTTAGGTTGGGCCGGTAAAAAGTTGGGGGTTAAGTTTGCTACTCCAATTTTTGACGGTGCTAGCATCGATGAAGTAAATGGCTGGCTTGAGAAGGCTGAACTACCTGAATATGGGGTGGCCAAGCTAATCAATGGCCAGACAGGTGAAGAGTTTAGCGAAGCCACCACCGTGGGTATCATTTATATGCTGAAGCTAATTCACTTGGTAGATGATAAGATGCACGCACGTTCCATTGGCCCATACTCACTGATTACCCAGCAACCTTTGGGTGGTAAAGCCCAGTTCGGTGGTCAGCGATTTGGTGAGATGGAGGTTTGGGCTTTGGAAGCCTTTGGTGCGGCCCATATTCTAAGAGAGATGTTGACAGTGAAATCAGACGATGTAATCGGCCGAGCTAAGGTGTACGAATCCATTGTAAAAGGGGACGTATTGCCAAACCCTGGTGTACCCGAGTCTTTCAACGTATTGATTCACGAACTGAGAGGCTTAGCCCTAGAGGTGACCCTCGAGTAATTTAGGACGCGTTTACCCACCTCTATCTAAGGGAAGGTAGAGGTGGATTTTTCCCATACACCCTTACGTAAGGACTATAAAATTAGGAGGTAAAGCATGCCCATTGTTAAGAACACCAAGATCTCTAGCGACTTTCAGCGGATTACGGTGAGTCTTGCATCGCCTGAGGCCATCCTCAATCGTTCTCATGGCGAAGTACTGAAGCCAGAAACCATCAATTATCGTACCTACAAGCCAGAAAAGGATGGCTTGTTTTGCGAAAGAATTTTTGGCCCAGTTAAAGACTACGAATGCCACTGTGGCAAGTACAAGCGTATCCGTTACAAAGGCATCATTTGTGACCGCTGTGGGGTTGAGGTGACTGAAAAGAAAGTGCGCAGAGAGCGCATGGGACACATCCAGTTGGTGGTGCCTGTAGCCCACATCTGGTACTTCCGGACCCTTCCTAGCAAAATTGGGTATTTGCTAGGATTGACATCCAAAAAACTGGATCAAATCATCTACTATGAACGCTATGTAGTAGTGACCCCAGGCATCATGGACAAAGAAGGTCTACAGCGTATGGACTTTCTTACTGAGGAAGAATACCTCAATATCCTGGAGACCCTACCCAAGGAGAACCAGATGTTGCCTGATGAAGATCCAGAAAAATTTGTAGCTAAAATGGGAGCAGAGGCCCTAGAAGCTCTGTTAGGAACCATTGCCCTAGACGAATTGTCTTACGAGCTACGCCAAAAAGCTGCGACCGAAACCTCCCAGCAACGTAAAAACGACGCGCTTAAGCGTCTGAAAGTTGTGGAAGCTTTCCGGGCTGCTAACCGCCGGATCGAAAACCGTCCCGAGTGGATGGTTGTTCGCATCGTTCCGGTTATTCCTCCCGAGCTTAGGCCACTGGTGCCTTTGGAAGGGGGACGTTTTGCCACTTCTGACCTTAACGATTTGTATCGCAGGGTCATCATTCGTAATAACCGACTGAAGCGCTTGATCGAAATCAAAGCTCCTGAGGTTATCCTTCGGAATGAGAAGCGAATGCTCCAAGAAGCGGTAGACTCACTGTTTGATAATACCCGCAAAGTTAACGCCGTACGCTCCGACTCCAATCGTGCTCTGAAGTCTCTTTCAGACATGTTGAAAGGTAAGCAAGGACGCTTTCGGCAAAACCTACTTGGTAAGCGGGTTGACTACTCAGGTCGTTCTGTAATTGTGGTTGGACCCAACCTCAAGTTGCACGAATGCGGTTTGCCTAAGTCCATGGCTGCTGAATTGTTCAAGCCATTTGTCATTCGGAAACTAATTGAGCGAGGCATAGTCAAGACGGTGAAGAGTGCCAAAAAGCTAGTTGATCGACGCGATCCGGTTATCTGGGATATCCTAGAGAATGTCCTCAAAGGCCACCCGGTGTTGCTCAACCGTGCTCCGACCCTTCACCGTTTGGGTATCCAGGCCTTCATGCCTAAGTTGGTAGAAGGTAAAGCTATCCGTCTGCACCCGTTGGTTTGTACTGGTTTTAACGCAGACTTTGACGGGGACCAAATGGCGGTGCACGTGCCTCTAAGCAACGAGGCTTGTCTCGAAGCGATGGTGCTTATGTTGGCAAGCCACAACATCCTTCATCCTGCGAATGGTTCACCCATTACCCTACCTACCCAGGATATGGTATTGGGGGTTTATTACCTTACTAAAGGTCGTCCTAACTGTAAAGGGGAAGGCTTGGTGTTTGGTAGCCCAGAAGAGGTAGAAATTGCCTACAATGAAGGGGTAGTTGCTAAGCACGCTATCATAAAAGTAAGGATTCCTAAGTACGATGAGGAAACTCGTCAATATGTAGTCGACGAGAACGGCCGTCAGGTGACTGAGCTTCTCGAAACTACAGTAGGCCGGGTTCTCTTTAACAAGATTGTCCCTCCTAACGCTGGATTCGTCAACCAACTGTTGTCTAAGAAGTCTATGCGTAAGGTTATTGCCAACATCTTCCTAAAGGTAGGTTTGGTCGACACGGTGAAATTCCTTGACGACCTGAAAAACCTTGGTTTCAAGGAAGCCTTCCGTGGGGGGCTATCCTTCTCGCTTTCTGAGGTAATTATCCCAGAGGAGAAAGTTACTTTAATTAAAGAAGCTGAGGACAAGATCGAGGAAGTATGGATGAACTATAACATGGGTCTGATTACGGAAAACGAGCGTTACAACCAGGTGATTGACATCTGGACCCATACGAACTCTCGCTTGACCGAAACTTTGATGGCCCAGCTGGCAGAAGACAAGGATGGATTCAACAACATCTACATGATGTTCCACTCTGGTGCACGTGGTTCAAAAGAACAAATTCGTCAGCTAGGTGGAATGCGTGGATTGATGGCTAAGCCTCAGAAAACCCTCAAGGGTTCAGCAGGTGAGATCATCGAGAACCCAATCTTGGCGAACTTTAAAGAAGGACTTTCAGTACTTGAATACTTCATTTCTACCCACGGTGCTCGAAAAGGACTGGCTGATACCGCACTCAAAACGGCAGATGCTGGTTACTTGACCCGTCGTCTGGTAGATGTTGCTCAGGACGTGATCATTACTGAGTTCGATTGTGGTACTCTTAGAGGCTTGACAATCTCAGCCCTTAAGGAAAATGAAGACATCATTCAACCCTTGCACGAGCGTATTCTTGGCCGTGTATCTTTGAATGATATCTATGATCCTTTGACTGAAGAGTTGATTGTGGCTAGTGGAGATGAAATCACAGAGGCGATTGCTTATCAAATCGATGAGTCTCCCATTGAGGACGTAGAGATCCGTTCGGTATTGACTTGTGAGTCTCGTCAGGGAGTTTGCTCCAAATGCTACGGTCGCCACATGGCCACCGGTCGCCTTGTAGAAATGGGTGAAGCTGTTGGAGTAATTGCCGCTCAATCGATCGGTGAGCCTGGGACCCAGCTGACCTTGCGTACTTTCCACGTAGGGGGTACGGCTCAGCGTTTGGCTACGGCCAGCCAATTGGTGTCTAAGTTTGCTGGTACCATCGAGCTAGAAAATGTTCGCTTTGTAGAGCGAGAAGATGATGGTGAAGTCAAAAAGATCGTAGTGAGCCGAACTGGTAAGCTGAAGATTTTGGATGACCAATCTCGCATTCTTTTCTCCAACAAGGTGCCCTACGGTTCCAATCTTTATATCAAGAATAAGCAAGAAGTTGAGAAGGGGGTGCTGATGTGCAATTGGGATCCTTATAACTCAGTGATTGTTTCTGATAATCCTGGTCGAGTACGCCTGAAAGACGTTAGAGAAGGCCAGACATATCTGGAGGATACCGATGATCAAACTGGACACAAGGAGAAGGTGATCATCGACAGCCGTGATCGTACCGTAAACCCGACCATTATCGTAGAGGACCTCGAAGGCAACGAACTGCGTTCGTATAACTTGCCAGTAGGAGCCCACTTAGTAGTGGAAGACAACGAAGAATTGCACGCTGGGCAGATTCTGGTGAAGATTCCTCGTTCAGGTGGTGGTACTGCGGATATTACCGGTGGTCTTCCTCGTGTTACCGAGCTGTTTGAGGCAAGGAACCCTTCTAACCCTGCGGTAGTATCGGCCATCGAAGGGGTAATTCGTCTTGGAGGTATTAAGCGTGGTAACCGAGAGGTCTTCGTGAAAGCCCCAGATGATTCCGACGAGAAGAAGTACTTGATCTCCTTGAATAAACACATCCTGGTCCACGATGGCGATTATGTGATGTCAGGAGAAAACCTTTCTGATGGTGCCATTGCTCCAAAAGAAATCCTGGCGATCAAAGGTCCTAGTGCTGTTCAAGCCTACATCGTAAACGAGATCCAGGAAGTATACCGGATGCAGGGGGTACCCATTAACGATAAGCACGTAGAGGTGATTGTGCGTCAGATGATGCAAAAAGCCGAGATCGTGGATGCTGGTGACACCATCTTCCTAGAGAAGGAAGTCGTGATGAAACTGGATTTTCAAGAGGAAAACGATTGGATCTACGATAAGTTAGTCGTTGAAGATGCGGGAGGATCTGAAAATCTGCGCCCAGGTCAGATTGTATCTCAGCGTCGTCTACGCGATGAAAACTCTCTGTTGCGTCGGCAAGACAAAGAACTGGTCAATGCCCGTAAGGCTCGTCCAGCAATTTGCCAGCCGGTTCTGATGGGAATCACTCGCGCCTCGCTAGGTACCAAGTCTTGGCTATCTGCGGCTTCTTTCCAGGAGACCACCAAGGTTCTAAGTGAAGCGGCCATTACCGCGAAGACAGACGAACTAGACGGCCTCAAGGAAAACGTGATCGTAGGTCACTTGATCCCTGCAGGTACTGGCTTGCGCCGCTACCAAGACATCTTGGTAGGCGATATGGAAGAGTATAAGGATCGTGCAGCTCGCCGTTCAGCCAATCCAGAGATGGTCGCTGATTAAGCCTCACAAATCCTTTTGATAGATCTTAGGGCCACTCCAACGAGTGGCCCTAATTATTTACTTTAGGAACACTCCAAAAATAAGTTATGCCTTTTTGCTTGGCCTTTTGCCCCATTTCTTCGTCACGGGCTCAGCAGTGGGCCCCTTAATCCCACTGCTTCGCACCTTATCTCCGACAGGTCGGAATCTTCGACTCGCTAAGGTCGATTTTCCTTCCTTAATCTGGAGCAAAATTCCTACTGAAAAGCGACATGTTTTTTTC
>CAZFPQ010000204.1:0-13267 GCA_964521065.1 uncultured Bacteroidia bacterium | reverse complement strand
AATTACCCTCCAAAACTAGCAAGTCTATTTCCCCTGCTCTAGCGGAAGGACGGGTTTCACCACGTTGTGGCAGATTGGGCAATTTTCACCAGCCTGAAAAATATACCTCTCAGCAAGGAAATTTGACATTTACAGCATGAATTGACCTGAATCATTGCAAATAAGACTAGATTAATGGATATATTTTAGACAGGTTTTAAATGGCTTTCCGACTAATTATGGAATCAAGTTTCAAGGGGAAATCTGATTCAATTCCTCACTTTCCAGAACTGGAAGGTAAGGAGCTAGAAAACTGGTTTCGTACACAAATGAAGCCATTAGAAAGAATGCTATCCCCTAGGCAAGCCATCGCTGGGCTATTCCCCCCAGTTGTACTTTCCCTGATGTACGTGGTCGTTTCTAACTCCATGAGGATGGAGCTAAACCTAGTCATCATGCTCTCTATCCTCGCTTTTGTCGCGATTGGAAAAAACCTCTATGATTATTGGTTTCTTAGAAAAATAAAACCACTTCCTCAGGATACTTTTTCACAATACGTCACCAAATCACTTAGGCGTATAAATTTCCTTCCGGTTTATTTGGGATGGCTTAGGTGGTTCCCCGCCCTGGTATTGCCCGCAGCGGCGATTCCCATGATTGTTACAGACCTAGAAGCCTTAGGGCCACTGGAACTGCTCGGCTTAGGAGTGTTGGCCTTGGTAGGCGGTGCTATCATTTATGCATTGATCAATTACTTCTATCGCCCCGAGCTTTCGAGGTATCAAAAACTCAAAGCCATCATCCTCCAGTATCAGAAAATGGGGAAAATTTGAACCCTCACTCCAATTGCCTACTTCTTTTATTCTCAAGCCTAGCCCCCTAGCTAGCATTAGTCCCCCCTCTTGCAAAGATCGGCTATGAAAACTAGACCGGTTTCACAGGGGGAAGCCCCTAAAGCATTTTATCCCTAAAGTTCACCTTTGTACCGCCCTCGCATTTGGCAATTACTTGCCCCTATATCATGCCGGGCCAAAACCACCTTGCCCCAAGCTACGTTTATTACAGTGTAAATACATTTTACTAAAAGATGATTCTATCATCCGAAGTACTTTGCAACCCTAATTTCCATTTGTCCCGGCCTCTCCCCTGATACTTGCTCACCCTTTAACCTCTTGCTCTATGAGTTGGCTTTCGAATCTATTTCTTCGCCGAACTCCTAAAAACCCCTTATTTACCACCTCTGAACCTGGAGAATCTTTGATCGGCAAAATTGCCCTTTCAGTCACCCCACTTCGCACGAGCGGAATGATAGAACTCGACGGAGTGAAGTACGAAGTAGTGAGTCTCAGAGGATTTATACCCGCTAACACCAAAGTCAAAATTGTGGGTAGGCGGATGGGTTGGTTTACGGTAGAACCTTTTGATAAACCTACTGGATAAGTTTTGACTTAGTCAGCTAGCAGACTCCTGCTCATTCCTTAAGAACAAATATTCGCGCTGAGAGTATTATTCTAGGATGAAAGTCCCCTTATATATAGAGGGCTTTCTTCCGTGATGAAGTTTACGATATCAATTTTAACACTTGAACCATGTTAAGGGGGAATGATGAGATTGGAAGATAACTCCAGACGTTGGAGCTTAACCTAGTCCATCCTCCTAGCATCTCAATGTCTATCTATGAAGTTTTTTAAAGTCTATGGGTTAGTCTTCACTCTGATGACCCTACTGGCCTGCACCCCCTCTCCGGTAGAAGGGCAAAGCCAACAAAACAAGCCCAGCCAAGCTGAGCTAGACAAATTACATACTGCTTATTTTGCAAGCGGGTGTTTTTGGTGTGTAGAGGCCGTGTTTGAATCAGTCAAAGGTGTAAAAGAAGCCGTATCGGGTTACGCAGGAGGAAAAGAGCCCAACCCAACTTATCGACAAGTAGGTGCGGGACGCACAGGTCATGCAGAGGCGGTACTGGTATACTATGATTCTGCTATAGTTGATTTCCCAACCCTGGTAAAAGTATATTATGGCTCTCATGATCCTACCTCCGTGAACCGTCAAGGCCCAGACCGAGGTACTCAATACCGTTCTATCGCTTTTTACCAGAACGAATCCGAAAAAAACATCATCGAAGATTACATTGCCAAATTGGAATCGGGAGATCAGTATCAAAAAGGCGACATCGTCACAGAGCTATTGCCTTTGACAAGGTTTTATGAGGCAGAGGGCTACCACCAAGATTACGAGCGAAACAACCCCAACAATCCCTACGTCCGTAGCGTAAGTATACCTCGCCTTAAGCGCTTTCAAGCTAAGTTTCCAGAATTGCTCAAGGATGAGCAACATTGAGTTAAATAGGCATGCTGTTGGTTCGAAAGAACATAGACACCATTCAAGCGGCCTAACTATTCAGTCACTGGGGCATTTGAGTACGGATTAATTTTCCACTCTCCGGCACACTGCTTAAAATACCCCCATAAGCAACTGAATATCAGACCAAAAACGAAAGGGCTCCTTTAATAAGGAGCTCTTTTTTTTGTCCAATACCGTTCAAGCAGGGATTAAAGCTTTTCACACACATTATATTCCACGACAGTAAATATTTAACAAAAAACCAATCTCATTTCCCCTTATTTGCAGTGTCTAGTTAAGTGTTTATACGTTTTTTGTCAGCTAGCTTCCTAGAACCCTCCGTTTTCCCCAAACGTGAATTTTAGGACTACTCCCAATACCTGCCTGCGCCTTCTGGAGACGGTTAACCTACCTACCAAGTACCGTTGATTCCCCGCACATCCGGGGGCGCGGCAGGTACCGGGCTAGCCCATGATCACAGGCCTCCTGAATAGAAGATGATAGCTGGTTAAGCCTCCCTTTATGGTATCAATTTTTCTTAAAAGGTGAGTCCAACACCGAGTCCTGCGGTGGCTACGCCATAAGTACTAATTGGCATAGGTCTCAATTTCCATTCCGAACTCAAATCTGGGGAAACATCAAAGTTTTTTAGGTGTGCGTCTACAAAGGCTTCTAAGATCTGAAGACCATGCCACGCAAGCACGATCAGGATGGCGTTGTCGCGATTTCCGCGAAACTGATTGCGACGGGTACGGATCCCCTCGGTATCCCCAATGAGAGAAATATCTTCGGGAATGGTACAATCTTGTCCATTGGGCTGTTGAACGGCTGCACAGAAATATGCCGAGCCATAGCGACGGTATTCTCCTTGATTGTAGCTCAGCCACCATATGGTGCCACCGTATCCAATGAGGAATATGGGAATTTTCCAGTAACTCCGATTATAGGCCTGCCCCCAGCCTGGAAGCAGCGCACTGCGCTGCCACGCGATATTGGGATTATAAGGAGGTCTCGGAGGGACCGGTAGCAAACCTATAGGAAAAGGCAAGTCAACGCTATCTCGCTTAGGAAAACGGATATAAAAGCGCATTTTTTCCTCTTCGTTCTCGTACAGACGCGGCCCATAAACAGCTTGGTAGGATTCCCAGCGGGACTTCAGTCTTTCTGGTATCGATTGATTGGCACTATCGCGTTTTTCCTCTAACCAAGGTGGCAAGTAAGTGCTATCAGGAGAATCAAAGGTCTGTATCCCGTAGGTTTCGGCCGGGCGGCCATCTTTGGTAGGAAATAGTGGCTTCTCAGTACTATCTATTTGGCCCCAAAGCAAGAATCCTCCAGCTTGAATGGCCAGAAAAATCAAACAGCTACGCAGGATTAAATAGCGAGGCATCAATAGATAGCAATTAGTGAGGAAAAGTACCCAAAAGGGCTGGTATGGTTGTATGGGGACAATTAATGTGAGTTGATTAAGGAAGTAAACCTGGTACGATAGAACCTCATTTCATGCCCCTGCCCTTACAAGGACTCAAAAGATCCTCAAATCAGGTCCAATATTTCCAGGATTCGATCTAAGTCTCGATCATTGCTAAAGGGAATGGTGATGTCTCCACTGCCATTGGTTTTTTGCTTGAGGCGGACCTTGTTGCCAAATTTCTCTTCAAGCTTCCCTTCAATTTTATCAAGGTGAATTTGATTAGGATTGGGTTTAGCCTTATCTCCCTTTTTAGCCTTTTGGGAATCTTTGAGTCGACGTGCTAGGTCTTCTGTTTGGCGAACGGATAAGCCACGGTCTACCACGTCCTGACCTACTTGTAGCTGCAGGATAGCATCTGGAATGCCCTTGATGGCCCTAGCGTGGCCAAAGCTTAATTTCTTCTGTCTGAGCGCTTTGATAATTGGCTCTGGCAATTCAAGTATTCCCAGATAATTGGTTACGGTGGAGCGATCTTTGCCAACCTTATCGCCGACCAACTCTTGGGTAACTTCCAACTCTTCAATCAGCCGCTTGTAGGAAAGGGCTACTTCCACGGGATTGAGGTTTTCCCGCTGGATGTTTTCAATCAGAGCCATTTCGAGCATTTGCTCATCGTCGGCGGTGCGCACATAGGCCGGCACATCGCGCAGCTTGGCCAACTTGGCTGCGCGCAGGCGGCGCTCCCCAGATATCAATTGGTACTCATTCTCGCCCATCTTACGCACCGTCAAGGGCTGAATGATCCCATGGACCTTGATTGAATCGGCCAACTCTTGTAGGGGTCCCGGATCAAACTCTTGACGAGGCTGATAAGGGTTGCGTTCTATATACTTGACGGGAATTTTATTGGACTGGACTGCCTCTTGGCTACTGATGTTGCCGAAGATGGCGTCGGCTCCTTTGCCAAGACCACCTTTTCTTGTTTTGGCCATTTACTACGTAGTTTTTTACTTCTCCCACAAAAGTAAAGCTTTTTTGGGAGATTAAACCAGCTAGGTTCGTCCTGGAATTATTGCCTTAGAATAAGGGTAGATCAATGCCGATATCCCTTCCAAGTACCTCCGTAGCGATAATGTGGATTCTTCTTTTTCTCCTCCTCACAACAAGGCTTACAGACAAATATCCAAGGAGCTTTTTTCCCTCCTTGTAGCCTCACTCGGAACAATGTGGTGAAGCTCTGCTTACATTGATGGCAGGTTTTGACCTTCATACAACAAGGACCTCATCTTGGCCTACAGCCACTTTTCTCCCCTCATCTTAGCGGGTCAGATACATATTTCGCTCCTTGTAAGCCTTTACAAAGAAGGGATCCTGTAAGTCATCAATGAAGTAAATCGCCTCTCCCGTAGACTTCATCTCTGGCCCTAAACCTTTGTCCACGCCTGGGAATCGATCCCAACTAAAGACGGGCACCTTGATGGCATAGCCCTTCTTCTTGGGCTTGATCTTGAAGTCCTTGAGCTTGTGACCTCCCAGCATGATCTTAGTAGCGTAGTTGACGTAGGGAACGTGGTAAGCTTTTCCGATAAATGGGACGGTACGTGAAGCACGAGGGTTGGCTTCAATGATGTACACAGTATCCTCATGGATGGCAAACTGCACGTTGATCAGGCCTTTGATCTCTAAAGCAAGGGCCAACTTTTTGACGATTTCCTCGATCTGCTTAACCATCTTGGGCTTGAGGTCAAAAGCTGGGAGAACAGCCATGGAGTCACCAGAGTGGATCCCAGCTGGCTCAATGTGCTCCATCAAGCCCATGATGTGAACTTCCTCACCATCGCAAATGGCATCGGCTTCGCCTTCGATGGCACCATCTAGGAAGTGGTCGATCAACACTTTATTCCCAGGAACCTGGTTAAGGACTTTGATTACATGGCGAGTAAGCTCATCGTCGTTGATCACGATCCGCATATCCTGGCCACCTAACACATAACTAGGACGAACCAAAACCGGATATCCCACCTCATTCGCGATCTTGATGGCTTCTTCAGCGGAGTCAGCTACCCCAAATTTCGGATAAGGAATCCCTTGATCTCGCAACAACTCAGAAAAGCGGCCACGGTCTTCGGCACAGTCCATCATATCAAAGCTGGTTCCCAAAATAGGGATGCCATAGCGGTTGAGCTTTTCTGCAAGCTTCAGAGCGGTCTGCCCCCCCAACTGCACAATCACTCCTTCTGGCTTTTCGTGCAAAATGATGTCGTAAATATGCTCCCAGAAAACAGGTTCAAAATAGAGCTTGTCAGCGATGTTGAAGTCAGTGGATACTGTTTCAGGGTTACAATTGATCATGATGGTTTCATAGCCAGCCTCCTTGGCCGCCAATACACCATGCACACAGCAATAGTCAAACTCAATGCCTTGGCCAATCCTATTGGGTCCAGAACCAAAGACAATCACTTTCTTCTTATCCGAAACCTTTGATTCATTTTCGTCATCGAAGGTTGAATAATAATAGGGGGTCGCGGCTGCAAACTCGGCCGCACAGGTATCCACCAACTTGTATACCCGCTTCACGTTCAGTTCCTGGCGGCGCTGGAATACCTCACTTTCAAGGCAGCCCATCAAGTGGGCCAGTTGCCGATCCGCGTAGCCATTTTTCTTGGCCTCCAACATCAAGTCTCGATCAATGTTGCGAACGTGCTGACGGGAAATTTCTTTTTCAAGGGAAACGAGATATTCTATCTCGCGCAGGTACCACATATCTATGCGCGTGGCATCAAAAATGTCTTTCAAAGGTACTCCAAGGTGCATGGCATCTTTGACATGGAAGATGCGGTTGTCAGAAGGAACCCGTAGGCTCTTCATGATTTCTTCCAAGTTGCGCAGCTCACGTCCATCAGCGCCCATGCCATTGCGGTTAATTTCAAGGGACTGGCAGGCCTTTTGTAAGGCCTCGTTGAAGCTACGGCCGATGCCCATCACTTCCCCCACGGCCTTCATTGACAAGCCAAGGCTGGTATCGGCTCCCGGGAACTTCGCAAAGTTCCAGCGGGGGATTTTGACGATCACGTAGTCTAAACTTGGCTCAAAGAAAGCCGAAGTGGTTTTGGTAATCTGGTTTTTGAGCTCATCTAAGCGATAGCCCACCGCCAGTTTGGCCGCAATTCGAGCAATGGGGTATCCCGTAGCTTTAGAAGCCAAAGCCGAGGAACGAGAAACCCGTGGGTTGATCTCGATGACGATGATTTCCTCATCATTCTGAGGATTAACTGAAAACTGCACGTTACATCCCCCAGCAAACTCCCCCAGCTCATCTAGGATGCGAAAGGCATAATCCCGCATTAATTGGTAGGTGGTATCTGCTAAGGTCATGGCAGGAGCCACGGTGATAGAATCCCCTGTATGGACGCCCATGGGATCGAGGTTCTCGATGGTACAAATCACAATTTTGTTTCCAGCACCATCGCGCATTACCTCTAGCTCATATTCTTTCCATCCAAAGATAGACTGCTCCACCAACACCGTGTGAATAGGGCTTTTCTGTAAGCCATAATTGAGCTTGTCATCAAATTCTTTGGGATCATCTACAAAGGCTCCCCCACTTCCTCCCAAGGTATAAGAAGGGCGAATTACCAAGGGAAAGCCAATCCGCTGAGCAATTTCCTTGCCTTTCAAGAAGGAATTGGCAGTTTCAGCCTTACAAACAGGCAGCTTCATTTCATGCATGGTCTGCCGGAAAAGTTCCCGGTCCTCTGCTTTGTCAATAGCTGCAAAATCCACCCCAATCACCTTCACTCCATACTTTTGCCAAATTCCCGCTTTTTCACAATCCATGGCTAAGTTCAAGGCCGTCTGCCCCCCCATGGTTGGTAATACCGCGTCTATCTTCTGTTCCTTCAAAATCTTCTCTATCGAGGCGGGCTCAAGAGGCAGCAAAAAGATGTCATCTGCTGTGACCGGATCGGTCATGATGGTCGCGGGATTAGAATTGATCAAGGCTACGCGAATGCCCTCTTCTTTGAGGGCTAAGGCTGCTTGCGACCCAGAATAGTCAAATTCGCAGGCTTGACCGATCACAATGGGACCGCTTCCAATGATCAGGATGGATTTGATGGAGGTATCTAAAGGCATGGATGGATTTCAATTGAATGCTTGGCACTGGCCTAAATCCCGGCAAAGTTAGCAGATTGGAAGCGAATGAAAAAGGTTTTCTCACCCTATGCAGCAGATCCAGTTTAATTTCCGTTTTGGGGTAAAAGGTTAATGTCCCTTATAGATAGAATCCATGAATACCTCTCCCCGTAATTTTCATAGAGCAAAAGTCTTCCTGTCGATCCTAGGCCTGTTCCTTAGCCTCATTTTCCTCCCCTCAAAAGCACAGGCTTGTTCCTTCTTTGTATCTGATTTTTGTGAGGTTGTCAACAGTCTACCAGATTGGGAGCATCCAGGCATATTGATTCGGGCCACTGTTCTAAAGCAAGAGAATGACCGGGCTAAGCTCAGGGTAGAAGAGTATTTCATAGGAAACAATGTCCCTGAAGAATTGTGGGTATTAGATTTACCGACTTGGGACTGTAATGGGGCTATTTTTGAAAGTCAGACCGAATACTTTGGAGAGCCCGGTAGTGAGATCTTGGCGGTGCTTACCCCTGAACTAGACGACCAAAACCAACCCACCAACTCAGGTCTCTATCAAGGGTCTTATCTAATCAGCACTGAGTATTTCCTGGTACGACAGGGAGATCAATTCGTGTCTGCCGAACAGCATCGTCGTAGTGAAACCAAAGCTTCAGCCAATCGGCTGGATCGGTATCTATCAAATTGTAGCGAGCTGGATCTAATGGGAAAAGCTCCTGGGCAAGACGTAACAGTAGGCCCTGTACCGACCCAGGAAGTGCTGAACTTTTACTTTGAGGGAAGCGAACAGCTTGATATAGAGATCTTAGATCTTCAAGGCCGAGTATGTTTCATAGGGAGCGTGTCTCCAGGGTCGGCGTTACAGGTGTCCGATTTTGCGGAAGGGCTTTACTTTATCCATTTTCCCCGAAACCGAGCCATGAAACCTCGAAAATGGATCAAACTCTAGAAACCCTATACCCATTCCTCGTCTAAATAGATCTTTAACCCCTTCTCCATCATGGTGGTGATCTCATTGGCCAACTCTTCATCAAGCTGCTTAATATGAAAGCAGCTTTTTCCTTTCAGGGCTTTTCTCAACTTAGTAGAAAGCTCAAACGAATCAGGATGGGTATAGATGGGGAAAAAATACAAGCGCACATCCTTGGGTTTGGGTACCAGGCTAGCAAAGTACATTCCATCCACCTGCTTCTTGCCTTGCATCACGCGCTTGGTTCCCGCGACCTCGAAAGTAGTGTCGTTGGCCACCCGTATCTGAAGGGGCGGAACCAACTCCGCTAAGCATTCTTTCAGTTGATTCAATATTTGGGGAACCTCGGCTTGCATATGCAGGTATTGAGTAGATTTTTTACTTTTCGAAAAATAGGCTTGACACAGAAGGACTCTGCCGCTAATTTTGCAAATCCTTTTTCTATATCCGCTCCAATATAATATTCTGCCCCATGGCAATGAAACTATCCGCTTTCAACTTTGAAATCCCAGAAGAGTTGATCGCCCAGTACCCTCATGAACCTCGAGACGAGTGTCGCATGATGGTCGCCCACCGGGAAACAGGTCAAATTGAGCACCGAACCTTTCGCGATATTCTCGATTATTTTGACGAAGGCGACGTGGCCGTATTAAATGACACCAAAGTTTTTCCGGCCAGATTAATCGGTAAAAAAGAAAAAACTGGGGCCAGAATAGAAGTATTTCTCCTGAGAGAGCTCAACGTCAAGCAAAAACTGTGGGACGTATTGGTTGAACCGGCTAGGAAAATCCGAGTTGGTAACAAACTCTATTTTGGAGAAAATGACCTCGTCGCGGAAGTGGTAGATAACACTACTTCTCGAGGAAGGACCATTCGTTTTCTTTTTGATGGGGAAAATGAAGAACTACATCGGCTCATCGATAAGCTCGGCAAAACTCCCATTCCTCCATACATCCAACGGGAGGTAGAGGCCAGGGACCGCGACGATTATCAAACCGTGTATGCAAAAAATGTAGGTGCGGTAGCGGCTCCTACTGCTGGATTGCACTTTACCCGTGAGTTGCTCAAGCGCTTTGAACTGCATGGAATTGAAGAAACCTATATTACCCTACACGTGGGCATTGGCACCTTTAATCCAGTGGAAGTAGAAGATTTGTCTAAGCACCGCATGGATTCGGAGTTTTTCATCATTCCGGAACGCACCCAAGAGTTAGTCAACGAAGCCAAGCGAGCCCGTCGCAAGGTCTTGGCAGTTGGCACCTCAGTGATGCGCTCTCTGGAATCGGCCGTATCCGCGAGCCGCATGCTCAATACTGCTGAAGGCTGGACAGATCGCTTCATCTATCCTCCTTTTGAGTTCAACATTGCCAATACCTTCCTGACCAATTTCCATCAGCCAAAATCCACCTTGATGATGATGGTAGCTGCATTCATGGACTACGACTTCATGATGACCTGCTACGAAGAGGCCATCAAGGAAAAATACCGTTTTTATGGCTATGGAGACGCTATGCTGATTGTATGAGAGGCTGTTTAGGCTTTTCCTTACGGCCTAAACTTGTCCTTTTTGAACCTGACTGCGCCGATTTTTCTCGAAATAGCCCGCTATTCCTCAAAAAAACCTGCTTGTCAGAACCAAAAAATCCAGCGTTTGGGCTCGAAATACCAAAACCCAAACAGCCTCTAAGGAAGTAGATAGCAATTGAAAAATTGTTCATACATTCGCTCCGAGGGTTCTACCCTCGGAGTTTTTTTTATCCTTAGCTCATGAACCCTTGCGCCGTCATAGTGGCTGGAGGGTCTGGTTCTCGGATGCAATCAGACCTACCCAAGCAGTTTCTCCCTCTAGAAGGCAAGCCTGTCCTCGTGCACACTGTATTAAGATTTTTGGCCTTTGATCCCCAACTCCCCATCGTTTTAGTTTTGCCCCAGGCCCACCTGACATTCTGGGAGCAGTTGGCCCCTAGGCATCTCAACACACAGCAACTCAATCAGGTGTCCTTATCTCCCGGCGGAACCACCCGCTCCGACTCTGTTCAGGCTGGTTTGGAGTTGATGGCCGCTCAAGTAAAAGTCCCTGAAAAGTGTTGGGTAGCCATTCATGATGGGGTGCGACCATTCGTCTTACCGGAAATGATTCAACAGGCTTTCGATGTGGCCGAAAATAAAGGAGCCTCGGTGGCTTGTGTACCCGTAAAATTCTCATTGCGACAGCGGATGGAGGGAGGAAAAAGTCAACCCGTGGATAGGGCACATTTTTTTGAAGTCCAAACCCCCCAAACCTTTCGCCTAGATCAAATACTCGAATGCTATCGTCTTCGCCCCCCAGGCAGTTTCACCGATGACGCCAGTCTCTACCAGCTCAAAGGTGGCCAAGTAAGTATCTGTGAGGGCAGCTATGACAACATCAAGCTGACTACCCCAGAGGATTTAGCCATTGGCCATGCCATTTTAAAAAGGCAGGCATTGAATGAAAAAAATTGAATAGCGAGACAATAGGGAAAAAAGTAACAGAGTCTCTCACTTGTCCTGGCCCCTACCCTATAGCGTCTCAAACAATTCCGTCGGCAAAGACTTCGGCGCTGATATGTCGCCCAATTGAAGAGGCCCTCGATCTCCTGACAACAAGATTTGATCGTATTCCTGATAGCCTCGCCAAGGAGTCACGATACGAGGCTCCGCCTCTGAAGCTTCTCGAAAATAGGCCCATTGTATGACCAGCCTATCTTGCTTAGAAACCCAAACCTGATATTTATTTTGAGGAGTTACTCCCACCCCATCAAAGGTAAGCTCGATTAAATCCGCAGCCTCTCCTGATTCTGTTTCTTCTTCCCCCACATAAGCCAAAGTAACGCCAGAGTCCTTGAGCTTAAATGGCATGACTAGCCAGTAAGTATCGTTGATCCAGATCCGCCTTGCCTGCTCTGTGTATTTCAGGATCGAATCCGGCTCAGAAAACAACTCTCCACCTTGGTAGGTCTTAGCGGTATACCCCCCCTTGTAATCCAACAAGTAAACCAGGGAATCCTGAGGCACCTCAATGCGCACTTTTTTGCCCAGTTTATCCCAAATTAGGGCTCGCTTACCATTGAATGTAAAACGAAGAAAACGGGTAGCATCCCAGGCTTTTCGTCCTCCCATAGCCTCCATCACTTCATCTGCGATGGCTATTGCCTTGGGATCAGAGTCCGTTTCATTGAATCCCTTAGCTGGGGGATTAATGGGTTCATCTTGGGGGGAAGGGGAGGTTTCACAACCTAAAATCAAGCTTGTGATTAAAATTAAAAGGGTCGATAGCTTAGGCATGGGCAACAAATGGGTGGGTTCTGAGTTGTTGATTCTCGATCTTATCGAGGTTTCTTACAGAGATTAACGAATAGAATTAGCATAGCAAACGCCTGTAAGTTACTTTAAGTTTGTGCTACCCCCCATTTATTTCCCTCACCCTCTCAGGTCTATCTTGCATGCTAAAGTCACTTTCCAATTATTTCTTTAACAAGAACCGCTGGCGGATTAATCCCAATGTGCCTGATGAAGCGTTAAACCGCTGTGTCATGATCGCTGCCCCTCATACTTCTGGTTGGGACTTTTTCTATACCATGGCCACCTTTGACCAATTGGGTGTTCCCATGCGCTTTGCTGCCAAAAAAGAACTTAAGCGTCCGCTATTGGGTCCCATGATGGAAAGGATGGGGGTGGTTTGGATTGATCGCAGCAAGGCAGCAGGAGAGCGTGAAGGCAAGAGCTATGTAGAGTTGATGGCCGAAGTATTTGATCAACATGAAAAAATGGTCATGCTCATTGCGGCGGAAGGATCGCGAAGCAAAAGAACAAAATGGAAATCAGGCTTTTATCACGTGGCCCAAAAAGCGGGAGTCCCCATTACCTTGGGATACCTAGACTATGAGAAAAAAGAAGCTGGAGTTGGTCCAGCCATCTACCCAAGTGATGACCAAGCAGCAGACATGAAAAAAATCATGGACTTTTATCGCCCCATCAAAGGGCGTCGCCCGGAACTTTTTGCTCTGGACGAGCGCTACAGTTGACCCAATTGACAGCTTGGGTTTTGGCTTTCTGACAAGTGGAACTTTAATTTACCCTTCATGAAGCCAAAGCTGCCTTCCTCGATCATGGTCTCTCTCTACCTGTCCTTGGCTTTGACGGTAGTTTATAGCTTGATTAGCAACCTAGCCAATCCCACTACGGAGTTCAACGTCTATGAGAGTCTGGGATTTTTCTTTATCAGCTTCTTAACCTTAGCCATCACCTTGGAATGGGTGGTCTTTCGTCGGTTAAAAAGCTTAACCATGCTCAATCAACGAGAGATCAAGAAACTCAAGGATATGGAAAACTTCCGCCGAGAATTTCTTGGAGAAGTTTCCCATGAGCTCAAAACTCCCATTTTCGCCGTTCAAGGGTTT
>CAZFPQ010000203.1:0-13474 GCA_964521065.1 uncultured Bacteroidia bacterium | reverse complement strand
AAAAAAACAAGTATTTTGTTTAAATTTGCCCCGACAAATCGTGCAAAATATTAGCAATTCTACTATTTTTAGCCAATTGCCACTTTCTGTGGTTGAATCAAACACTCATCACTCCATAGGAGTTTGGGTGAATATTCACTTTTCTATGCTACAGAGAATAGTCTTCAAATGTGATAGCACTGACCTCTGATTCTATTTACTCATGCCCGAAGAGCAAATCGTTATCCTAGGTGCCCGCGAGCACAACCTTAAGAATATTGATCTCACCCTTCCTCGCAATAAACTGGTGGTTATTACGGGAGTCAGTGGTTCAGGAAAGAGTTCCTTAGCATTTGACACACTCTACGCAGAAGGACAGCGGCGCTATTTGGAAAGCTTCAGTGCATATGCCAGGCAATTTCTCGGAGATCTTAAAGCGCCTGACGTCGACAAAATTGATGGCTTGAGTCCTGTCATTGCGATCGAGCAAAAGACTACCTCCCGCAACCCGAGGTCGACGGTTGGCACTGTCACAGAAATATATGACCTCTTCCGCCTCCTCTTTGCTCGAGCAGGAGATGCCATTAGTTACAAGACCGGCAAGAAGATGATCCGCATGACCGATGAGCAGGTGGTTGAAGCCATCCAGGAAAAGCTCACGGGGAGACGCATGTTGATTTTGGCACCCGTCGTACGTTCTCGGAAAGGGCATTATCGAGAATTATTTGAGCAATTGGCCAAACAAGGCTATACCCGGGTAAGGGTTGATGGGGAAGTGCTAGAGATAAAAAAAGGCATGAAGCTCGATCGATATAAAATACATGACATCGAGCTCGTAGTGGACAAAGTAAAGGTGGGTGGCAATGACAAGCGCCTATTTGACAGCGTACAAAAAGCCATGAAAACCGGCCAGGGTACGGTGCTGCTCGTAGATCATGACGACGCGGAACAGATGTTTTGGTATTCGAGAAACCTCATGGATCCAGAATCAGGCATCAGCTACGACATCCCCTCACCAAATACGTTTTCCTTTAACAGTCCATATGGCGCCTGTCCCACATGCAATGGCTTAGGTCAAGTATTTGAAGTAGACATGGCAGCCTTGGTTCCGGATCCCTCTGTATCGATTAGCCGAGGTGCTGTCGAGCCATTAGGAGAATACAGAGATATCTGGATCTTTCGCCAACTACGGAAAATTGCTGACCACTTTGAATTTAAGCTGACCGATCCTTGGGAGAGCATTCCTGAAGAGGCCAGACACTTGATCATGGAAGGTAAAACCTCCTCTGGAAAAGGCATCCGGGGTGTTCGTTTTGATGGGGTAAGGAGTTTTGTTTCAGACCAATATCACAACTCCTCTTCCGAAAAGATCAAGACTTGGGCTGAACAGTTCATGCGAATCAACACCTGCCCTACCTGTGAAGGAACCCGCCTAAAAAAAGAAAGTCTCTATTTCCGAATTGATAAGCGCCATATCGCTGAATTGGCACAAATGGATATTGGGGCCTTGAGCGATTGGTTCAGTGGACTGGAGGAGCGCCTCAGCGATCGGCAACGCCAAATCGGCGTAGAAGTCATCAAGGAATTGCGCAAGCGCATTGGTTTTTTGATGCAGGTTGGACTCGATTACCTTGCCCTAGATCGCCCTGCCAAAAGTCTTTCCGGTGGAGAAGCCCAGCGCATCCGCTTAGCTACTCAAATCGGCTCTCAGCTAGTCAACGTCCTATATATTTTGGACGAACCCAGCATCGGACTCCATCAACGTGACAATGAAAAGCTCATCAAATCTTTGCTGGAATTAAGAGATTTGGGTAACTCCGTCTTAGTCGTTGAGCATGATAAAGACACCATGTTGGCTTCCGACTATGTGGTGGACTTCGGCCCCGGAGCTGGCCAATATGGAGGGCAAATTGTCAACCAAGGGCCCCCGAATAGGGTACTGGAAAACGCAACCCCTACAGCCGATTACCTTGCCGGCCGGAGGGAGATCAAGGTACCTGAGCAGCGGCGTCAAGCTCAACCAAATCAACTGATCCTAAAAGGTGCCACCGGCAACAACCTCAAATCAGTAGATTTGACCCTACCGCTCGGTGTTTTTATCTGTGTGACCGGAGTTTCAGGGTCAGGAAAATCTACCCTGATCAATGAAACCCTACACCCCATTATAAGCCAGCACCTATATCGTTCCAAGAAAAAGCCCATGCCACACGAATCCTTTGAAGGGCTGGAACATCTGGACAAGGTAGTGCGGATTGATCAATCTCCTATCGGGCGCACCCCTCGGTCAAATGCCGCTACCTATACGGGCCTCTTTACCTATATAAGAGAACTTTTTGCGGAATTGCCCGAAGCCAAAGCCCGGGGATACAAAATTGGTCGATTCAGCTTCAACGTTAAGGGAGGGCGCTGTGACGTTTGTGAAGGAGCGGGGGTCCAGACCATTGAAATGAACTTCCTCCCCGATGTGTATGTCACCTGCCCTAAATGCCAAGGGCGCCGCTATAACCGGGAAACCCTGGAGGTACGATACAAAGGAAAATCCATCAGTGATGTCTTAGAGATGGATGTCAGTGAAGCGCTGGAGTTTTTTGATGCGATGCCACGCATCAAGCGGAAACTCAAAACCCTACATGACGTGGGCCTAGGCTACATTACCCTCGGGCAGTCTGCCACTACCCTTTCTGGTGGCGAAGCGCAGCGGGTAAAGATTTCTACGGAATTGTCACGCAAAGACACAGGCAACACCCTGTACATTTTGGATGAACCGACTACTGGATTACATTTTCAGGACATAGAAATGCTGCTCAGTGTGCTGCAAGCGCTGGTGGAACGTGGGAATACCGTATTGGTAATCGAACATAACCTTGATGTAATCAAAGTAGCCGACTGGGTCATTGACATTGGACCAGAGGGAGGGAAGCGTGGCGGCACCATTGTGGTCGAAGGAACGCCAGAAGTAGTAGTCAAACATCCAGACTCACATACCGGCAGGTTCTTGGCGAAGGAGCTGGGAGTCAGTGCAGCTATATAGTGATTGCTCAAAAATGGCTTTTAAAAGGATGACCAGTAGGTAAATATGAAGAACGTTTGGGGCCTAATTCTCCTGCTTGTGATCGCTTGCCAACCAAGTGATGGTCCTTATATTTTTTCAGAACGGGGGGTTCCAGACTATCAGCTCCCCCCTTTACTTCAGCAGGAGGATGGGAGTCTCATTACCACGACCACCGAATGGGAAGAACGTCGAGCAGAATTATTGGCAGTTTTCCAAAGTGAGATCTATGGATTCACCCCTGGGCAGGGACTAATTGACAGCCTTAGCCTCGAGAATCAAGAGATTTCATGGCAAGCGCTGGATGGCCAAGCTATACGCGAACAATTTCGCTTACAAATGTGGAGAGGGGGACTTTCCCACTCTTTTGACCTATTGATATATCGCCCAAAGCAAGCATCCGGGCCTGTACCGGTATTTTTGGGGTTAAACTTTTCTGGTAATCAAACCATTACCTCGGATTCGGACATTTGGATGCCACAGGCCTGGGTGAGAAATGATAGTAGCCTTGGGATTTTCGAAAACCAGGCTACTGAATCATCGCGTGGAGGCTTTGCCTCCCGCTGGCCAGTGGAGCAAATCCTCGCCCATGGATATGGATTGGCGACGGTATATTGTAGCGATTTGGTCCCAGATCGTCCCTCAGGTTTTAGCCAAGGCTATTATCCACTTTTTTATCGCGCCGGGCAATTGAAGCCAGACTCACTACAGTGGGGAGCCATAGGGGCTTGGGCTTGGGGGTTGAGTCAAATCATGGACTTCTTGGAAACTCAGCCCAGCCTTAATTCCAATCAGGTAGCGCTGATTGGGCATTCTCGTTTGGGGAAAACCGCCTTACTGGCCGCTGCCCTTGATCAGCGATTTGCCATGGTCGTTTCCAATAACTCTGGTTGTGCAGGAGCAGCGCTATTCCGCCGTCGCTTTGGTGAAACCATTGATGCCATCAACGACATTGCCCCGCATTGGTTTAATGACCGTTTTCAGACTTATCGCCATCAGGAGGACAGCTTACCCGTAGACCAGCACCAATTCTTAGCCCTCATTGCCCCGAGGCCCCTCTACGTCGCAAGTGCAGATCAGGATCTGTGGACAGACCCTAGAGGTGAATATTTATCCGCCTATCACGCTTCAGAAGTTTACGAACTGTATGGCTTTGAAGCACTGAATAAAGAAAAATCCCCCAAGCCCAACCAGCCCAGGAATTCTGGCCGAGTAGCTTACCACCTCAGAAAAGGGAAACATGACCTAACCCTTTATGATTGGGAGCAATATCTCAGCTTTGCTGACCGACACTTATAGACTTTGATAAGAGTCAAAAACAAGCATTCAGCTAGCTGATTCCTCTTTCACCCAACTTTCCCACAGCACCAGCAGAATAGCGGCTCTTTTGTAGGAATCTTCCCGACAAAAGGAAGAACAAGCAAAGCCTTTGAAAAAGCGAGGAATATCCTTAATTTTGCCCTCCATTCACGAAAATGGTGATATGATAGAAATTAAACCAAAGTCCTTTAGCCAGGACTACGAAACGACGTTCATCCTCACTCCCGATCTGCCAGAGGTTGAACAAAAGCAGGCAGTTGACAAATTCGTCAATTTGATCAAGGAAAATGATGGGAAGGTGCACAACATGGAGCACTGGGGCATGCGTAAGCTGGCCTATCCCATTCGCCGCCGAACCAATGGATACTACGTATTCATAGAGTTCACTGCAATGCCTAATTTCATTGAGAAGTTGGAGCAAAACTATCGCTATGACGACAGCGTCTTGCGTTACCTGACCGTTCGTCTTGACAAGTTCCACAAGGAATTTAACATCAAGCGTCGCGAGCAAGGGTTTGGTCTTCGCAAAGAAGCCAAGTCTACCAGTTCCAACTAATTCCCTAAACCTTAAACTCAAGAAATCATGGCTAAGGATCCTGTAATCGGACCTACCGCGGTAAACCGCATCCGAACCGAGACCAAGCAGAAAAAATACTGCCGCTTCAAACGAGCGGGCATTAAGTACATCGACTACAAAGACCCTGACTTCCTCTTGAAGTTCGTCAACGACCAAGGGAAGATCTTGCCTCGCCGCATCACCGGCACCAGCCTTAAATTCCAGCGACGACTATCTGTTGCCATCAAGCGCGCTCGTCACCTGGCTCTTTTACCATTCGTAACTGACGGACTCAAGTAATCATGGAAGTAATTCTAAAACAACCTATTCGTAACCTGGGTGACGCTGATGACGTGGTGAAGGTCAAGCCTGGTTATGCTCGTAATTACCTCATCCCACAGGGTTTGGCGGTCATGGCTACTGCCTCTGCCAAAAAGGATTTGGATGAGCGTAAGCGTCAAGCTGCGCACACAGTCGCTTTCGTAAGACAGCAAGCGGAAGCAGAAGCCGCTAAGCTAGAAGGAATCAAAGTGGAGATCGAAACTTTGGCTGGAGCTGACGGCAAGCTTTTTGGTTCAGTTACCTCTTTGCAGGTGGCTAACAAACTCAAAGAGCAAGGCCTAGAAGTTGATCGCAAGAAGATCACCGTCGAAGACATTCGTACCACTGGCGATTACACCGCTGTGATCCATCTTCATAAAGAAGTTAAAGCCGAAGTCCCCGTCATCGTGACCCGTCGCGAAGACCAGGAATAAGCTGAAGTACATAAACTATTCGAGCACCCTCCTGTAAAGGAGTGGTGCTTTTTTTATGTATTAATTTCCTGTCTACTATTTCCGAAGCGCCTAAACAGAAGGATATGGAAACAGAAGAATATGGAGCAGCTAGCTTAGATGCCTACTCTCTTCCGTTAGCTCCGATTTACCTCCATGGAATCAAATGAGGCCACTTGATAAAAATCAAGTGGCCTTTTACCTAGATCATATCATAAAAGAGCCTTAAGGGATGGTTTGTCTGCACCAGCATCTATCCTGAATAAAATCAGGATAAGTATCAAGTAGTTTTGGGCATTAACCTTCCTCAGTGACTGTTTTTACGTTATCACCAGTATTCCGGTCAATCTGCTTAAATATTGGATCAACCCCTGCCTTGGTAGGCTCTTGAGCAACCCTAATCTCCAACTGAGTCTCCTCTTGATTAAATAGATGCTTTTCTAGATACAGGAGGGTATCTTTACCAGATTCTGTCTCTCCATACACCCCTACGTCAATCCAATCTTCAAAAGAAATTGGCGTCTCGTTACCCAGGCTATCTGCTCGATATTTGATGGTGCTTAAATCCAGCTTCACCAGGTATTCATTTTCAGATTTTTTCTGATAACTGGCTTCTTTGACACGATTTTCATAGAGAGTAATGGTCTCCCACATGTCGGTAATCAGGTACTGAAGGCTATCTGGAGTGACATCCCTCAAATATCCAATCAAGTCCTCGGTGGTAGGGTATAGCCCTTCACGGAAGGCCCAGTCGTCCAAAAAGCGCTGAAGTGCTACATTGATGCTATCCTCCCCGATGTAGTCTTGGAGGGCATACATTACGATGGATCCTTTGCGGTAATGGATGTAACTCTGCCCCGCTACCAAGGCCAAGGTGTTCTCTTTCTTAATCTCCCTCCGACGGCCGCCTAAGTAACTGTCAAGCTCATATTTGAGGAACTTCTGCATCATTTCAGGCGGATAACGCTTTTTCATGACCATCAAAGCAGAATACTGAGACAAGGTCTCGGAGATGGCTGCACTGCCCTTCACATTTGCTTGTGAGACTTGATGTCCCCACCACTGGTGAGCCATCTCGTGGGCAGTGACGTAGTAAGTCATATCCACATCATCCTCATCTATGTCCAAAATAAAACCAATGCTTTCACTAAATGGGACCGTATTGGCAAAACTCTGAGCGAAGCTAGAGTAGCGTGGAAACTCCATGATGCGCATCTGCCGGAATTGATACGGACTGAAGTTTTCGTCGTAATAGGCGAGGGCATCTTTCATGCCCTGCATCATCCGATCCAGATTGTAATCATGTCCCTCGTGATAGTAAATCTCCAAGTCAATCGGTTTGCCATGTGGTGTTTCCCACTTTTCACGGATCACCTCATAGCGGGCCGAAATCATGGAGTAGAAGTTAAACATGGGTACATCCATCTCGTAGCGGAAGTACTTCCGACCCTCTTCAGTCCATTCTTTTTGTAAGTAACCTGGCGCTATGGCGATTTGATCCTCGGTGGTACTCATGGTGATGGCAAAGCGAATGTTATCGGCATCATCTCCGACTAGATTCATGTGCCGACCAACTGAATCGCTACGGGGGCGGCCTCGGTCCTTTTTGGGCAAATCTCGCTTCCGCCTTTCGTCATCGCTCCCCAACTCGAAGCCTAAATCATAGCCAAATCCAGGGAAGTAGCTGTTGTTGAAAAAGGTTCCGTTAAATACCACATTGGTATTGGAGCCACCTTCTACAAATCCTTTGGTTTCAAACCTTCCTGACCAGTTCATCTTTACGCTGTCACCAGGATTGAGGGGACGATCTAAGCTGTAGATATAATAGTCAAACTCTTCCCATCCCTGGCTGACCGATGCTTTTCCAACTCCAACTGAATCCATGCGTTCGAATTCAATCGACTTGATGGTCATGCCAGTCTGCGCCGCATACTGAACATGAATGTCCGAAATCGGATAAGGGGTCTTATTCTTCAAAATATAGTACCCAGCTACATCAAAATCTCTCTTATAAGGATAGATGTTCACAGCAAGATCTGCCTCCACGATTCTTGGCTGCGGAATATCCTGGTACTGCTTCAATTTGCGTTCATATTGCTCGCGCAAATCTTCTACCTCATCAGAGGTCACGTATTCGTTGACCTGGGTGGTGTTATAGAAAATGTAAAAGCCAGATGAAATGAATAGCACCAAGGCCATAGAGGACAGAATCAGGGCGGGCCTCACAAAGCGAAGTTTGGCTAGCTTGGTCCTAGTCTTGAGCATGGTGTCTGTACCTCTTACCGAAAACATTACTCCCGCGACAAAAAGCACGATGGCAAAACCCGCCCAATAGATCTGGTACCAGCTAAACTTGGTTGGGAAGTGCCCAAATCGATTCATATCCGAAAAACTTCCCATGGACCCACTGGCAAATTGCCACATGCTATGCTCAAGACCGAGATCTCCCAATACGCCAGATACGATGAAAAATATCACAATCAAGGCATGCCCCAAAAACTTCTGGTTGGCCATGACATGGATAAAAAAGGCCAGAATGGTGAATAGAGTCAGCCAGATAAAGGTGTCCGTGAACAACCATCCTAGGTATACGCCGATTTCATATTTGAAATACCCATTAAAGGTCTGGATCGCCATCCCGGTGAGGATCAGGGTAAATATGAGCACTACGTAAACTTGAAGTAGGCCTAAAAATTTTGCGACCAAACCGACATAGTTGGGAACGGGCAAGGCATCATAAATCAAGTTGATGCGCACATCACGCTCTCGCCAGATCAATTCTCCCGAATAAAAAACGATGATGATCAGAAAGAAGAGGGTAAAGCCTTGAATTTGTCCCAGCATCAAATAGGTAGTGGGAAAGGTATTGGTTCCGTACAAGGCGCTTAGGTCAATGGAGTTGATGATCAACAAAATTAGTCCCATCACCGTGATGGCAATAAAGGGAATAGAGCGTATCACCTCTTTAAAGTAGAGTTGGGAGAGGCTCAAGATTCGTCGGAGGTTCACCGAACCACCTTGCTGTAAGCTCACGGTAGGAATAGCCAACTGGCTGACTTTGACGCCTGACAGAACGGAACCTTTCTTGCTTTTGCGGGACCTAGATCGGGGGGTAGTGGTTTTGAAGAAGGCGTAAGTAATCCCTAAAGCCACTGCGCCAACACCGAGCCAGATGAGGCGGTTCCAAAGTATTATTCCTTCGAGGGAATATACTTGAGTGTTTTGTTCTGTTACGGTCCAATACTGAGAGGCGATGCTTGTAACAAACAAGCCAATGGGATCCAACATGGCAGCCAGGGTCCGGTTGTCCAATTGACTGGCTAATCCAGCAGCTATCAGATAAAGCACCAGGAGGCCAATTCCTTGTACAAACACAAAGAGCAGGCGTTTGCTCAATGCCCCCCCCATGAAAAACAAGGCACCAGAGATAAAGGTCCCAGGTACAATGAATACCAAGAACGGGTGGATAAAGTGCCATAAATTAAATGGCAAGAATCGCTCTGCATCGAGCCAAGGCATGACAGAGCCTAGCATTAGGCCAATGATAATCCCACTAAAGATGAAGAGTGTGATCAAATAAGACCCGATGAAACGACCAAAAAGGTAATCCCTTTTACTTATTGGCGAGGTAAAGAACATGGGGCCTGTTCGATGCTCAAAATCACGAAGGACAGGAACCCCCATCACTGCTGAAGCGATCAAAAATCCAGGCAAAGCCATCATCGTGAGCATGATGATAGCCAAAACGGTCGGGGCATTGTCTTTGATTTGCCCTGCTGCGCCACCCACAGTAAGTTCGTCAACTGCGATGGCTAAAAAGGACATCAGCAACATCACCGCAAAATAGATATAGGTTGCGGGTCGCTTTAGTCGATACTGAAGTTCAAATTTTATGATAGAGCCAAGCATAGGAGAGGCTGAGATTATGAGAGTTTGAGATGATAAAAGATTGCGTTTCAGCTTGTTTAATCGGAGAGAATAGGTACTACTCTTTGTCTTTAAACCAAGCCTACTACGCTACTTGTGGCTCTCTTTTAGCAGACATATAAGAGAAATAAACGTCTTCTAAATCAGCAGGAACTTGTTCGAAGCCCGATCCAGGATCACCTTCGCTCATCACGTGGATGAGGGGTTGCCCAGCTACCATGCGATCAAATAAGACTTGGTGACTTTGTTGGTAAGCTTCCAACTCACTCTTCTCGATTCGTTTGCTCCATATTTTCCCCTGGAGATCGTCAATGGCCTGGAGGGGATTGCCATTCATCAAGATTTGCCCTCGGTTGATGATCGCCATGTCTGTGCAAAGTTCTTTCACATCATCTACGATGTGGGTAGAGAGGATGACCACCGCATTTTCCCCTAGCTCTGACAATAGGTTGTGGAAGCGGTTTCTCTCGGCAGGGTCCAGACCTGCTGTAGGCTCATCCACGATGATCAACTTCGGATTGGCCAACAAGGCCTGGGCAATGCCAAAACGCTGCTTCATCCCGCCAGAATAGCCTCCAAGGTTCTTTTTGCGGTGCTCCCATAGGTTGGTCTTTTGGAGCAATGCTTCTACCAAGCCCTTCCGCTCTCCTTTGGCCGTAACTCCTTTTAGTACGGCCAAATGATCCAATAAAGTCTCTGCATTGATTTTGGGATATACCCCAAACTCCTGAGGTAAGTAGCCAAGCAGTCGGCGAATAGATTCTTTTTGGGTCAACACATCAAACTCTCCAAACTGGATGCTTCCCTCATCGGGTTCTTGCAAGGTCGCAATGGTCCTCATTAGGGTGGACTTACCGGCTCCATTGGGACCAAGTAAGCCAAACATACCTGGCTCCATGGTCAGATTTACCTTCTTCAAGGCCTGGACCCCGTTGGGGTAAGTTTTGGAGAGATTGTTAATGGTGAGCTTCATAGACTTTGATGATGAGTTCAAACAAGGGAATTCTAGGTATCAAATTTCACGGCTGGGCTTCATTCATAAGACCAAACTACCATGAAACATCTGTATTGGTCTGGATTAGATGAAAAAAATTACAACCTGGTTGGCAGGATTGAGTAAGTATCGACCAACTCACTCAAAATTCCGATCATATCTAAAAAAATGGCGGTATAAATGTTGAGTTAAAAAAAATACCAGGATTTTTCCATTTGTACCCAACCTAATCCTACCCCCCCTGCGTGTTTAGTCATAGCAAGGCTTGCGATTCTTTCTTAACACCTAAAAACCATTACCATGCACCGACATTTACCCATGGTGGTCCTCGGCCTATTTTGGCTAGGGCTAAGCATGCTTCCCCAAACCCTACAGGCCCAGTTAGTGGCCGATTTCGATTTCACACCCAATGCCCCGGCATGTCCCCCAGCCCAAGTCCAATTTACTGACCAGTCTACCGGTGGCGCTACCTCCTGGGCTTGGGGTATCAATATTTTTGGTGGCAATTGGTCCACCCAACAAAACCCCACCTTCAACTTCTGGCAGCCTGGCACCTATGATATTACCCTTACCGTGTCCGATGGTACCAATACGGCATCGGTTACCAAGCAGATTGTCATAGGTGGTCCCCTGATCGACGTCAGTCAAATTACAGTTGGACCTGTGACTGGCTGCGCACCCCTGACGACGACCATTTCTTACCAAGGGACCATCAATCCTGGCTGGACCTATGATTGGGACATGGGAGATGGCACCGTGATTAGCAACCCAGCCAATCCCACCTCTTTCAACCATGTATATGGTACTCCGGGCTGGTACAGCATCAACCTGACCGTAGATGATGGCAATGGCTGTGTGGTAAATTACTGGATTCCAGACTCACTCGTAGTCAGCGGAGGCCTCTGCCTAAGTGGTACCGTCAACAATGTAACCTGTGGAGCCAGCAATGCTGGCAGCATTGACCTAACCGTAAATGGAGGTACGCCACCCTTTACTTATGACTGGAGCAATGGAGCCACCACAGAGGACATTACTGGCCTTAGTGACGGAACCTATACCGTGACCGTTACGGACAACACTGGAGCAAGCGAAACAGCTAGCTTCAGCGTTGACAATACCGATTTAGATTTAGACTTTGTTACCACTAAATCTCTATGTGATAGTTCAGGGGGATCGATCTTATTGAACATTACGGGAGGGGTTCCGCCTTACAGCATCCTTTGGAACACAGGCGCCACCGTAAGTAGCATAAACCCTGCTATACCCGGTGGATATTCTGTGACTGTACAAGATGCTAATGGATGTAGCGACCACGAAGTAGTGTTCGTAGAGTTCGAAGATTCTTGTAGGGTGAAAGTATCTGGCAAGGTGTATTTCGACGTAAACCAAAACTGCAGCTATGATGCAGGGGTTGACTATGGCATCACTGGGGTTATTTTTGAGACAGAAAACCAATACGTTGTCCACTCTAATCCTCTTCAAGGAGGGACATACAGTGTCACCGTACCCGCTGGTCCCGTAAAGGTAGAACCATATGAGCTGAACAATCCAAACGTAGGTTCTTGGATCTCTGGCCTATTTTTACCTCCTCACTATAGCTTTACCTGTCCCAATCCAGCAAGCTACGATTTTGGGATCACTGCCCAAGATCAGCCCGACACAGATTTTGGGGTACAAGTGGTTCCTGGCAGCAACGTCAACGACCTCTTCATCGACATGCACAGCAGCTGGTTCCGGCCTGGTTTTCAGAATCACACTTATATTCGGGTGAGAAACCGTGGCACCAACGTAGCAAATCCTGTGGTAACGCTGGTCTATGACGATGACATCACCTACGTCAGTACCACCCCTGCTGCCACTAGCCATGACCCCGTTACCCGCACCGTAACTTGGAACTTAGCTCCTTTGGGGCCTTTGGAGTATATCCCTAGTCTTAAACTGACTGGGTATTTGGATCCAACTACGCCACTAGGGACTCCTATTTATGAGCTAGCCACCGTTACCCCCCTCGCTGGGGACCTCACCCCTACGGATAACCAAGACACCATAGATTTCATGGTGACAGGCTCTTATGACCCCAATGACAAGCAGGTGGAGCCCCGGGGTGAAAGCCGCGGTGGCAACGTTGACATCAGTCAGGAATGGTTTACCTATAAAATTCGCTTCCAAAACACCGGAACCGATACTGCCTTCTTTGTAACCATTAGAGACACCATCGATGACGATTTCCAGATTGGCAGCTTGGACATCCTTGATGCCAGTCACCCCTACTTTGCCACCTTCACCGAGTCGCGCGGGGTCGAGTTCCGATTTGACAACATCCTCCTACCCGACTCAAGTACCGATTTAGAAGGAAGTCAGGGATATATTCGATATCGAATCAAGCGCCGTGATGACGTAGGCATTGGCACTCAATTCACTAATCGAGCCGCCATCTACTTTGACTTCAATGCTCCTATCATCACCAATACCACTGTGAACACACTGGTACAACAAACTACTGGGGTGAGAGACATCTACTTTAGCGACTTGAGGATTTTCCCCAATCCCGCCAAAGAGGTTCTTTACATCCAAGCAGAAAACGAACCGATAAGCCGACTGGAGTTGACGGACTTACGTGGCAGGGTCCTGCTTCGCGAAGATGCTCATTCGCTGACCCATGCCTTGAAATTGAACTCCTTGCCCCAAGGGCTTTACCTGCTGAAACTCTACCGAGAAGACCAAGTCCTGGTGGAGAAAGTGGAAGTAGAATAGGTCTATTGGCTCAAGATCTATTTACGCCTGGCACCCTCTTTCGAGGATGCCAGGTTTTTTTATTAGACCATGAGAAGGCTGGGATCATCAGAGATGATAGGAGGTTTAGCTGCCCTGCTCAT
>CAZFPQ010000202.1:0-13518 GCA_964521065.1 uncultured Bacteroidia bacterium | reverse complement strand
GCAAAGCCTAAACGGTACAATCCCGCCAAAAGGAGATCAAAACCAGGAGATGAAGCAGCAAAGGCTGGGCGTCCTTCGCTCAACGACCAGCTTCCATGCTCAGCCAGATGTCTCGCAATGCTTAAATGGATGTAACTGTCATCTAGTGGGAAAATCCAGGTCCCTTTAGTTGGGATGAGGGCGAAGTAGACCTCTGCTCCCACTACGAGAAGAAGGAGCAGAATGGCTAAAATAGCTCTTAGCTTAAATGGTGGCTGGTTAGCAATCAAGATTCCGTGGAAGATCGATCCTTTTCTTTCAAAATCTCGTGTCCCATTTTTAGTTTTTTGGTGATGAGGTATTGCTCATTATGGGGATTGGGGGCAATCTCGATGGGGACATTCTCTACGATTTCTAGTCCATAGCCAATCAAACCAGCTCGCTTCGTTGGGTGATTAGTCATCAAGCGCATTTTACGTACTCCCAAGTCACGAAGGATTTGAGCTCCAATCCCATAATCCCGCTCATCCATTTTAAAACCAAGCTCCAAGTTGGCTTCTACGGTATCCCGGCCCATCTCTTGGAGTTTATAGGCCTTTAATTTATTGATCAAGCCGATTCCTCTGCCTTCTTGCTGCATGTATACGATGGCTCCCTTGCCTGCCTCTTCCACCATTTCCATGGCCCTGGCCAATTGGGGTCCACAGTCGCAGCGACACGACCCAAATATATCTCCCGTTACGCAAGAAGAGTGAACCCTTACCAATACCGGTTCATCTGCTGTCCAACTGCCTTTTGTCAAGGCCAAATGGTTTTCTCCGGTAGTGATTTGGCGGAAAGCGGTAAGGGTGAAGTTTCCCCATTCTGTGGGCATATCAACTGCGATCTCGCGCTTGATCAACGATTCATGCTTTAGGCGATAATCGATTAGATCTTCTATGGTGATGAGGCGCAGGTCAAAACGGTCGGCTACGTCGCGTAGGTCTGCTAAGCGAGCCATGCTGCCATCCTCATTCATGATTTCAACGATCACTGCTGCAGGCTCCATGCCAGCCATTCTGGCTAAGTCTATACCCGCTTCAGTGTGTCCTGCCCTCCTCAATACGCCTCCATCCATGGCTCTGAGAGGAAAAATGTGTCCAGGGCGTCCTAGGTCATCGGGCTGGGTGTGCGGATCGAGCAGAGCCTGTACGGTCTTAGATCGATCAGAAGCCGAGATTCCTGTACTGACACCTTGGCCCAGTAAATCTACCGAAACGGTAAAGGCCGTTTCCATCTGATCGGTATTTCTACCAACCATCAACTCTAGCCCTAGGTCTTCACACCTCTGACTGGTGAGGGGAACGCATATCAATCCACGGCCATGGGTAGCCATGAAGTTGATCACCTCAGGGGAGGCAAATCTCGCAGCAATTACGAAGTCTCCCTCGTTTTCTCGATCCTGATCATCGACCACAATCACCATTTTGCCACGCTTGATGTCTGCTATGGCAGCTTCTATGCTATCAATTTTAATTTGTTCGCTCATTAACGAGAGGGGGTTCATTGGGTGAAATAAGAATAAACTAAGAAATATATATATAATTTCATTTGTATACACTTTTGTGGTAGCTTTGTTGAACAAAATGTGTATATTGTTCGCAATAGAGGTAGAAATGTGGAATAAAAATCATTTAAATCAGGTTTGAGCTTATATTTTGTTTAATAAATATCAAAAACCTTCAATCATTTTTTTCTGCAAAAACTACCCAAGATCTTTAACTCTATCACTTCATTTACCCACCCATGTCTATCCAACCCACCACCAATCGATTAGACAAAGCAATTCTAGAGCGGACTGCCTCTAGTCTTAAAGCCGTTGCACACCCCGTTCGTCTAGCGATGATTGATCTGCTTAAGGATGGTAAGAGGCTAAATGTTACGCAAATCTACAGTACTCTAGGATTAGAGCAAGCGGTGGCGTCTCAACATCTCAGCATCTTAAAAGAACGCGACATCCTTGATTCAAAGCGTCAAGGCAAACATTCTTATTACTACTTGAAACACAGCTGTATTGTTGAAGTCATTGATTTGATTATTTCTACCTTTGATTGATTAATCCAAGGCTCCTTGTTTAACATTTCGGGCTAAATACCCCCTGGCTTCTGGACCTAAGTTAAATATTAGGTCCATGACTCCCAGGCCAGCACTAAAACCACCAAAAACTTGAGGATAAGGTTCCGGGATAAACCAACTCGGCAATTTTTTTCTCTTTGCATCAAACTCATTGCGGTAATCCTTTGCCGCAATGAGTTTTTCATTTTGTACCTGTCGTGACCATTGCAAAGTTCCAGTCCAGCCTATACAGCTCAATCCCCACTGAGTACTCTTAAGTAGCCAATCAGGCAAGCTCGCAGGGCGGGACTGATACAACTGCTGAAGTTCATCCCGATAGTATTCAAAATACGGTGAATGGGTATAAGCAGATATTAAACTCATCCAATGCTGATGAGGCCATTTTTCAGCATAGGAAACTCGCTTTTCGATTATTGGATCATGGTGATCTCTTTTTTCGATAGGTAGGGTGAGGGGGAGCACCCGGTTTGAAACCTTGATATAGCTTCTACTGTTGAGTTGTTGTTTTCGATATGGAGCCTCTCCATCTAGAACAATATGAGAGTGCCTCATGGCGGCAGCATACCAGGGAATTGGGGGAAAAAAGCAGGCTGGAAATATGGCTTGACTCATGTGCAGGTAACTCAATAGAGCCTAAGAAGAAAAATATCTGCGTAACTCAGGCTACCAAAATATTTTTGTATGCAAGTTCAGCTTGATAAATTTGAAAAGCTAGGTGTTAAGTTTGTATTTGGTTGTAGGATGGTCTCTGAGTATCCAGCAAATTTATCTCTTTGTGACGAATGAAAGTAAGGCAAAATGATCAAAGGAATGGGACTACTCAAGCAAAGTAAAGGGCTGGTCATCACGGTTGGTTTGTTTCTATTGTCCGTGGTCAGCTTGTTGGGACAAAGTAAAGGTCCTGGTTTATTTGTAGACATCTGCCGCTTTCAGGTCACGGGAAGTGGAGACCCCTTTGTGCAGGTCTATACGGCTGTCGCAGGTCCAAGTATATATTTTGTGGAGGAAGGAGAGAACCGTTTTCAGGGGGAAATAATGATCTCCTTGCGTTTAAGTGAATTGGTAGAGGGAGATACGCTTACGGTGGAATCTGATAGCTATTCGCTCAAGCTCCCTACAGAACGGATGCTGCCAGACACGACCATGCAATCACGGCTCAAAGGAACCTTGCTCAACGTGCAGCAGCGAAGGCTCGATCCAGGAACCTATTTGTTAGAGGTGAGTGCTGTAGATAACCATGCCCCTACCCCTGTAGAGGTTAGAGCTATCAATGAGTTTACCATGGAAAAACTGGGAGCTTCGGAGTTTGCTTTCAGTGATGTGAAGTGGGTTGCTGGAAAAATCCCTAGAGAGGATCGGAGGATTTGGGGACGTGATGACTTGATCCCCTTGGTGACCAACAACACTTTTTTCAACGAAGATACCTTGGAGTTTTACCAAGAGATCTATAACGCTGGAGCCGTATTTGAAGATAAATTCTACATTAGGTCTGTTATCTATCAGGGAAATAACCGCTTGTACAACTATGAGACCCAAGCTACCCCGCGAGAGGTTCGTGACCTGGGTATCAATGCCTTCAAAAAGGCCATTTATATTGGAAACCTGAGTTCCAATATTTACCATTTACAGGTAGAACTCCTCAATGCCCGCAATCGACCGGTCAAGATATTTCGGAAAAAATTCTACGTCTACAACTCTCGCCGAGAAGCCGAATTTGAGCAAAGCGTAGCGATTAGCAATCCTGATACCGATATGTTCAACCAATACTCGGAAGAAGAGCTTGACCATTATATAAGGACTCTGACCTACCGAGCAACTACTCAGGAGCAGAACTTCATCAATGCCCTGGCAAATTACCAGCAGAAGAAAAATTACCTCTACAGCTTTTTCTCTAGGCGTCTAGACATGAATCCTGGGCAGACTGTCCAATCTATGTGGAACGGCCACTTAGCGATGGTTAACTATGCCAATCAGCGATTCAAGGCCACGGGGGTGCAAGGCTGGCAAACGGATAGGGGGCGGGTCTGGCTTACCTATGGAGCTCCTAGTGACGTTGAACGTTATCCCTATGAATCTGGCTTAGTCCCCTATGAAGTGTGGCGATATAACCGATTAGAATCTCAAACCAACGTGGTATTCATTTTTGCGGACGCTGATCGCGCCACTGGAGGCTATCCTTTGTTGCACTCGACTAGATATGGGGAAGTGAATAACCCTCGTTGGCAAGAGCAATTGAGGGCAATTAACGGGGGAAGGTCAGCCGGAAATGTAGACTTTGAGCGTCCCGTAGGCTCCACCCTGGATCCTAAACTTGACATTAAAAACTAGGGGGAACATCTTTGATGAGTTCATCTTGCCTGAAGCAAGGAGTCGATGAATCAAGCTCAGAAATTCATCATGAATTCATTGAGGTTGGTTTCCTTAGGCAAATCTAATTTTTTTCTAAGCCGATATCTGCTGATCTCTACCCCTCGGACTGAAATGTTCATGAGTGGAGCAATTTCTTTGGTCGAGAGGTTCATTCGGAGGTAAGCACAAAGTCGTGTATCCTTAGGAGTCAGCTGAGGGTGGGCTTCTTGCAGGCGGCGCAAAAAACCCGCATGCACTTGGTCAAAATGGGCGGCAAATTGTTCCCAATCCTTTTCGAACTGCTCCTCTTGACTCAGCTCCTTGACGATGATTTTTAAATCATCTTTGCCAGGATGTTTGGGGTGTTTCTCAAGGACTTTTTCCACTGTGCGTTTGATATGGGCCAGGGATTCATTTTTTTGAAGTAGGTGCATGGTAGCAGTTGCGAGCTGCTGGGATTGGTGTTGAACTTCAGCTTCTAATTTTTCTTGAATAAGATGGCTTAGTTTGTCTTGGGCGGCCTCAATGACCTGCTGCTGTTCAGCCTGTTCTTTTTGGTGAGCAAAGGTTAGTTCCGCCTTTTCCTTCTCAAAACGCCTTCTAGGCAGAAGAATCAATCCTACCAGCATGCTTAGGAGTAGGATCCCGTAGCTAAACAGGGCAGGGGATGAGGCATACCAGGGGGGCCTTATCTCAAAAGAAAAGGTTTTGATCGGACTGTTGTTCCCTCGATAATTTTGGGCTTGTACTTCAAAGGTATAGTTGCCTGGCGTAAGGTTAGAATACTCTCGTTGGGCTACGTAAGACCAGGGAGACCACTCATCTTCTTCCCCTCTGAGTCGATACCTAAACTTGGGAGGGCGATGGCCACCATAGTAAGTAGCTCCACATAGGAACCTAAAGGCATTGGTATCGCTGGCAAAAGAGAAATTACCAGCAGCTGGGTTAGGAGAAAAACCACCATAAATTACCTGATGTTGACCTGTTCTTAATGAAACTTGGCTGATGACCACTTCCCATTTAGCGCTGTCAAGCTCAGCTTGATTGGGTTGATAGAGGAGGAATCCTCTTTCTAGGCCGAAGAGAACTTCTTGACTGGAAAGGGGGTAAATGAGTTCAAAACCTTCATTTAAATCTTGAAAAGGTCCCTTGATGTAGCGGGTATGTATGGCCTTACGCAGTCCGCGATCCATTACTTGAATTACCCCAGTTTCGTTTTCAGAAAGAAACCAGATGTCTTTATTCTGGGTTTCAATCATTCTGATCAAGCGATTTTGGGGAGGAAAAACGGAGCTAAAGTCAGGGTCCAAAATGAGGGAGTCAGCAGCTGAATCATAGCTTAGAAGGCCCAATTCTGATGCGATCAGTACTTGGCCGTTAATGCTGAATACGTGATTTTTTAGGGTTTCCAATAAGCCATTTTCCTCATTGAAGCTGTGGGGCCGGACTTGTTGAAGATCCTCAGATATGCGCAAGCGAAAGACCCCTCTGTAAGGATGGGACACCCAGTAGTTGGCGGCTTGGTCACGAACCAAGAATCGACTTGATTCTTCGAATCCTCTTAGATGTCGTTCATATTGATATCGCCCATTAACCCGCCTTACCATGTCTAGCCCTTGGTAGGTTCCTAGAATGCGATATTCTGGGTGTCCGGGCAGGTCAATGAAGGTCCATACTCCATTGGTACCTGGGATAAAGGTAGCCTGTAGTCCTTCTATGAGAAAAGCACCCCGGTGATGTCCAAGCCAAAGTTCTTCTCCTATAACCTTTAATCCCCAAACTTGCCCTTGGGTACCTGGGATCAGCTCCCATTCTGATTTTGAGCCGACACCAAAGAGTTTTTTATCTTTTGCATACAGTCCTGTTGAGGTTCCCAGATAGAGGCGACCTTTGTGTTCAGCGGCGGCGAATGCCGCCCCTTCTAAGTTCCCATCCGGAATGATCCGGCGGAAAGGGCTGTTCAGATCCAAATGGTCAATGCCATGATTTAAGCCAGCCCAGATGTGTTGATTTTTGTCTACAAAAAGGGTGAGGATGTGGTTATCCTGAAGGCCGTCACGTTTTTGAATAACGTCCATGATTTCCCGACTATTTATATCCAGGGTCATCAAGCCGGCTCTATTGGTACCTATCACCAATAGGTGGTTATCTATAAGCTTCACACTGCTTATTTGATTGTCTCTCAATGATTCATCATCGCGGGTATGCCATGGAGAACATACGGAATCCTGGTAGAGCCAGAATCCATTTCTAAAAGTGCTAATCAAGATACCCTCAGATGAATGTGTGTTCAGGCTGGTGAACAATAAGCTAGGTAAGGTTTTGCCTGAAATCACCGTGTTTAATTGTTTTCCATCCCAACGGAAAAGTCCTTTTTCGCTGATTTGGACCCACGCCGTGCCTTGGTAATAAGTGGAAAAAAGAAAGGGGCCTTCGCTTGAAAGCAAAGTCAACTCGGAGTTCTCAAGCAAAAAAAGAAATTGACTGGTACGAATAATGACCTGCTCTCCGATAGGGATGAGGTCCCAAACGTCTGCAAACGATAGGGCTTCTTCTGGTACCAAATCCCGCAAGGAATGATAAGTCAATTGCCCCTGAGCGTTTGGACTATATAAGCCGAGCTCATTTTGACCCCCTACCAATATCCCGTGACCTGGCCAATTGGCTACTGACCTGACCACAGTAGCGTTTGGCAATTGATAGCGCCGCCAGTTGATTCCATCAAAAACCAGGAGGCCTTCGTTGTTGGCTACGAATATGCGTCCCTCCTCATCTTCACAAAAGTCCCAGTTTTGAGTACCCCCATCGTAGCTTGTTTTGCTGTAGTGCTGAATATAGGGTAAGGGATTGGCTTCTAAATGCTCCAGAGACCATATGCTGAAGAGACTGAGTGAACCTAAGAGAAGCAAGCGATTTGTTTGGGAAAAAATCCTCGCGTTATGAAAGGGGCTTTTATTCATCATACTCCGGGAAGACTAAGGTAGGGTTGATGTAGAGGTGATGAGACGTAAATGAGGTGATGATGTAATGCTGATGTAGTATAAAGTTAATGTTATGTAAGAGAAATCCATATATTTGATGTAATCGTGTGATAGCTGATGTGCTGGTTTGAGCATATGTAGAAAGCTTCACATGTCACCTAACCATTAACCTTCATCAATGATGAAACAACTATTACTACTAATTACTTTAATTTCATTGGGTGTTTTTGGTGCGCAAGCCCAAACCACCCAAATCCTGGATGACGCAGAGCCAGGATCGACCCTTTCTTGGAATGCATTTGGCCAAGCGGCTACTCCTACAGTCATTCCAAATCCTGACATGACGGGTTCTAACACCACCGCCAATGTGTTACAGTGGTCGCATCCTGCCGGTGCCGATTTCTTTGCAGGTGCAGGCGCTCCTGTTCCTGGAGGACTTGATTTAACCAATCTGGACCCTTCAGCTCGGATCACCCTGCAAATTTGGGTGCCTGATACGGCCCCTGACACCGTTGCAGTTTTGTTCAAGCCTGAAAATCCCGGGGTAGATGGTGCAGACTATATCGATACCATCTTCAATGACCGCCGGAATCAGTGGGTTGAATTGACCTTCAATCCTTTCGATCTGGATCGCTTAGGTGCTCCAGCCGCTGCTGGTCGGATGTTTTCGAATATCACGATCTTTGTAGACTTTACCGATTTACCTCAGACTCCTAAGGCTAAGGCCGATGTGTATTTCATTGATGAGGTTAAATTGGTCTCTAATGGATCAGGTGGTACGAACACCACCTCTAAGTTTATCCATGACCTAGAATCCCCTGGTACGACCATTTCTTGGTCTCCATTTGGTGGCGCAGTAGGACCTGCTACCATTGCCAATCCCGATATGTCTGCGGCTAACATGACTGCTAATGCCGAGCAGTGGGAGAATCCTTTTGATTCAGAAAACTTCGCCGGAGCTTTTGGTGATCCTGTAGGTGGAGTGGATTTGACCAACCTTGATCCTAATGAAGGATCTATTTCTTACTTAGTTTGGGTGCCTGATACAGCCCCTGATACGGTTACCGTTCAATTCAAGCTAGAAAACCCTGGCACCAATGCGATCGAATACCGCGACACCATCCTTTCTAACCAACGTAACCAATGGGTAGAAATCGTGGTTGACCCATTCGAGGGCGGTGCCAACGGTGAGCCGCCTGCGGCTGGTGCTACTTGGTCAAGGGTGGTTGTATTCTTCGACTTCACCCTAAACCCACCTCGCAAAAAGGCTAAGCGTGACGTCTACTTCCTTGATGAGATGAAGATCAATGGAATACTTCCTCCAGATTCTGTAGATGTGACCTTCTCTGTTGACATGAATGATGTGACAGATGCATTCACTACTGTATACGTCAGTGGTACCTTCAACGGATTTAGCGGAACTGCCACGCCATTAGATGATAGTGACAACGATGGAGTTTGGTCAGGTACCGCCAAGGTGGCCAAAGGAATTTTGGAGTACAAGTTTCAAGCAGATGACTACGCAGTAGATGAGATCTTCAATGGAACTGAAGAGTGTACCCAGCGCGATCCTTCTGGGCAGTTCGTGAATCGAGTGGCTACCATCCTTGGTGATACTACTTTGTCAGAGGTTGCTTTTGGAAGCTGCTACGCTGCTGATGAAGGGGTGATGATTACCGTGAATGTGGGATTTGATTCTCTTACCATGGCAGATAGCACAGGCGTATTTATCGCCGGGGGTGCTGGCTTTGGTGCGGCTCCCAATGAGTTCCGCCTTACTGACGATGACATGGATGGAGTATACTCTATCACATTTGAGCGGGGCATCGGATTTACCGACTTCTTTACCTTCACCAATGGCGCCTGTCCTGATTACTCTTGTAAAGAGGATATCATGGGACAAGCATGTGCTTTCCCAGACAACTTCAACGATCGCAAGTTCCAGAGCGTTTCTGCTGATACCGTGGTAAATACTTGTTATGCCATTTGTTCAGACAACACCGATTGTTCTCTGACCAACCTGCGTAATGTTCCTCAGACTCTGTTCAAGGTCCAGCCTACCTTGGTATCTCGCTTTGCAGAGATCACCTTCAAAACTGCAGATCTTAAGGAAATATCCATTGTGAATACTTCCGGTCAGGTGCTACGCACGGAGATGACTCGTGCCGCTAGTTTGAACCTAGACTTCGAAGGACTACCTGCTGGATTGTACATGATCCGTGTACAAGAAGGCCAGCTTGTAGACGTTCGCAAGGTATTGAAGCAATAGTGTGATGTAAGCAAGGTCCTCAGCTTAAGCTCTCAGTATGAGCACATAGGCTGGGGACCTATCATATCTTTTAGCCTTCCATTGGGGGACGAAAAGTTGTAGTACGAATATCACGAGGAGCCTCTCTCTCCTAATTTTTCTCGCTAGCTAACTACCTCGTACTAAAACTACCTTCTCCACCTCTTTTTATTCAGTCTTTTTTACATACTGCTAACGTGTTGTTTTCTATGACTACATAGAAAGCAAGACTCTTATTTCCTCTTATTTTAGCCAATTAACAGGCGTATGAAAACTACTACTTGGTTGCTGTTGCTCAGTCTCTGGCTGGGCTTAGGGACTGCTTTTGCCCAAAATCGAACCATAAATGGGCAAGTGACCGACAGCGAAGGGAGCCCTTTAATCAGGGCGACGGTATTGGTGAAAGGTACAACTACCGGTGCTTTCACAGATGAAGAAGGACGATACAGCGTATCTGTATCAGGACCTGACGCGGTTTTGGTTTTTCGTTACATCGGGTATGAAGGACAAGAAATCATCGTTGGGGAGCAATCTACCATTAATGCGTCCTTAGGTAGTGCAAACGCTACCGTAGATGAAGTGGTGGTATTGGGTTACACGGCTCAGAAGAGATCCAAGATCACGGGCTCGGTTTCTACCATTGATGCCGACGAAATATCTGAAACCCCTGTTTTGCGGGTCGAGCAGGCCTTACAAGGCAGGGCTGCTGGAATCCAGGTAACCCAAAATTCTGGCCAACCCGGTGCCGGGCTTACGGTGCGTATTCGTGGGGTTGGGACCATCGGAAACAGTGACCCTCTCTATGTGGTGGATGGAGTAATCGTTGGGGGATTGGACTTCCTTAACCCTGCCGACATCGAAAGCATCAGCGTACTGAAGGATGCGGCCTCAACGGCCATTTATGGGACCAATGGCGCCAACGGGGTGGTTTTGATTACCACCAAAACCGGTAAGCGAGACCAGAAGGCCTCGATAAGCTATGATGGCTACTATGCGACCCAAGAGCCCTGGAAAAAACTCAACCTTTTGAACGCAGAAGAATACGCTATTTTGATCAATGAATCTCGTATCGCAGCGGGACTGCCCTTGATTCCTGAATTAGCAGATCCTGCGTCACTAGGTGAAGGCACGGATTGGCAAGACGAAATTTTTACCCGTGCCCCTATGACTTCTCATCAGGTGTCCGTAAGAGGGGGAAGCGATCGGTCCGACTATTCTATTAGCGCCAATTATTTTTCTCAGCAGGGGATCGTCGGAGGACCAAAGGCCCAATTTGACCGGATTACCCTTCGATTTAATTCAAACTACGACTTAAACGACCGAGTAAGGGCGGGTACCCGTATCAACTACATTAGCTTAGAGCGGGATGCTTTACCAGAAAACAATGAGTTTTCTACTCCATTGATTCGCTCCATTAACTTAGATCCTACTACGCCCGTACGGGACGAAAATGGTAACTTCCTCCCTTCTCAGTTTCTGGATACGGATATATTTAATCCTGTCAATCAAATTGATAAGACGTATAGCACCTACTTTACCGATCGAATTTTTGGATCGGTGTTCGCAGAAGTTGACCTTCTCAAGGGGCTAAAGTTCAAGAGTACCATTAACCTGGACGTCAATAATTCCCGTCTGGATGGCTTCTCTCCCCTTTATTTCTTGAGTATCAACGACCAAAACAACGTCAACGGGGTTTCTGTCCAGCATTTTCGCTTTTTTACTTCCCAGTGGGATAACACCCTGAGCTATGAAGCCAACTTTGGCGAAGCACACGAGTTTTCTGCTTTGCTGGGCTCCTCTGCCATTAACAATACCTTTCGTAATACCGGAGCTAGCCGGACAGATCTGCGTATCAACGACGTAAACTTTGCCTATCTCGATAACGGCGATCCCAACCCTGAGGCATCGGGTGCGTTTGGCAGCTTTAGTGAAAGCTCTTTGCTCTCATTCTTTGGCCGAGCTTATTATGCTTACGCCAATAAATACCTGGTGACGGCTATTCTCCGCTATGACGGCTCCTCTCGATTTGGGCCAAATAACAAATTTGGTGGCTTTCCTTCACTTTCCTTGGGATGGGTGATTTCAGAGGAAAACTTCATGCGTGCGGTGCCATCCGTCAACTTCCTCAAACTGCGATTGAGTGGAGGAGCAAACGGAAACCAGCAAATTGCAGATTTTCAATACCTAGACCTGATTACCAACGCTCAGCAGGGCAATGGTACCAATGGGTCTTACAGTTATACATTTGGGCCTGGCGAGCAAATTGTCAGCGGAAACTCTAGCCCACGTCGTGGTAACCGCGACGTTCGTTGGGAGGGAACGGTTGCTTACAACGTAGGACTAGACGCAGGCTTTTGGAACGACCGCCTCTACTTCACTGCGGATGCCTACCTGCGCTTCACGGAAGGGATGCTGGTTACCCCTGAAGCTTTGGGCCACGTAGGTGCCTTGAACTCGGTGGTAAATGCAGGTTCTATGAAGAATCAAGGCCTAGAAATGGCGTTGACCTATCAGGACAATGTCAAGCAAAAGGTGAGCTACTCGATTAGTGCCAACGTAGCCTTCCTACAGAATGAGCTTACCAGCTTAGGCGATGGGGGTACTCCGTTGCTTTCTGGCTTCTTGCAGCAAGCCAATGGCTTTGTAAGCCGAACAGAAGTGGGCTTCCCTATTGCTTATATGTATGGTTTCCAGACCGATGGAGTATTCCAAACCAACGAGGAGGTAGCCAATCACGCCTTCCAAGCAGACGGAACCCAAGCTGGTGACCTCAAGTTCGTAGATCAGAACGACGATGGTGTGATCGACGATGATGACAAAGTTCAAATTGGCAATGCTTTGCCGAGTCTTACCTATGGTTTGACCGGCAGCCTGGACGCTTATGGCTTTGACTTCAGCTTTTTCCTCCAAGGGGTATATGGCAATGATATCTACCGTGGATTTACCCGCTACGACTTCGATTTTGCCAATCAACCCAATAGTCGCTTGAACCGTTGGGCCGGTGAAGGCAGCAGCAATACCGAACCTCGTGCAGTATGGGGAGACCCTAACCAAAACGCACGAATCTCCGATTACTTCGTCGAGGATGGATCCTTCCTTCGCATCAAAAATGTGCAGTTGGGATATACGCTACCTCAATCAGTACTTACTAAGATGAAGATGGGCAACCTTCGGGTGTACGTCTCTGGGACCAATATTTTTGCCTTTACCAACTACTCTGGCTTAGATCCCGAGATTGGAAACCGTGGCTCCTTAGAGATCGGCATTGACCGTGGATTCTATCCAGCTCCTCGTGTGTGGCAGGTAGGGTTGCAGGTAGGATTATAGAGTGAAGCTAGGTTGAAAATTTTAAGCAAAAAATCATGACTTCTATTCATAAAATCATAGTAAGCTTAGCCCTTGTGCTCTTCTTGGCTGGCTGTGAAGGATTTCTTGAAAAAGAGCCATTTACTTCGGTGACCACCGAAAACTTTTTCCAGAATGAGGACGATGCGCTGCGGGCTTTGACAGCTGCATATGCGACGCTACAGTTCGATGGCCAACCTGGCCCCGCGGGCCACTTTCGTTGGTTTTGGGGGGACATCGTATCGGATGACGCCGAAAAAGGCGGTTCAGGCCCCAACGACGTTGCTTCTTTGGGTCGCCTAGAAAACTTTGAAGGGCGGGCTGAGAATGAGTTGCTCGCTGCGGAGTGGCAGGCAAACTATGACATGGTATACTACAGCAATATCGTGCTGGAAAATGTACCTGATATCGAAATGGATCCGTTTCTAAAAGCTCGCATCCTGGCTGAAGCTAGCTTTTTGC
>CAZFPQ010000201.1:0-13566 GCA_964521065.1 uncultured Bacteroidia bacterium | reverse complement strand
CATTTTTGCTCCAGACGTCGATCATGTTGCGGATCACCAAGTCGGCGGGCTTGTAGGGATGGCCCTCGACGTACATCCAACGGCTTTCGCCGAGGGTGATGTCTGTCAACCAAGGGAGGGGATAGATGTCCTTTTTGCCGCCTTGCTCAATGTCCAAGATGCTACAATCCAAGGGCAGGTCGGTTTGCTTGTGGCACATCACCAGCTCTTGCTGGGTTTCTAAGCCATGGTTCAGGTAGTGGGCGGCCATTTGTTGGCGCAGGTCCTCGGGGATGATGTTGAGCCAGGAGTCAAACCAGATCACATCGGGATCGTAGTTATCCACCACTTCCCTGATCTGGTCCAGCCAGTATTGATGGAATTCATCAATGGTCTCGAAGTTACCAAAGAGCTTGCGCAGCAAGGGGTCGGTACTGGCGGTGGGCAGGTCGGGATGATAAGGATAGTGGCTGTTGTAGCCATTGCGGCCCCAGTTTTCGGGAATCTCGGCGTTGCGCTGCCCGTGGCGGGCATGGTGAAAGGTGGCGATGGTCTTGAGGTTCCGCTTTTTCAGGGCGGCGAACAGCTCGCCCAAAATGTCTCGCTTGGGGCCCATGTCCTGGGCATTCCAGGGATTCACCTCACTGGCCCACATCGCAAAGCCATCGTGGTGCTGGGCCACTGGACCGGCAAATTTGGCCCCGGAGGACGCAAACAAGTCTGCCCAATCTTCGGGATCAAAGTGCTCTGCCTTAAACCGTGGGATGAAGTCTTCATAGCCAAACTCATGGATGTCCCCGAAGTTCTCTTCGTGGAAGCGACGAACTTTGCCTTTTTCCAAATACATATTCCTTGGATACCATGCACTGCCAAAAGCGGGCACACTGTAAGGACCCCAGTGAAAATACATGCCCAATTTGGCATCGGCAAACCATTCGGGTGCAGCCTGATGCTGGGCCAAGGATTCCCAACTAGCTTCATAGGCTTGGGAAGATTCTTCGGAAATAGGACTGGACTGGCAAGCAGCTAGGCCGATGATCCAGGTCACGAGGAAGTAGAGGCGAAGTCCTTTCATTGTCATGGGGTTAAAGATTGAGTTTGGTCCTGAATGCGGGCTCGCTGCTGGACACTCAAGCCATGGATGTAATGGAACTCGGGGCTGTACTGATAGGAATGGCGCTTCATCTCGGGATCATCTATCTCCCTGCTCAGATCACAGTCAAAGCGAGTCAGAATGGTGTGATTTCTTTTCCAGTCACTCCCGGCATTGATGAAGTGGGAAAGCCCCCAAGTGATGCCTTGCCCGTCAAGGGTGTTGGTAAACGCATCAGGGACGAAAGGCCCAGCCGCGACGGGAAGCAGTTCGGTAATGGAGGCTATTTCAAAATTCACCCAGTCTGAAGCGTACTGAATGGTGTTGTGCTCCATGCCGTCGCGCTGTACGATGGCAGCTACGCCTTCCTTGAAGGGAAATAGGGTGGTTTCATGCCCCGAGTTGATCACGGGGTTGAGGGGATGTTTGGTAAACGGCCCTAAGGGATCGTCCGCGATGGCGAGGCCCTGCATGCGAATCTTGCTGGGCTTCAGCTCGGGTCGTTTGTCAAAATCGGCTTTGTAGTATAGGTAAATCTGGCCATCGTGGACCAATGGATAGGGATCATGGATCGAGAACTGATCCCACTCTCCCTCTTCCCCATTGGGGATGACTACTTGGTGGGTGGGCGTCCAAGGTCCATCGGGAGAATCGGCGTAGGAGACCGCCACTGGACAAAAATCTCCCCGCAGGCCGCTGGCCTCCATGAAGGCTTGGTAATACAGGTAGTACTTTCCTTTCCATTTGAGGATGTCCGTGGTGGTCACCGAGCGCCATCCAGGCTGGGGCTTTTCTGGACGAGGAACGGCCACGCCTTGTTCTTCCCAGGTAAAGCCATCTTCAGAGGTAGCGTACCAAATTTCGGACAAGTCCCAATCGGCAGAGGGAATGGTATCGTTGGCTTCTTTGGCCCGGGCCATGCCCACGGGCTTGACCGGCGTGTTGCGATAGGTATACCAGACGTAGTATTTACCATGTTCGAAGATCACCTTAGAAGGGTCGCGCCGGGTCACGGTGCCATCTCCTCCGTGGTAATCAAAGCCTTTGAGTTTGGTGTACTTGAACTGGGTGTAGAGTTCGTTGCTTTCTGGACGCAAGGAGGGGTAAGCCTCGTAATTCCGATGGACCGCCGCGCTTAGCGGCCGATCGGGCTTTTCCGCTGGGACCATGAAAGGAAAGGCACCTGAGGGGCTGGGCGCAGGGGGCTGGCAGGCCCCAACTAGGAAGAGGGCGATGAGGGTATGTGGGGTAAGGAGGTAAGGGGTAAGGCGCAGAAAGGATTCATAGCTCTTACTCCTTGCTCCTTTCTTTTCGCCCCTTTTGTTCGATGCTTGCATGAGATTGTATGGATAATGAATGACCTTCTTTTTTGCCCAAAAGCGACTAAGTAACGCTCCAAAAATAAGTCATGCCACTACGCTTGATTCTTTGCACCATGACTACGTCAGAAAAAGCCTCCCTTAGTTCACTAAGGTCGGTTTTTCTTCCTTGTCACGGCACAAAGTCTCTAAGCGAAATCGGCATGTTATTTTTGTCACGTTACTAATCAAGTCCCAAATAGTCTGACCTGGGGACCCAGGCAAAGCCCTTTGGTTCCCAATCAACTCCGGGAATCCAATAAGGGAGTCCGCGTTCATAGGCACCCAAGTCCGGAGCAGCGCCATGGTAGCCGTCGGTGATGCCTTTGACGACTTTGCCCAGATCTACCACCGCTTTATCGGCCAGGGGCATAAAATTCCGCTCGCTTATGGATTCTAAAGGGGCTGAAGAGAATTGTTGGTTGTGCTGAAAGTCGTTGTCGGCTTCAGGCCCTTGAAATTCCTTTTCGTCCACTCGATACCTTTTCCCATCTCCAGAAGACCACCAAGGGCGCACATCGGAGATGTTGTTGTACAAGGTATTGCCCTCCACGTTGGTCCGGACGCCGTCTCGTTCCGGAACCCAAGAATCAATGGTGGCCTGCTCAGGTTTGCCTACGTTCCAGAAGGTGTTGTTGTAAATTTCGTTTTTCCGCGCATTCCAGTTGAAATGCAGCCCGCCCCACTCTACGTCCCAGACCACGTTGTGATGGACGATGTAGCCCGCAGCGTTGTTGTCGAGGTAAATGCCGGTAGCTTTTTTGCCAGCGTGGACATCTGCGTAGGCGTCGTTGAACCAGTTGTGATGCAACTCAATGTTTCGGGGGATGCTGTTCCCAGTCACGTAAAACAGCCCTCCATCTGCTCCTGAGATCAGGCACTTTTGGACGTGGTTGTAGCCAAACTCACTGTTGTCCCCCGTGACTTTTACCCCATCTCGGGCCGAGCCATAGAGAGAATTCTTCAAGATCCTGTTTCCTTTTCCATAGCTTCCGACCAAATGAAGATGCAAGCCGACAGTGTTGAAGTGTTGGATGATGCAATTCTCAACCCGGCAATCTTTGGTCAGTTTGCTGAGAAAAACGCCATTGTGCGTCCCATTTTCCAGCACACATTTTTCAATGACATGTCCTTTTCCTTCTAATACCTGAATGGCGGCGTCATCATAGGTAGCTCCTTTCAAGCCAACGATGAGCTTGTTCACCCCTTCCTTAACCATGCAGCGAATGACCCGATTGTAGTTCCCCTTGAGGGCGACCATGTCCCCAAAAAAGTTCAGGTCCTCTAGGTGGATGTACTTTTGGTCGATCTCGGCCGTATGGCTCCTTACGGCTACCTCTGCCTTGCCTGTCGCGAGCGGTTCTGGAGCATAGAAATATAATACCTTCTCCTCCCGGTCATAAAACCATTCGCCAGGCGCATCGAGGGCTTCTATTTTGTCCATCAAATAAAAAATCCCCCGATGCCCATTTTCGAAGCGATAAGGATTATGAGGGGTAAAAGGCCACTTCTCGGGCAGGGTGGGAAAATGGATCCGGCCCAGGTCCGCCTCATATTGGGTGATGCGCCGCTCCCAGCTACATCCGCTGTGGGCTCCCAAATAGTGAATGATCCCGCCTGTCCAGTCGATGTCGGGGATTTCTTGGTTGCTGATGAAAGAGCGCGCATAGCTTCCTTCCTCTGTATCAATGTACTTGGCGTCTAAGCTGTACTCATCCTGATCTTGGTCATTGGGCCAGCGAGCCAATTGCATTTTTTCGCCCTTGAAAAAGACATTGTTTCCCTCGTCCAAGGGCAGGTCTATATCACGGCACTTATAGATGTTCTCTGTATGAAGTTCCCAGTCAGAAATGACCTCGGTCGCAGAAATGATGACCACATCGTCCTCATAAGCGGTAAAAATGATGGGCTTATGGGGTTTACCAGAATGAAGAGGTTTGAGCTTTTCCCGGTAGGTCCCCTGGTGGATATAGCATACATCCCCTGCGACCATGATGTCGGCGGCTTGCTTGATGGTCTGGAAGGGATTTGCCTCTGATCCATCGCCGAGTAAATCATTTCGTCCATCGACGTGGTACTCTTTAGCCATGAGGCCAGTGGACAGGATGAAGCAACAAAGCAGATGAATGAATTTCATCATTTGAGACATGGTTGTAGGTTTTGGTTTAGGGTTAAAAAGATAGGTAGGAGCTCAAAACTCAAAGGTTAACTCAAGGACCAAGGGCTCGTCATCGTTGCCGAAAAAGTTTTCGGGGTTGCTCTGGGGGCCCATCCATGCTGGGTTTTGGAACTTGGTCCCGATGGGAGGGATATTTTTGAGGAATGAGATATCGCCTGCTGGGAAAGCTACCGTTACTCGGTGATTGGGGTCTTCTGAAGGAGCTTGGGGCGTCAGCATACGCAGGTAGGTATGGGGCGTATGACAGTATACCGTGAATCCATTGGTTTGCTTAGCCTGGATTTTGGCCCAATACAGATTGGAAAAAAAGCCTTTGAACTCGGGGTAAACGAATTCTGATTCGCCCGTCACCGTGTTGTTGTAATCATTTTCCCAGATCCCGAACTGAGTCCCTTTCCGGCGATTGCGCCACACCCGGTATGGACCGTCTCCCAGCCACCTCATTCCTGCTACAGAAGACTCTGCAAAGGAAAAGCTGATGCCCTTGTAGTCTTTCACCTTTTTCTTGCCTTTCATTTCAACCCTCAAGTCTAGGAGCCCATTGGAATAAACTGTCCATTCTATGAGATCCGCACTGAGCTCCTGATGGGTTACCCATTCTTTGAATTTATCCGTCTCCTCAAAGCGGGCCGTGATCACCACCTGCTCACCCGACTCGGTCACGTAGACCGTGTCTATGGGGTCACTTTGCCCCAGAATGATGGGACCATTGTGCAAGGGAATGATTTCCTCTCCTTTCTTCACCTCTTGAATCAGGCCAGACTTTTCATCAAACGCGAATAAGATTCCATTGGCCTCGACCTCGATTGTGCCGTCCCTTCTCGAACTGCTAATGGGGCTCTTGCGCGCATAGTCGACTAGTCCCTGATTGAGAAGATCGGGGGTTTTTACAGGAAAAGTCCAGGTAAAAATTTCTTTTCGGTCAGGGTCTAGGGCCCGGATGTACAAGGCATCTGCGCCCAGCCAGTTTTCTGGTTTGTCCACTTCAAAAAAGCCTACCTCCCCTGGGGCAAGGTCAGGGCTTTCAAGCGCGTACTCAGCCAAAGTTGCATAAGTCGGATACGATGAACCACCCGGCCCATTAAACTTTACCCATTTTGCCGTCAGGCTACATTCATTCAAATTGGTGAAGTGGTAGCGGTTTTCGACGCGGAATCGCCCATCGAAATGGGGGCGGATAAAGCGGTCTTCGATGTAAACCGGCGACCAGATTTCTTTGATGGTATAATAGCTGGCCTCCTTTTCTCCATAAGGACTCAAGATGCCATCCGCCGCATGATTGCCATCGGTATCCAGCCGCCCATCTTGGTCGGTTCTGACCACCGCTTCGTCAGCAAAATCCCATAAGAAGCCCCCTGCGCAGAGGGGCATGTCCCACATGAGCTTCCAATAATCCTCTAAACCAGCACCATGTCCCCCATCGTACAAGCCATGCAAAAACTCGGTAGGGAAAAAGATTTTGTCGGGATGCACATCCCTGGCCAAGCCATGGTAATACATGTAGTGCAGGGTGTTGGTCTTGCGGAATACGTTCCAGGGATGGATCACCTCCCGCCGTTGGATGTCCCATAGCGCATAATCGTCATCTAGCTCGGTGTTCCAACCGGTTTCGTTGCCATTGGCCCATAGCAAGATGGAGGGATGGTTGACGTCCCGTACCACCGTCTCTTTGATGATTTTTCGCCCTACTTCCGTATCCAAAGATGGGCTATGCCAAGTGCAAACTTCATCGATCACGAATAAGCCTAACGAGTCGCAGACCTCCAGGAAATGCGCATCGGGAGGATAATGGGACATGCGAACCGCATTCATATTCATGCCCTTGATCAATTCTACGTGCCAGATACTCAGCTCCTTCGAGGTGGTGCGGCCCGAAGTGGGGTAAAAAGAATGGCGATTCACTCCCTTGAACTTGATGCGCTGCCCGTTGACGTAGATGCCATCGGCCTCGCGCAATTCTACCGTTCTAAATCCAATGCGCTGAGTAAGGTGGTGAAGCACTGCTCCCTGTTCGTCCTTGAGTTCAATGGCCAACTGATAGAGGTTGGGTTGCTCAGGATTCCAAGTCTGGATATCTGAAGCTTGGGTGCGAATGCGCCATCTCTCTGAGCTTTGTTCCACGAAAGTCGGGGTGAGCGTTTGTAGACTTTCGCCAGCCAGGTTTTGCAGTTGAAGGCTCACCATTTGAGCCGTGGGAGCCTGCAGGAACAAGTCCGCGACAATTTCTCCAGAAGCTTGGGCATCAACCGCTACTCGTTCAATGTGTTCACGGGGTAAAATCTTTAGGTACACCGGGCGGTAAATCCCGCCAAAGATCCAGAAGTCGGCCTTGCGCTCAGCATAGTTGATGGACTCATTGGCGGAGACCTTGTTTACCTTGACCTCGAGCAGGTTGTCTTTGTCAAATTTGAGCAAGTCAGAGATTGAGTAAGAAAACTCATAAAAAGCTCCCTGGTGAATTGCCCCAGCCAAGTTCCCATTGATCCGAACTTCGCAATCCGTCATCACCCCTTCAAAGACCAGCTTAACTTCTTTCCTTTTCCAAGCTTTCGGAACAAAAAAGTTCCGCTTGTATAGACCGTATTCCTGCCCTCGTTCTTCCATGGGATCATGCCCATAGTTATAGGTTCCAAAACCTTTCAATTCCCAACAAGAGGGCACGCCAATTTTCGTCCATCGCTGACTATTTCTTCCCTCAGAACAGAAAAAATCCCATTCTATAGGATCGTCTTTTCCCTTTCCGCTGAGGTATTGGATTTCTGTATCAGAGCTAAGCTGCCCCAACAAATGATGCCCTGATAAACACCAAAAGAGGAAGCATAGGCAGAGCGTGCGAGCTAGGAGTGTAATCGTCATGGCAAGCTTTTTATCTGATTGAGGAGAGTAGCAGAATGGGAGGACAGTCTTTGAGGTTTGAAACAAAAAAAGACGCTCCCAGGCAAATTGGCTATATTTAACGGTGTTTTAACGGTATCTGTAACGGTCTGAAGCGTCATTTGAACCCTCCCTTGCCCACAACCGAAGCGTGTTACTATGCTTACTCCCCAACAAAAACTCGAGATATCGCAGCGGGTCGTAACGAGTGACTCCTTCAAAAATGCTCCTACGGGCGTGGCCATGTTGAAATACCTGGTAGAGGCCCATTTAGAGGAGCGGCCCTTGAAAGAAGGAACCATTGACCTGGAGTTTTTTGGAGCTGAGCCCAATGGAGACAACCGCAGTCCCAGGGTGAGGGTCACCATCTACAACCTCCGCAAAAAACTGGTCAAGTATTATGAGGAGGAAGGCAAAAACGCCGATTGGCGAATTCACATTGACAAAGGGCAATATGGGCTACGTTTTGAAAGACAACACCAAGCAGAGGTGCCAAGCTGGACCCCTAGGATTAAGCTGGCATTGCCCTACGGGTTACTCGCAGTTACCCTGACTGCCCTCATATTTTCCCATCTACCTAAGCCAGCCCCCACGCTATGGAGTGGATTCTTTAACCATGGCCACCCGACTTACCTGTACATTGGCAATGCCTTTGGCTATGGAGGACGAACCGTTTCTGGCCGCCCTGGGTGGACCCGCGATTTTCGCATCAATACCTTGGACCAATATTATCACATGCTGGAGGAGCAGCCGGAACTGAAAACGACCACCCATCCCAGTGACTTTTTTTATGCCACCCGCATGGCTGAGCACGCTACCCATGACCTCACCCGTCTATTCACCCAATGGGATCAACAGTTCCAGATCAAGTACGCGACCCAGACCTCCTTTGACGACATCAAAAAGAGCAATACCATCTACGTGGGGCGATGGCTGCATCAGCAGGATTTCCTGTATTTATTCAACGCAAGTAGTCCCTATGTCAAACTTAAGGGAGCGCAAATCACCTGTACGGGGTCTCCCTATGCTCCAGACACGACACTACTGACCGATGAGGAAGGAACCGACGTGGACTACGCGGTGGTCTCCCGAACCCAGGGCCCAAACGACACAGACCGGTGGTTTTTTTGCTCTAACCACGATATAGGGGTCATGGCTACCGTGGCCTACTTTACGGATCCCGATTCCTTGGCAGCTTTTGCCAACTTACACCTGCCTGAGACCCCTTATTTCACCGCCGTCTACAAAGCCAAGGGTAAAGAGCGGACGGACTTAGAGTTGGAGCAAGTGTGGTTGACGATACATTAGAAGAAGTAGTCAAGTCTCTCAGAAATTCGAGCTCCCAAGCGATCAGGAGTCGCGTGTTGGATACAACGTCTGACTCTAGGTCAGGTTGTTGAGGTAGAGTGAGCTGGACTTACCATTTACTCAATACAATGAGTAAAAATACTCAATTAATTGAGTGAATTGTCTAGCATGTTTCAACGGCCTCACTTTCAGGAACTTTTGGGCGGATGTTATCCGCCCCTACTCATCTCGCAAGGCATCGGCGGGATTCATGTAAATGGCCCGTAGCGAATGGATGCTGACCGTAAGCCAAGTGAGGCCTAGGGCAGCAGCAGCGGCCAAAACATAGGGCTGCACCGAAAATTCTGCCCGGTAGGGATATTCTTCCAACCATCCCTGCATCAGCCAAGCGGCAAACGGGAGAGCAATCAACAAGGCTAGCAGCACCAGCCAAGTGAATTCACGGTTGAGCAGATAGAGGATGTGCTGTTTGCTGGCACCCAAGATTTTGCGGACCCCGATTTCTTTGGTGCGCAACTGAGCAGTAAAGGCGGCCAAGCCCAGCAAGCCCAATAAGGCGATGAAAATGGCTAGGCAAGTAAAGGCAGTCAAGATTCGACCTAGCTCAGCTTCTTGCTGGTAGGCTTCGGAAATCGCTTCTTCTACGAATTCGTATTCGAAGGGCCGGTTGGGAAAACTCTCCTGCCAGGCCATTTCAATGGCTTTGACTTGCTCTCGGTGATCGCCGGGGCTGAGGCGAACCGCAACATTGCTGAAGTAAAAGCCCTGTTCAAAGTCTTTGGCCAAGCCCACAATCATCGGCGCAATCTCGCTGCGCAGGTTTTGGGTATGAAAGTCCTCGATCACCCCCACAATTTTCCCTTTCTTTTCATACAAGACCTTGCCATACTCAGTATAGTACAAGCGGGCTCGGCGATCCAATAAGCTGGTGTCGTTAAGACGCTTGAGCATCGCTCGATTGACCAAAAAGGCTTGCTCCTGGTCGGTCCCAAACTCTTCAGAGAAATTCCGGCCTTGAATGATCTTCCCACCAACGGTCTGAAGCCAGTCGTAATCGGTATAGATGATGTTGATGCCCTCCTGATCTTGCATCTCCTGCTTTTGGTTTTCGACCTGGACCGGAAAGTTGATCATGTACTGTGCGTAGCCAGCCCAGGAGGTGGGAGTGGCCCGCTCCACGAAGGGTATTTTTTCAAGTTGGGCCTCCAATACATCTAACTTATAGCGGTCTTGATTATTTTTTACCGAAATATTCAACAACAATTCCCGGTCAAATCCCAAAGACTTTTTCATCATATACTGATGCTGACGCCAAATCATCAGGGTACAGATGATCAAGGTAATGCCGATCACAAACTGACTCACTACTAACCCTTGGCGCATACGGCTGCCTCCTACCTTGAGGTTAAGCGAGGCCTTGAGAACCTGTACAGGACGAAATTGGGCCAGAAACACGGCAGGATAACTGCCCGAGAGTACTCCCACCAAAAGGGCTAAACTTAGCACACCTAACCAGAGCAGGGGATGTCCCCAAGGAATACTCAGGGAAAGATTGGCCAATTGATTGAAAACGGGCATCAACAATTCGGCCATACCCAGTCCTAAAAAGACCGAGATGCTGGTAATCAGGAAAGACTCCCCCATGAACTGTTGGATTAACATGCTTCGGTTGGCCCCAACTACTTTTCGTACGCCTACCTCTCTGGCTCGACCAGCGGAACGCGCCGTGGACAAATTCATGAAATTGATACAAGCAATCAGCAAGATGATCAAGGCCACGATGGAGAATAGCGATACATATTCCGCTACCCCTTCTCCTTCTTCAGAAAATCCATACAAACGAATGTCCTTGAAGGCACGAAAGTGAGGGAAGATGTGGTTGTCAGCTTCTCTGTATTGCTGCACGAAATCAGCCAATCTTCCTCCATTCAGGCTGGCTAAATCCGCCTCGGGAGTCAGTCTTACCAATACATTAGTCGGTGGCCACCACCAGGAATCGGTGATGTCATTCCCATACACCATATCCAGCGTATTCCATGAAACCAACAGGCTTAACTCAAGGGAAGAGTTGTCAGGAACATCCGCCATGATCCCGCTGACTTGATAGCTGTACTTGTCTTCGACCGTCAAAATTTGTCCCACAGCATCTTCCTGATCGAATAACTTGCGAGCCAGACTCTGGGTGATCACCACTTGATTGGGCTCATGGAGCACCTGCTCAGGATCGCCTTGCAGTAATTCAAAACCCAAGAATTGGAAAAAATTGCTGTCTACATAGGCAATTTCGTCCACCTGAAAAGCCTCCTCCTGGTTGTCTTGGGTATGCACCAAGCCGCCTTTGTAGTGCAGCCGCAACATGCTTTCCACTTCAGGGATGTCCCTGATCAACATCTCACCCATGATGGGGGCAGAGTTGGACCAACGATAGCCTGGGGATTCCGCATTTTCCTGACACACCCAATAAAGCTGATCCAGATCAGGGTGGAAGCGGTCATAGCTGTATTCGTGCCAAACGTAGATCGCGATCAGCAAACAGCAGGCGACCCCCGTTGCCAGCCCTAGAATATTAATCAGAGAGAATACTCGATTCCGGAGCATGTTGCGCCAAGCGATGAGGAAGTAATTGCGGAGCATATTTAAACGGATGAGAAGGTTAAAAGAGGAGGTAGAAGAATTAGCGCATGATGGATTCTTCTCCCACTAAGGACGCAATCAGTCGGTCTTTGAAGCTGTCTACTTGCCCAAAGGTATCTGGGTCAAAACGATCGTTGTTGCTGAGTATGATCAGGGTTTTGTTGACCTCGGGAATGCGGATAAAGGTGTGGTTATGTCCCAAAATACCCCCTCGGCGCTCTACCATGCGAGGGGAACTAGGCAAGAAATAGTAATCGAATACCCAGCTGCCAAAAGCCACGTAACCCAGCTCCGGGTGGGAGGTATACATCAAATCAATGCTTTCTGGCTTTAGCAGTAAGTCTGAATAGAGGGCTTGGTCAAATTTAAGCAAGTCTCCAGCCGTGCTGTACATGCCAGCGGCAGCGTGAAAATTCTCTATGTAGTAGGAGGGCTCGGGAACCAAAGTCAGACCTTGACTCTCATCTACGCTTACATATCCCATCGCCAAATCGGCCTGTCCCATGCGAGCTAGGCCTGTTTGTTCCATTCCTACCGGATCAAGGATTCTCTCTCTCAACACTTGCTCCCAGCTATTCCCCGTAATCTCCTCTATCATCAAACCTAGAATATAGTAATCTAGGTTGCAGTAATTGAAGCGGCCGTATCGGTGATAGTCCTGTGCAGCCACGGTCTCTAAGATCATTTCTTTAGGGGTTTTGGGCGAGGAAAATAGCCCATCGACCTCATTGGGCAGCCCCGAGCTATGTCGGAGTAAATCTCGCACTGTGATCTTCTTGGCCCGTTTGATGGCCAGATCGGGAAGAACTTCAGCCACATGCGTGTCTAAGCTCAATTGCTCTGTCTCTATCAGCTGCATGATCAACACCGCTGTGAAAGCCTTGGTGATAGAAGCAATGCGAATAGGGGTTTCTGTGGTCAGCGAAGAATAGTCTTCCCCCTTGGGGAGGCTCGATACTTCCTGATAGATGATCTTGCCTTGGTCTGCGATCAAGACTACCCCTGAAAAGCCCTCCTCTGCGACTGCTTGTTCAAACAGGGAATCAAAGGATTCTGTCTGAGCCAGGAGGCCTGCTGAAAAAAGGCAAAAGGTTCCCACCCAGAAAAAACAGACAATGTTACGGATGACATTCTTCATGATATTCGATTAAGGTACAGCCAAGGAAAGTCCAAAGCCGTGCCACCAGACATAAACCACTAATTATCAGCACGTTGCCCAAATTAAATTTTTCCTATGCGCACTTCACCTGTTCGCCTCCTTACGCTTAGGTGTCCGATTCCGAACAGGTCCCCTCTTAAAAAAAATGCCGCCTATCTAATTTTGGAAACTTTTTGTGAGTCTAACGGTAAAGGCTTTGTTCACCATATTTCCACGCTCAAACACGCCATAAAATGAATATTCTCGTCACTGGGGCCTCGGGCAACCTAGGTCAAGCTGTAGCCCAACAGTTTCTTTCAGAAGGACACTATGTCTATGGGACCATGAAGCCCGGAAAGCATAATGCCAAGCTGGAAACCCACGCTCAATTTGAACGAATAGAAGTGGATTTAATCGAGGAAGGCCCATTAGCCAAATTCCTCCAGAGTCTTCCTACTCCCATTGAAGCAGGCATCTTCACCGTGGGAGGGTTTGCGATGGGAGCCTTGGATGACACCTCATTGGAAAGCCTTGAAAAGATGATCCAGCTCAACCTTTACACAGCCTTCGTCAGCACCAAAGCGGTCTTCCATCACATGAGAGAACACAGTGTCAAGGGCCGCTTGGTCTTGGTGAGCTCACGCCCGGGCTTAGACCCCAAACACGGAGCGGCCATGCTGCCCTACACCCTATCCAAAGCAGCCATTCCTCCTTTAGCAGATATCCTGAATGCTGAAGGGGAAAAGCATGAAATCATTACCACAGTGGTGGCCCCTAGCACCATTGACACGCCGATTAACCGCCAGGCCATGCCTCAGGCTGATTTTAGTAAGTGGGTCACTCCAGCAGAAATTGCAGAAGTAATCTACTTCACCACTTTGGGCAAAGGAAGGATTCTTAGGGAGCCCATCCTAAAGCTCTATGGCAACGCAAAATTGAGTGGAACTAGTCAAATAAGCGGGGAGGCATAAGAAGTCTGGGGGTATGGGGTATGGGGTATGGG
>CAZFPQ010000200.1:0-13618 GCA_964521065.1 uncultured Bacteroidia bacterium | reverse complement strand
AGCTGGACTTTAGCCATTTTGAAACGGATAAAAACCTCTCTTGACGACCTGGAAACGCTTATTTTTAATTATTCAACTTGATAAGTTTAGGCTCATGTTGATTAATTCAAGGCTATGGTTTGTTTAGCTAAGGGAAGCTTGTGGGGGCGTTGGGCTGCATTTGGCGGACGGTGGCGGTTTAGCGGTTGGGCCTAACATGCAGAAGTTTTTGGCCTACCTTTTTTTAAAAAAGGTAGGTCCCGCGGATCGAAGATTCCGGGAATCGGAAAGGCGACACCGCTATGAGGTATGACCAGCATTTTGGCCAAAGTCCAGCTTAGCCCTTGCCAAAATAGAGCTCATTACTTTTAATCTTTCAGCTTTCATTGGAGAGAAGGGGAAAAATGCCCTACCTTCTCATATGAATCCTTATGCCAATACCCTCCGAGACATAATCTCTTCAAGCTTGGACCAACTGTTAAGCTTACCAGCCACAGAGCTTCAATACAAAGCCAAGCCACAAGCCTGGTCCAAGCTTGAAATCATCGGTCACCTCATTGATTCGGCCTACAACAATTACCAGCGCTTTTTGAGAGCGCAGATGCAAAGCGATCTTAGGTTTCCTGGTTATGCCCAAGATGAGTGGGTACGCCGAGCCCAATACCATAAGCGAGAGCCCCAAGAGGTTATTCAGGGCTGGCAGGTGGCTAATCTTCATTTGGCTCAACTGCTCGACTCCATCTCGCAGAATGAAATGCAGCTCTTTAAGCCTCATAACTTTCACCAGATCGGGATGAACCCTATTTCAGAAGAAGTCCCCGCTAATTTGGCTTACCTGATTTGGGATTACATCTATCACTTAGAGCATCATTTGGGACAACTCTTGCCAAGTTATGCGAAGCGAAACCTTCCGCATCCACTGAAAAAAACTTAAGGAGATATACAGAGTAGCAGGAGGTGTATGGGGTGGGCTTCCGTCATAATCTGGCTGAGATCGAGAAAAGGGCCTCACTAGGCTTTTGCGTTTGTACTTTGTTCATTAGGAATACCTACCAGGTCCCTGGAAAGGATGTTGTAGGGGAGTGTTGATGTGTCTTCTAGCCGGAACAATTCCCTTGAAACTTAGGTTTACTCCTGATATAAAACCTTTTCCCTCCGCTCTCGTCAAATGTTGACCCAGTTACCACCTACATAAATTGAAAGCTATGTTGAGTTCCCAAATGCAGCAGCTCCTCAATGATCAATACCACCGGGAGCTTTTTTCTGCCAATCAATACCTCGCTACCAGTTCCTATTTCTTGGAAGAAAATCTGGATGGGTTCGCTCATTTTTTCCGGATCCAAGCGGAAGAAGAGACCGACCATGCCATGCGCCAGTATGATTACGTACATGAAGTAGATGGAAAGATCACCCACGAAGCTTTGCCTGCTCCGGTCAATGAATTTGGCTCATATTTAGAAGCCTTTGAAAAGGCCTTGGAGCATGAGCAGTACATCACCCGGAGCATTTTCAAGATTGTGAAAGCAGCCCTGGATGAAGGGGACTTCGCTACCCATCAGTTTTTTCAGTGGTTTGTGGCTGAGCAGGTAGAAGAAGAAAGCCTTTTTCGCAGCTTGATTGCCAAGCTGAAATTAGCGGAGGGAAACAACAGTGCTTTGTACTTGCTTAATGAAGAACTGATGGCGCGGAAGTCAGGCGAGGAGGATGAGTAGTGGAGTATAAGTTTTGAGTTTGGGTGCTAGATTTTGCTGTAAGTGGCCAGCAAAGTCGCGTATTCCTCTTAGGCAATCCAATCCTGAGAGGGAGCATGTTGGAGATAGTAGCGAGCACACTCAATAAAGTAGCTCGTAACCTGATCCATGGGACACGCTTTCTGCAAAGGAGACCAAACATCAATGGCGGCTTGGAAAGAGCGTTCTTGGTATAGCTTCAAGGCATGATCAAACTCCGAGAGTCCTTGTCGTTTCAGGTTTCTGATCTCTTCGGTATCCGCATCAAAACACTCGTAAACTCCTACGGGAACTTTTTTCCCTTTTACCAATACTCTTCCGAGGTAGCGCAGCCCAAAATCTTGGGGATGCTGCAAGGCTTCCACACTTTGTTGACTGAGTAGGATATCTGCCTTTAGCTCCTTAGTCAATGATTCCATGCGTGAGGCAGTGTTGACGGTATCTGAAATGGTAGCCGCGTCTGTGCGATCTTGGTCCCCAATGATGCCCATAATCAGCGGTCCCGTATGCAGGCCGATCCCTACTCTCAAGGCACTTCGTTGTTGCTCCTTCCGCTCCAAGTTATAGGCCTGTAAAGCATGCTGCATACCTAGGGCGGCGGCTAACCCGTGGTCTGAGTGATGTTGAAAAATGGCCATGATGCCATCTCCTAAATACTGGTTTACAAAGCCGTGGTTTTCTTTGATGAGGGGGCCCATCCTTCCTACATAAGCATTAACGAAGCGAAAGTTTTCCTCGGGGGTCATGGTTTCAGACAAACTGGTGTAGTCTCGGATGTCCGAAAACATGACCGAAACTTCCCTTTGTACCTGGTCCCCTAATTTTACCTCGCTCAAGGTATCCCTGCCCAGACTCCGAATGAATTCGGAGGGGACAAAGCGATGCGTGACTTGGTTGATCTGACGAAGGTTAAGGTGGGTATTTACCCTGGCCAAAAACTCTTCTCGACTAAAAGGTTTGGCCAGGTAGTCATTTGCCCCAAGATGGAGGCCTTGTACCAGGTCTGCCACCTGATTTTTGGCTGTGACCATGATTACCGGTAACTCCGATGGGAGGTAAAGCTTGCGGATCTCTTCGCATACTTCATACCCTGACATGCTGGGCATCATGACGTCTAGCAAAACCAAGTCATACTTTTCGCCCTGGCGAATGAGGCGAAGGGCCTCTTGGCCATTCATGACTTGGGTAAGCTGATGCCCCCCATCTTTAAGGTGATTTTTTATGACCTGTTGGTTGATGGGCTCATCGTCCACTACGAGCACCTTACCCCACTCCCCCCCAAGGGCCTGAAGGGCAATGGCAGGTATAGACTGACTGGCAATGGGGGAAGCCAAGGCAAATGAGGGAAGTCCAGGCTCAGGTTTTTCTGGACTAGCCAGATCCAGCGCTGAAAGAGGGAGGCTAAAGAAAAAAGTCGATCCTTGCCCTTCGATACTTTCCACCCACAAGCTTCCTCCGTGCAGCTCTACCAGCTGTTTCGAAATGGACAGTCCTAGGCCAGTGCCAGCGTATGCCCGTTGGGTAGATCCATCTCCCTGTTCAAAGGCTTGAAAAATAAGTGCTTGTTTAGCTTCGGGAATACCGATGCCGCTGTCTTGAATAGAGATGATGGCCTGATCAGGGGTCAATTGGGCACTCACCCGAACAAATCCCGACTCGGTAAATTTGGTTGCATTGCCAATGAGGTTGAACAAAATCTGTTGGAGGCGATCTTCATCTGCTTCCAGCATAGGCATCTGAGGATCAAGCTGGTTTTCTAAGCTTAATTCTTTGCCCGCGACCAGAGGCTGATGTATTCTTAGAACCAGGTCCACCATGGAGGGCAGGTGAACGGGCTTGAGCCTAAGTGCGATCTCTTGACTCTTGAGCTTGGAAAAATCTAAGATGTCATTTACCAAAGAAGCCAATCGCTTACCGGCGGAAATGGTCATCGCCAGGTTTTCTCTTAAGGTAGCCGGGTTGGTTTCTTCGGCTTGCTGGTAGAGCGATTCTGAAATGCCAATGATGCCATTGAGTGGGGTGCGCAGCTCGTGAGAGGTATTAGCCAGGAATTGATCCTTGAGTTGGTCAATTTTTTCTAGCTTTTCGCGTCGCTCGCGTTCAAGGCCTAGTTCTTTTTGTCGATTACGTCTCTGTACCCAAAAGTAGGCGATCAAGGCTAGGATCACGCTGGTAGATAGCACTCCAAAAAGCCAGTAGTTACGCTGAGCCAACTCCTTCTGAAAGCTGAGTTCGCTCGCCGATTGTTGAGCTTCAAAATTTAGAGAATCTTGTAAGGCCTCTTGTTGGTATTGGAAGCGAATGGTCGCCCGTTGGTTGGTTTCGCTTGAGAGGCTGTCTCGAATGGCAATAAAGCGTTCATGAGCCACTAGGGCCTTTTGGTTTTGTCCTAGAGCTTTATAAGCGAAATATAAACCCTTATGTACTTCTCTAGTAAAGGTGTTGTAGCTGTCTTCATCCACAAGTCTTGCCGCGTTCTCGTAATATGGCAGAGCCTGAGCAGGCTGGCCTCGGCTGACAAAATAATTTCCGATCTTGCTGAGGGCGTGAATATGCTCTGGTTTTGCTCCTATGTCACGAGCAATCCTCAGGGCTTCTTGGTAGGATTGAAGGGCTTGCTCTAACTCTTCTAAGGCTTCATACTGGCCTCCAATATTAGAAAGCGCAGTGGATATGCCCGACTGATCTCCAATCTCACGATATATTTCTAGTCCTTCCTGGTAAAGAGCCAAGGCTTCTTCATGGCGGTTTTTTCGGTGTTCTAAACTGGCCATATTGCTGAGGGTATTGGCCAGCGAAGCTCGAATACCTAACTCGCGAGTTAACTCCGCGCCTACTTGGTAATAACTTAAGGCTTGGTCATAATCCTTCATTTCTTTGTACAGCAGCCCCAGGTTAATGATTCCGTTGGCCTTGAAGTGCAAGTGTCCAATCAGGTCACAGATTTCTATTCCTTTGGTGAGATAGGCGAGGGCGTTGGGGAAATCTCCTTGGTAGAAATAGACGGAGCCAATGTTGATGTAGGTGCCAGCCATTCCGACGGAGTCGCCCAATTGTGTCAGAATTTCCAGGCCAGGCAAGTACTGTTCCAGGGCAGATTCGAAGTCCCCTTTTCTCTGATGTAGTAAGCCCATATTCATCCGAACCCCGGTCTCTCCATTAAGGTCATCAATGGAAAGGAACAACTCTTGCGCTTGAGAAAAATGATACAAGGCCGAATCGAAACTTCCGGCATTATTGAAGTTGTTGCCGAGTTGGTTATGTGCAAATGCTTCAGCGTTGGTCTCGCCTAAGAATTGGGCCAGGGTCTTCAGCTTTCGAGCAAAGAACAAAGAGCTGTCTGGTGACCGCCGGAGGTAATATCCAGATAAATTGACCAAGGCATCAAGCTGTTCATAATAATCTGCCTCTGCGTCGATAGCAATTTGCCGCCAGTTGCGAATGGGAGGTTCTTGGGCAAGGAGAGATGAGTAGCAGCACAGCCAAAAGCCTAAAACCCAAATCGATCTTGACATAGCAGAGGGGTAATAAGATGAGGCACACTGGTATCCGAAGGAAAGACTGTGTGGATGAAGAGGGACACTGCCTAATGACTTAATGATGCCTTCGACAATCCAGCTATGCGTACTGATCTAAAACTATACCAGGGCCTTGAGAAAAACAACATCCTGGATGAGCTACCCCACCCACCCTTCAGGTACCCCATGAGCCAGGTATTGCTTGGCTTCAGCGAGAAGCCTCGCGGTGATGCCATCTTCTGGATTGGCTTGTAAGATGGCTTGGAACAGAACAATGGCTTGGGCAAAGTTTTGCCTAGCATAGTGCTTGACGGCCTCATCAAATTGGGCGAGCCAGGCGTTCTTTAACTCCTTGATTTCGCCAGGATTTGGATCAAAACATTCGTACACCCCGATGGGAGCCTGACGGCCTTTGACGCGTACCTGTCCCAAATAGCGCAAGCGGTAATCCTTGGGATTCTTCAGGCCGGCAACCGTCTCGCCACTGAGTAAGATCTGCGCGGTCAAGCGTTTGGTTAGGCTTTCCATGCGAGAGGCGGTATTGACCGTGTCAGAAATGGTCGCGGCTTCGGTGCGATGCTGATCTCCAATGATGCCCATGATCAAAGGCCCCGTATGTAAACCCATGCCGACCCGGATAGGGCGACGTGCTTTTTCGAAGCGGCTCAGGTTATAGGTTTCAATGGTCTTTTGCATTTCTATAGCTGCCTGCAAGGCGTCGTCAGGATTTTCTTGGAAAATCGCCATGATGCCATCACCTAAGTACTGATTGACAAAGCCGTGGTGTGCCCCGATGATGGGACCCATGCGACCCGCATAGGCATTGACAAAGCCGAAGTTTTCTTCGGGGCTCATCTGTTCTGAGAGACCTGTATAGTCGCGAATGTCGGAGAAGAAGACGGTCACTTGACGTGCCGCTTGATCGCCTAGTTGCAGATCCATCAAGCTCGCTTTGCCCAAGCTGCGGATGAATTCGGAGGGCACGAATCGGTGAGTGACCTCGTGGATCCGGTGGAGGTTGAGATGGGTTCGCAATCGAGCCAAAAATTCTGCCTTGGTAAAAGGTTTCGCCAAGTAGTCATTGGCTCCCAAATCCAAACCCTGAACCAAGTCTGAAACCTGATTTTTGGCGGTAACCATGATGATGGGGAGCTCTGAGGGAAGATACTTTTCTCGAATTTTTTGACATACCTCATAGCCAGACATGCGTGGCATCATTACGTCTAATAAAACCAAATCATAGGCGGGACCTTTGGCTAACAAGGCCAAGGCCTCATCTCCATTCATGGCCTGGGTGAGGTGATAAGCGCTGCCCTTGAGGTGGTTTTTGATTACTTGTTGGTTGATCGGTTCATCGTCTACCACCAGCACTCGCAGTTGATTTTCACCGATCGTGGTGGGCACATCTCCTCTGTTTACGGAAGAAATGGAGGGCATGAGGTCCACGTGGACTGCTTGGGCCTCTGGCAGCACGGTGAGTCCTTCTTTCGCCAGCGGAATAGAAAAAAAGAAGGTGGAACCTACTCCCAATTCTGACTCCACCCATAGGTGTCCCTGGTGCAGATCTACCAAGCGCTTGGTGATGCTCAGACCTAGTCCGGTTCCGGCGTAGGCACGCTGAATAGATCCATCGGCTTGCTCAAAAGCTTGGAAAATGGCTGCTTGCTTTTCCTCGGGAATACCGATTCCACTGTCCTTGACGTAAAAAGTGTGATGGGTATCGCTGCTTTCTTTCAACCCAACTTGGACTTCCCCCCGCTCGGTAAACTTCGTGGCATTGCCTATTAAGTTGAAAAGAATTTGCTGGACCCGGTCTTCATCTGCCAAAATTGGCGACAAAGTTTCCGGGAGAGCACTGCTCAGCCTGAGGTCCTTGCCTACAATTAGGGGTTGATGAACCCGTAGGACCAGGCTAACCAGGGGTTTGATATCCAAGGGCTTGAGACGAAGCTCTATCTCACGGTTTTTGAGCTTTGAAAAGTCCAGGATGTCGTTGACCAAGGAGCTCAAACGCTTACCCGAAGAAATGATCATCTGGAGATTTTCTTCCATTTCGCCTTGTCCCTTGTCCCCAAGCCCATTTATGGCTTTCAATTGATCGAGCAACCCCTCACTTAGGCCGATGATGCCATTGAGGGGAGTGCGGAGCTCGTGGGACGTATTGGCCAAAAACTGATCCTTGAGCAAGTCGACCTGGCGAAGCTGCTCGTTCATGGCATGGACTTGAGCAAGCTTTTCAGCCTGTTGGGCCAACTTTCTTTGTTGGGCCAAGGTTCGCAGGTAAACCACCAGATAAATAATTCCTGCCAGCAGAGTCAATAAGCACAAGTAGGCCCACCACTGATTCCACCAGGGTTTGGCTATGTGGATTTCTAGCTGGGTGGCGATGCTCCAGTCTTGATTGGGCCCCAAGCATTGTACTTCCAACTGATAATCCCCCGGACTCAAGGTAGAGAAGATGATGGCTTGTGAGGGGTTTAGCTCTTGCCACTCAGGCTGAGTAGGCAACATCCGATAGCGCAAGGGGAAACTTTTAGGATACAAATATTGGGGGGCTACGGCCTTGATATGTAAGGGGAAGTTGTCATGATCCAGTTCCAGGTGGCTCATCTGGGCCAAAGAGCGGGGCAGAACCTCGCTGTCTAAGGGGATCTTCTTGCCAGCAATTTGGAGGCTACTCAGTTTCAATTCTAGATCAAATCCAAAGGCATGGTCTTCCCAGTTGCGGGGATCAAATTCGTAGTAACTTTTGCCATAGGCGATCAGCCATTGAAAGGTATCCACTTGGTGGACAGCCCCAAAATCATGGACTCCCGATTTTCCGATTTGAGCGTGTACCAAAATAGCTTGCTCAGTCTCTGGATTGATGCGATACAGGCGATCCCAGATCCCGGCATACAGCTCTCCTTTTTGGCCAGGAATCAACCAGCGAGGCTGAGCATTTTCGGTAAACAAGGTGTATTTACGTACTGCTTTGGTAGCCGGAGAAAAAGAGAAAATGTGTTTCCCCTGAGCAAACCAGATCTTGCCCTTTATGTCCTGGATGAACGAGTGCGGATAGCCTTGGAATTCATCTACATGATAAGATAGGCTGTCTTGCCAGATCAATTCTGAATGGCCAGCGGTGGGATCGTACCAAGCCAAAAAGGCATGCTGCCTAGAGCCCGAAATTTGCCCCATTCCCATCACCCACTGACCCCCGTCAGCTGACGGCAATAGACCGCTTACTTTGATGGCTACGAAAGCTTCTGACCATTTGCCTAAAGAAAGGGACACAAAAGCTTGCTTATCAGATGAATAGGTCTGTAAGAAGCCTGGATTACTCCCACTTGCCCAAAGTTGGTTTTGGGCATCTATTTGTAAAAAGAAAACCTCTAAGCCACCGATGCTGCCAGCCTTGGTAGAATCAGGAAAAAACTGCCTAGCCTCTCCTGTGCGGGGGTCAAGTCGGCTCACTCCTCCCGTTCCATGAGCACCTCCCAGCCATATGAAGCCTTCTTGATCGACTTCTAAACTATGGATGTCATAATCGCTCAAGGAAGTCGTATCCCCTGGGTGTGAAGAAAATTGCTGAACCTCGGTACCGCTTTGATTGAACCGGAAAGCTCCACTGAGGGAGGTCCCTACCCATACCTGTCCCTCTTGGTCTCTAGAAATAGCTTGGATATGGGAGTCATGCTGGATATCAATTGGTATGGTAGTCAGGGAGATTTGTAAAGCTTTTGGAATCCCTTTGGCAACAAAATTGCCCCCATCTCCGCCGCAGAGCCAGATGCTTCCATCTTTCAACTGGGTAATATTCCAGTGAAATTGGTGAGATAAACGGTAATCTCCTTGATCCCCAAAACGATAGGTCGTTAGCTCTTGGGTGTTGGGATCCCAGACGTTGATGCCACCTCGGTGAGTCAATAGCCAAAGCCTTCCCTGTTGATCTTCAAAAATGCGTCTCAACCTAGCGTAAGGCACATCTCTTCGCATAGGATCAGGTGTAGATAACCCAGCTGTTGCTGCACTGCTCAACGGAAAATGTTCAAATCGTCCCGTCTCATGATCAAAACGATTCAGCCCCAAAGAATCGGTAGCCACCCAGAAATTGCCTTTGCTGTCTTCGAGGATCTGCCATACGTCGTTGTCTGAAATGCTGTGGGGATCATCGGGATCATGTAGGTAGCGAACAAAGTGATCTTTTTCGGGGAGGTACCGATGGAGCCCCCCCTTCTGAGTCAGGTTGATGCCCAGCCAGGGGAAACCACATCCTACCCACATGCTGCCTCTTTGATCAAAGTAAATATCCTGCACATAATTGAGACGCAGGCTATGGGGATCCTTGGGATCGTGCTGGTAGCGTTTGACTTGTCCAGTAGCTGGGTCAAAGCGATTGAGTCCACGAGTGGTCCCTACCCAGATGGCTCCGTCTGGCGCTTCAGTCAGGCAAAAAATAGAATCTGAGGTGAGGGACTGAGGGTTATCGGCTTGATGGCGATAGGCTGTGAATAGTTCAGTCTGAGGGTCAAAGCGGTTCAAGCCCCCGCCGTAGGTGCCCAGCCAAAGGTAGCCCTTCCGATCCTGGATGATGCATTCGACGTAGTCGATGCTGATAGCCCGAGGATTGCCAGGTTCTGGCAAGAAGGTCTCAAAATAGCTGCCGTCGTAACGATGTAGGCCTCCTTGCGAGGCAAACCATAGGTAGCCTACCTCATCCTGGAATACCTGCTGCACGTTGTTGCCATTCTGGCCTTGTGGCATGGTGAGTACGGAAAAATCGTAGGCGACTGATTGGGCGGGTAAAAGAATGGGCCCTCCGCAAATTCCCGTCAGCAGGAGAAGGCTTAGGCTGAATCGTTGGAGATATCTGTAGGGTAAATCTGGCGCTAAATCGGTAAACGTTTGACGCATGAGGCGGGGCTGAGAAGCTTACAGGGTCGTTCAACTACTTCAATTTAATCAAAACGTTGGAGATAACCCGGCGACCCGACTGAGGCCTCAAGCGACCTCCCCAAAGGTATGAAATGACCGCTCAGTGGATGGTTAGGCTGAAAGGTGGTCCGAGCTGGTGATTGTTCTGAGTCCTCTACAACCTAGAGGAAGTCACGAACATCGATGGGCAAGACTTGGTGGGCTATGGCCTATCTCAGAACGTACCGAACCCTTCAGCGGAGAGAGGGTATTGAACTTCTCCTTGGGTCAAAGCGAGGAAGTATCGATCGCGATCTTCAACGTGGTAGGTCAGGTGGTGTGGAGCCACCACTCGAGCTTCGCAGCGGGCCAGCACGAGTGGGGCCTGGTTTTTTTAGTGAAGAAGTTAAGGAGTTAAGAAAGGTAAGTAGGTGGACAGAAGAGGTTGAGCAATGAGTTTGGTTTAAATTGTTGCCTGTCAGCATCAACTCAACTCCCCAATCTGTCAACCTATTTTAGGCATGCTCATGGACCATACCCTATACCCCATACCCCAATTTTTTTTGTTCCGGTGCTTAGCCGTAGGAGATTGGGGTTTCTATCAGAAGAAAAGCAATTTTGTAAGGATTCCCTTGCTTAGTTTTGAGCGCGAAACCACTTGGTAGGGCTGCAGCTGTACCAGGAAACAGTTTTTATGGAGTAGTAAAATACCACAAGATGAAATATTCTGAATGTATTTTCGTCTTAGTCTAAACCCCGCTTTGAATTGGGCAAAGAGGCTTATAGGAATATGAAATAAACCCTTGGTTTTATTTGAAGTCCAGCTTAGCTAGCCTAGCTCCTTATTTGGTTTTCGATGGATAAATGGGCCGTAATATTCGGCCTTACTAGATCTGGATCGGAGATCAGTTTTTCTACCTAATCCCTCTGTCATGAATTACCCTCGATGTTTTCAGGTGATCCTGCTGATTAGCTATTTGATGGCCCAGTCACTAATGGCTCAGGTCACTGGCTTGGTAGTCGATGAAGCTGGGCAGCCTGTCGAGGCCGCCAATGTGCTCATCATGCGTTTGCCAGATACGACTTTGGTCAAAGGTCAGGTAAGTGACCGTGCCGGAAGTTTTGTGTTCAATTCCCTCTCCCAAGGTGAATACCTAACCCAAATCCGGATGGTAGGCTATGAGACCTATGTTTCTGCACCCTATCAATGGAAGGGGCCGGGTACGGAGATCGCTCTGGGCAAATTGGCGCTTACCCTGCGCCCAATTGAGGCAGATGTGGTGGAAATTACGGCTGAGCGCCAGCTCTTTGAACAGAAAATAGACCGCTTGGTGGTCAACGTCAGTAACTCCATCACTGCGGCGGGCAACACCGCTCTAGAGGTGCTCGAACGAGCCCCTGGGGTTATCCTTGACCGCGGAAACAACAACCTGTCTTTGGCCGGTAAGGAAGGAGTCATCGTGATGATCAACGGCAAGCGCAATTATATGCCGATCCAGGGGGTGATCCAGATGCTGGCCGGCATGAGCGCAGATCAAATCGAAAAGATTGAACTGATTACTACTCCTCCTGCGAATTTTGATGCTGAAGGAAATGCAGGCTACATCAACATTGTTCTCAAAGAAAACAGCAACTATGGCTTCAATGGCTCCTTCAATTCATCCATCGGTTACGGCAGGGGATTATTGACCAATAATGGCGTGAATTTCAATTACCGCCGCAATAAGATAAACCTCTATGGAGACTATACCTTCTCGGTCGACCGCCGCGATCAATTGTTCACCAGCTACCGTGAGTATCAGCAGGACGATGAGACAGTGGTATTCGACACCCGAAGCGACCGCTTTCCCCAGCAGCTAAATCACAACCTACGGGTAGGATTGGACTATCAGCTTACTCCCAAAACCATTGTTGGGGTATTGGCCTCGGGATACGACAACGAATGGACCATGGACGCCTTAACGGTATCTGAATTTACCTATGCTAATCAACCTGATACCCTGATTGAGCTGGATTTATTTGAGCTGAACCATTGGCAGCATTTCATGAGCAACCTCAATGTACAGCACAGTTTCACTCCCTCTACCATTCTGACTTTCAACGCTGATTACCTCTTCTATCAGAACAACAACCCCACGACCTACCAAAACACCTACATGAGTACTGAGCGGGAGTTCTTTCTGGATGAAGAAGTCAGCAGTGAGAAGGAAACGCCCATCCAGATTGGGGTAGGTTCCCTGGATCTAGAATTTGGCCTGGGGGACAAAGGAAAAGTAAATACGGGAATCAAAGCCACCATTACCCGCTTTACCAACGATGTAGGAGTGGCCTATTTTCGGGATGAGTGGAAAAGCGATCCTAGCTTAACCGGAATCTTTTTCTTGGAGGAAGAAATCGGTGCCGCTTATGCCTCCATGGATTACCAGCTTGGACCCCAGACCAGCGCCAAGCTAGGCTTGAGGTATGAATACACAGAGTCAAACCTCGGATCAGAAACCGAGCAAAACATCGTAGATCGAAAATACGGGAATCTGTTTCCCAGTGTGTTTATCTCCCAAAAGATTGGCGCAAACCAAGGGGTCAATTTTTCTTATAGCCGTCGTATTTCAAGGCCGACCTTCAATCAGATGGCGCCTTTCATTATTTTCATGGATCCGCAGACTTTTTTCTCGGGCAATGCTGCTTTGCAGCCATCCATTTCCAACGCCGTCAAGCTAGACTATCGCATCAAGACTTTCATGCTCTCTTTGAGTTATACCTACGAAGACAGTGCCATTACGCAGTTTCAGGTGCGGGTAGATCCCGAAACCGGCCGGCAGATCATCAATGCGGAAAATACCCAAGGCATCCACACGGCAAACCTGAGCGCGACCCTTCCACTCAAAGTCACCGATTGGTGGGAAATGCAGTTCAATCTTTCCGGCTCATGGAATCAGATCAATGCCTATTTGTCCGGAGAGTTGTTGACGTTTGAGCAGTGGACGTTCAATGGCTTTGGAGCTCAGCGTTTTAAGCTGCCACAGCAGATCGGCATAGAAGTTTCTGGATTTTATCGTTCTCCCACTCGATTTGGGACGAGCCTAGTAAAAGGCTTTGGCGGCTTGAATGTTGGACTTCGCAAAGGTTTGGGTCGCAATGGCAGCAAGGGAACCATCAGCTTAAATGGCCAAGACTTGCTCAACTCAATACAGTGGACCGCCACCAATGACCTGCCAGAATTCAACCTGATCACTCGTGGACTCTATGACTTTAGCCAACGAACGTTTATTGTCGGCTATACCTACAACTTTGGTAGCAATACCGTCCGGGCGGCCCGCAATCGCCAGACGGGTTCAGAAGAGGAAAGAGGCCGAGTAGATTGATTTTTTCGGATTAGGATGAGATACGGGGATTTGGAGCTAAAGAGTTTAAAAAATGGGATTGGAGTTAAAGAAGTTAAAAGGTGTCGGGTGACATAGAGTTTTAAACATGAAGTGCTAAAAAGTTCTGTACACT
>CAZFPQ010000199.1:0-13628 GCA_964521065.1 uncultured Bacteroidia bacterium | reverse complement strand
TTTTTGGGGATGTATGAATCCAATGGCATCGGCTACCGCATCATTGCTCCCAATAGCTATTATTTTGAGCCGGGGGATTCCGATCGCATCAGCAATTATCGGGACACGGATCGAGCCTATTTGTACCAAGGCATGAGCACGGCCTTGAAGCAGTGGGATTAAGGAAGACTATATACTGAATGCATCATGCCAGGGCTTTTGTCCTGGCTTTTTTGATGGGGATAGGTTGGGAAAAAGTAGCAGGAGCCTTTGGGACCGAGGATCTAGGATGGCCATCCCGCTTTGAATTCTCTGACTCTGGTCTCACCCGCAAGTGAAGGGGAATAGTTCGGAAAAGGGTATCGATTTTCTAATCCAGATTATTTCTATAAATTGAATCAATTGCGTTTTACTACCCCCTGTCATGAACCGTATTGTTTTCAGATTCCTTTTGAGGGCTTTCTTTTGGCCCTTGTGTCTTCCTTGTTGGCTTTTCCCTTCCGTGATTGCCCAATCTGGTATTACCTACGAGCATGGGCATCAGATTACCAGTTTTGTGGAGCCTGAGCGGTTTAGATATGATTTTGATCAGGTGTATCCGGGCCGAGATGGCCACCTTTGGTTCATCAATATGACCAGTATCTATCGCTACGATGGATTGGAATTTGAGCGTTTCGATGTGGCTTCTGATGCAGGAGTAAGCAACATCACTAAGCAAATGAAATCCATGGTTCAGGATAGGGAAGGAATCATTTGGATTGGAACCATGGGAGCAGGATTTGTAAGGTTCAATCCCATAACTGGGGAGATTAAACGGAGACGTATCTGGCCTGATGATCCCGTAGATCCTGGATGTCAGGAGGTTTTAGAGGATGAATACGGAGGGATCTGGATCGGAACTGAATTGGGTCTGCTGCGCGTAACTGACAAAGAGAGCATGGATTTTGAATTCATCTCTACTGCTACTCCCGCCCCAATACTCCAGCCGATCCTCGATTCACTTGGGAGTTTGTGTGAGGTGTTAAAGGTTTCTTCAAACCAATATCGAACTAAAAAATTCACTGTGGAGGATTCTTCTACTCGGATACTGATGTTCGGGATGGGGCATTTAGACTGGGGGAAGGACATTCCTACCTGGAAGCTAGCTGATTTTGGTTGGTTAACTAATGCCATGGGAGACACCGTATGGCAAATGGATACCCAGGATAATTTATACGGAAAAACAGCCCTAAATTATGTTCATGGATTTCTTGACCTGCCTAGAGGGGAGTATACCCTGCATTACTATACTGACTCGGTAAAAGCCTATGGAGATTGGCCATGGGGATTGAAAGGCAGGCCACAGCCACCAGAGATTCCCGAGTGGTATGGAATCCAGGCTTTTAAAGTGGGACAAAAAGATGAGTTGGCATTCAAACAAGCTTGGAATAGCTTTAGAGCAAGGCCAGGCTTGAAGACGAGCTTTGTGCGTTTGTTTCAAGAACAAGACGGAACCATATGGGTGCATGGCAATGGTCTCCAAAAGCTACTCGTAAACGCGGATGGATCCTATCAATTTGGACCTTGTCTTGTCAAAAGCATACAGGATGGTTTTTCGAGAATCACAAACGTGGTGGGTTTATGTACCCATAGTGATGATCAACTTTGGGTTGCGGGTGAAGACAGCATACGCAGGGCTGTACTCGGTCTAATGGACAAAGAGACGGGAAAGATACGCTACCTCAAGACCGGACTTAACCGTGGATATAGCCCCGAAACCCTGAGTCGCAATTCCTATGGATATAATGCGCTGGTTCAAGACCAAGAGGGTAACCTATGGCTAGGAGCGGCCCGCAATGATGGGCTTAAATGTTTGAGTCCTCCATTTGTTTTTGAGGGAAAAGAGGGCCTTCCCAATCTTAAGCTATTTTCTCATCCTGAATTGAAGGCTGCCAGGATCAAATCCCTGGCTTTAGATCGCAATCAAAATCTCTGGGTAGCCACTTGGTATCACTACCTACACAAACTTTCCTTAAACCCCTTGCCCTTTCAGGTGATCAATAACCGCGACTTCGGAAATGCTCAGGTGTCGTCACAATCGGTCTTAATGGATGAGTTTGGGGATCTATGGATATCTCAATATCTGTCTGAGGGACCTCATTCCAGACTGATCCGTTACACCCCCTCTACGGGAGCTTATGAAAGCTATGAGGACAGCGTTTTCGGCGTGGGAGGACGTTTCTTTATGGTTATTGATACCCTGTCCGAAGGAAAATTGCTCTTTTATAACTATCGACAATTTGCGGAACTGGATCCAAAGCTAAATCGTGCTAAGGTTCTGGCCTCCCCCCCAAGGAGAGGGCTAGCAGTTGCAGTCCACCATCACATGATCAATGACTCAATCATGTATGTAAATTATGAGAGGAGGTTTTATAACATCAGGACGGGTGCATACACACCTATTGACCAAGGTTTTTTGGAAAGACTAACTAGCAAATTTCAAAATACTCCGATTAAGATCACCAAAGCTCCAGATGGTACTTTCTGGGTAACTGGACTCATGGGAAGCCAGCTAGGTCATTTTCGGTGGGGAAAGCAAGGCCTGGAACTCATTCAAAAATCGGAGCTTTTCAATGAGTTCGTTTTTGATATGTTGGTGACTAAGGGGGGAACTTTGTGGTTCGGAGGTAACTACTCCCTATGCTCAGACTATCAGGATGGGGTGATGCAGAATATATGGACCTCGGACGATCTCTTTTCCTATATTTCATTTATTCCCAATCGGGAAAGCTATTTCCTTTTGGAGGGGGAGCCAGATTCTATTTGGATTTTTTCTACTAAATATGGGGCAGGGATCTTTGATAGGGAAACAAACACGGTAAAACATGTTCCTCAATTTGATGGACTTGAGTTTTCAACTAGGGAAAAGTTTAGCCACAAAGATGGCTCTATCACGCTGTTAGATCCCAATAATCAATTTCTTTACCACTTTCACCCCGACTACCTTCAACCTGATACGACTTCACCAAGCATGAGATTTTACAGTCTCTTAATGCAAGGGGAAGCTAACTCAGAAAAGGTGAATCTTACTTGGGGGGATTTAACAGGAGGTTTCACCTTTGCCCATGACCAAAACAGCCTCACCATTAGCTACCGTGGTATTCACTTTAACTATCCAGAAGGGGTGCGCTACCAATACCGCATGGAAGGTTCCAGCAACGAAAGCTGGATAGATGCCGGTGACAAGCGCGAAGCTAGTTTCTTTGACCTGGACCCAGGTCGCTATACCTTCTCAGTCAAAGGCATGAACAGCGATGGCTATTGGAGTGATCCCATTGAGTTGAGCATCGTCATTTTGCAGCCTTGGTGGTGGAGTACATTGGCCAAGCTTATGTATCTCTTAGCCTTAGCAGCGGTGGCCTATCTCATCTATCGCTGGCGTACCCAAGAACAGCGAGAAAAATTGGAATCTGCTCAGGAGCTCAACCAACGATTGCAGCAAGTTGACAAGCTCAAGGATCAGTTTTTGGCCAATACTTCTCATGAATTGCGTACCCCCCTCAATGGAATCATAGGCATTTCCGAGGGGTTAATGGGGCAAGACCTCAGCCCCGAAGAATTGCATCACAACCTAGGCATGGTGGTGGCTTCTGGCAAGCGTCTTGCCTCGCTGGTCAACGACCTGCTCGACTTCTCCCGCATCAAGAACGCTGACCTCGCCCTGCGACAGAAGCCAACCGACCTACGCTCATTGGTCGACGTAGTGCTGCAAGTCTCCCATCCCCTTACCCAGGGTAAGCCCTTTCACTTGCGCAATGAGATCCCAGTAGACTTCCCGGCCGCTCTGGCCGATGAAGATCGCCTCTCGCAGGTGCTTTATAACCTCGTAGGCAACGCCATCAAGTTCACCGAGGAGGGTGAAGTAAAAGTTTCCGCAGAAGAGGTGAACGCGGAAGTGCGGATATCCGTTAGCGATACTGGCATCGGCATCCCGGAGAACAAGCGGGACACCATTTTCCAGGAATTTGTCCAAGCTGATGGATCCATCCAACGAGAGTTTGCCGGTACTGGTCTCGGTTTGAGCATTTCCCGCCAGCTCATCCGCGCCCATGGCGGCGAGATGTGGGTAGACTCAGAATTGGGTAAAGGCTCTACCTTCCATTTCACGCTTCCAATTTCTGAAGAGGCTGCCGTACAAAAGAGTGAGCTGACCCAGTTGACTCCCTTGATGCCTTCACAAGTAGCTTTAGGGGCAAAGTTGATACAGGGCCACAAGCCTGGAGGCCTTGTTCGCATCCTCATCGTTGACGACGAAGCCATCAATCATCAGGTGCTTAAAAATCACCTGCGTGGAGAAGAATTCGAATTACACTCAGCCATGAACGGGTTTGAAGCCTTGGAGCTCTTAGAACAAGCCGAATTGGACTTTGACCTCATCCTGCTGGATGTCATGATGCCCCGCATGTCGGGCTATGAAGTGGCCCAAAAGGTGAGGGAAAAATATTTACCTTCTGAGTTGCCAATTATCCTAGTTACCGCCAAGAACCAAGTAGCAGACTTGGTACGTGGCTTAGAAACGGGTGCCAACGACTACCTTGCCAAGCCCTTCACCAAGGATGAATTCCTAGCCCGTCTTAGGACTCACCTAAACATACAGCAAATTAATCAGGCTACCAGCCGATTTGTCCCTACTGAATTCATCAAAGTGTTGGGGAAAGAGGGTATTACGGAAGTGAGTTTGGGTGATCACCAAGCCCAAGAAGTAACCGTTTTCTTCTCCGATATCCGGGACTACACCCGGATTTCAGAAACCATGACTCCTGAGCAGAATTTCAAGTTTGTGGAAACCTATGCCCGCCGCATGGGGCCGATCATATCTGAGCACCGAGGGTTTGTAAATCAATATTTAGGAGATGGCATCATGGCCTTGTTTCAGCAAAGTCCAGCAGATGCCTTGCAAGCAGCCATCGATATGCAGCGCTCTATCAGCGAATACAACCGCCAGCAGTCCGTTGAAAATCGAGTACTGCTACGCGTGGGCATGGGCTTGCATACGGGCCCTTTGATCATGGGCATCATTGGTGATCAGCGCCGATCAGATGCCACGGTAATAGCCGATACGGTGAATACCGCCGCTCGACTGGAAGGCCTCACCAAGTATTATGGTACCCAGATCATGTTAAGTGAGGATAGTTTTGCCTTGCTCAGCGAGGAAACTAAGGCCCAAACCCGCTATCTTGGTCTGGTTCAGGTCAAGGGTCGACAGCAGCCCATGGGCATCTACGAATGTTATGCAACGGATGAACCTCGGTTATTAGCTGTGAAGCAAGAAGCGGCGGTTGACTTCCAAAATGCCCTGCAGGCCTACCTAGATGGAGACATGGACCGTGCAGCCAAGGGTTTTGGTCAATTGGCGAGTAGGGGAGACCTGGTGGCTCAGTACTTCTTAGGCAAGGCACTAGATTACCGCAGCCGAGGCTTACCTATGGATTGGACGGGAGTCGATGTGATGGAACGGAAGTAGTTGGTAATTCCTAGATCTAGGTTTTACTCTGTGTGAGGGATGTTATATCTTATTTCCAAGCGTTATCCTTAACATGAGTAATTCCTTTTTTCGTGGACTCTTTGGCTCATTGGTCTTTGTCTGTTGTGTGTGTTCTTTTGGTCAGGCCCAGTCTTATCTGCAAAAGCTTAGGGCAGAGGCGAAAAGTAGCGATCTTCCTGTAGAGACCCGACTAGAGGCCCTCTATGGCCTTTCAGGTTTCTATTTTAATCGCTACGGACCATGGGGAGATCCCGATAGCAGCCTGTTTTATGCCCAACAATATTTGGAAAAGGCTAAGGGTAACGGTGAGCCCTATCACTTGGTTCGTGCATATGTCCAAGTAGGAAATGCCCTTCTCTTTTTGCAAAAACCTGATGAGGCAAAAAGCTATTATAGCCGAGGGCAAGCCCTTAATCAGCAGCATAATTTTCCCGATCTCGATATCGATTTTGCCTGGGGCGAAGGACAATGCTATTACTTTCGAGAAAATCCAGACCTTGATTCGGTTGCGATCTGCTTTAAGCAGGCGTTCGAGTTGAGCCAAGCGCAAGGTGATCAAGCTCGGCAAGCAAGGAGCTTACAGTTTCTAGCTAGAAGTATCTTTGCTTGGACTAACCAAAAAGATAGCACCCAATACCTTGATTTTCTAACCAACACGTTGACATTAAAGGCAGATGGTGAGGCAGGAGTTTGGCAGGCCTTGGCTGCGGTCAACTTGGCCACCTATTACTTTAGACTTGATCAAGACTCCCTTGCTCAAGACTATATGAACCAGGCTTTTCAGGCCTTAAACCACATTCGTGGGGACGCAAAGCTATCTATGGGACTGCCCTTCTACATTTGGTTGGAGCAAAATGCCTATGATCGAAGGCTCTATGACCTGTCCATGCGATGTTTGAAAAAAATTGTTGAACTGACTCCGCGTTTTGAGCTCAGTCAGTTCAAGACACGAGCTTTGTTTGATTTGGGGCTTCATTTTGAAAGCGATTACAACCTGTCTCTGTATTACTATCAATGGTGCGAAGCATATGCAGATTCCGTTTTTGATAGTGAGCATCAAGTCCTGGCCCGGAATAATTTGGGCAATGTTTATAAGAGCAATGAAGACGTGGACCGTGCGCTTAGGTACTTCGAGGAGGCAGATTCTATTTTAAAGGTTTATTTGGGAGAGGGCTTTCAGAATACTTCTGGGCGAGGCATTGCCAATCTTTGCTCTCCTACTTTGAATGCAGGGGACATTTACCTCGAACGCAAGGAGTTTAGGCTGGCTAGGCAAAAATATTTCTATGCTTGGAGACTTACGCGAAAGTGGGGGCAAGGATATGATCAAGCGGTGGTTCTCAATGGCTTGGTAAACCTGTTTGAAAAAGCAGATCAGTTGGATAGCGCATGGTATTATTTGGCTAGGCAAGAAGCTCTTTTGGATTCCATCCCGGAGGATCAAGTTTTTCCCGAAAGAGAATTATTTAACCGCAAGTCAATCGCTGGATTTCGCCATCGCAGGGGAGATCACGAGTACGCGGTTAAAGAATATTATCCTTGGTTTTTAGCCTTTTCAGAAGGAGACACCCGATATACCATTACCATTCAGCGGGGGGCGATGCTGCTTTATGAATCCTTTAAAGCACTGGGTAAGAAGGGGAAGGCTTTAGAAATGCTAGAAATCTACCAAGACGTTAGGGATAGCCTCAATAGTGCATCCAATCAAAGGGCAACCCTGCGGATCGATTTTGAGCAAAAAGCTTTGCGGGATAGCTTGGTCAATGTGCAGGCCCAGGTCCAGCTGAAAACGGCCTATGATCGACAGGTCCAGTTCCGTAACTATATGTTGATCACCTTGGTGGCTATGATGTTGCTGGGAGTCTTCCTGTTTCAGTATCGTAGGCAAGAAAGGCGAGCCAAAGCTTCGGAAGCAATTAACCAGCGCTTGCGCCAGGTCGACCAACTCAAAGATCAATTTTTGGCCAATACTTCTCACGAATTGCGGACTCCTTTACACGGCATCATTGGTCTGGCTGAAGGCATGTATGAGCGGGAAACCAATACAGAAAACCGGCAAAACTTGAGCATGTTGCTTGCCTCTGGCAAGCGCCTGGCCTCCCTCGTCAACGATTTGTTGGACTTCTCTCGACTAAAAAATGCCGATTTGGCTCTACGCCAGAAACCCCTCGACCTTCACTCCTTGGTGAATGTGGTATTGCAGGTGTCTGCTACTTTGGTTCAGGGAAAAAATCTGGTCATACGCAATGAGATTGCGAAAGAGCTACCAGCGGCTATGGCTGACGAAGATCGACTTTCTCAAGTGCTTTTTAACTTGATTGGGAACTCTATCAAATTTACAGAAGCAGGGACCATTGCCATCCGTGCTGAGCAAAGAGAAGGACAACATGTGGTCTCAATTGCAGATACCGGAATAGGGATCGCTGCGGATAAACTCGAAAGCATTTTTGATGAGTTTTCTCAGGCGGATGGCTCCATTCAAAGAGAGTATGCAGGAACCGGCCTGGGGCTGAGTATTTCTAGACAGCTGATAGAGGCGCATGGAGGGAAAATGTGGGCTGAATCTCAGCTCGGAAGGGGCTCTACCTTTTTCTTCACATTACCGATCTCAAAGCAAGATGCTGCAAGTTCTCACTCCAGCAGCCAGCTTAGCTCCTTGGTCCCAAACATAGCGAGTTCTGAGAAAGCCTTGGAAGCATGGAACAAAAATGGACGTCAGTATCGCATTCTCATCGTAGACGATGAACCAATAAACCACCAGGTACTCAAGAACCACCTGAGTGGGGGAGAGTTTCTGCTTTCCTTTGCCATGAATGGCATTGAAGCCTTGACCCTGCTCGAGGAAGCAACGGCTCCTTTCGATTTGATGCTACTAGACATCATGATGCCTAAAATGTCAGGCTATGAAGTAGCCAAACGCGTGAGGGAGCGCTTTTTGCCTTCCGAATTGCCCATCATCTTGGTTACCGCCAAAAACCAAGTTGTAGATTTGGTGCAAGGCTTGGAGACAGGGGCAAACGATTACCTAGCCAAACCCTTTTCTCGCGATGAATTCTTGGCTAGACTCAGGACTCACCTGAATCTAAAGCGGATCAACCAGGCTTCCAGTCGTTTTCTGCCTAGGGAGTTTATTCAAAGCCTAGGGCGAGAAGACATCACCGAGGCTCAACCAGGAGACTATCAAGCCAAGGAGGTAACCGTCTTTTTCTCAGATATTCGAGACTATACGGGCTTGTCTGAAAGCATGACTCCAGAAGAAAACTTTGGCTTTGTTCAAGCATATGCCCGAAGGATGGGGCCCATTATTTTGGAAAACCAAGGCTTTGTCAACCAATATTTAGGTGATGGCATCATGGCCATCTTCCAACACAGCCCTGATCATGCCCTCCAAGCAGCCATCGCCATGCAGGAGTCCATTCGTGTCTATAACCTACGGCGTAAGACCCAAAATCGTCAACTGCTCAAGGTGGGCATGGGCATGCACACGGGCTCGCTTATCTTGGGCATCATTGGAGATGAGCGTCGCTCCGAAGCCTCGGTGATCGCTGATACCGTTAACATCGCGGCGCGCCTTGAAGGTTTGACAAAGTTTTTTGGTGCTCAGATTGTGTTGAGTGAGGATAGCTATGCTCAACTCCAGTCTTCTGTAGAAGAAAAAACCCGTTATTTGGGCCTGGTCCAAGTCAAAGGCCGTCAGCAACCCATGGGTATTTATGAATGCTTTGCCGCAGATAGCCCGAGTTTAGCGGAATTTAAACAGGAAAATCGAAGTGCTTTCCACCATGCCATCGAAGCCTATATGGACGGAAATATGGAAAGGGCCAGCCATGATTTTAGGCCCTTAGCAAAAGGGGGAGACTTGGCTGCTAACTATTTCCTAGCCAAAGCCCAAAAATATCTTGTTCAGGGACTTCCTAAGGGCTGGATTGGAGTAGACGTCATGGAAAAGAAATAAAAAGTGGGTCTGAGAATTGTTTTCCCAGACCCAAATATTTCAATGAGATTTTGGTCTCAGCATCTGCTTTATGTAAAGAGACAGAAGAACCCAATTAATGAAATCGGTTTAAATTGTTGATTATCAGAACCAATCTGTCTCGCCTCTCGCTTCTCGCCTCCTACTTAATAGGCAAGATAGGGCCCCATCCACTTTTCTATTTCAGCCACACTCATCCCTTTGCGCTCAGCCAAGCTTTCTACTTGGTCCTTGGTGATCTTACCGATCCCAAAGTATTTGCTCTCTGGGTGGGCCAGGTAGATGCCACTGACTGAAGCAGCTGGACTCATGGCCAAGCTCTCAGTGAGGGTGATTCCCGTTTGCTCTTCAATGGGCATCAGCTGCCACATGGTGATCTTTTCGGTGTGGTCTGGGTTGGCCGGGTAACCAGGAGCAGGACGAATGCCATGATACTTTTCGGCGATCAGGTCTTCGTTGCTCAGGTCCTCCTGGGTAGCATAGCCCCAGATCTCGCGTCTTACCTTTTGATGCATCAACTCGGCAAAAGCTTCGGCCAGGCGATCTGCCAGAGCCTTGAGCATGATGCTGCTATAATCGTCATGGTCCGCTTCAAAACGAGCCACATGTTGCTCGATTCCGTGCCCAGTACTGACGGCGAACAAGCCAATGTGGTCTTCTAGGCCAGTTTCTTTTGGCGCGACGAAATCTCCCAAACTCATGCTCGCTACATCCCCTTTCTTTTCTGATTGTTGGCGAGGATTATAAAAGCGCGCGATGACTTCCTGGCGGCTTTCGTCTGCGTATACTTCTATGTCATCGTGGTCTACCCCATTGGCGGGGAATAAGCCAACAATGGCTTTGGCGGTCAACCATTTCTCATCAATGATGTGGGTCAGCATGTCCTTGGCATCGTCAAATAACTTTTGCGCTTCTGGCCCTTTCTCAGGATGGGACAAAATCTCAGGGTATTTTCCTTTTAGCTCCCAGGAGGAAAAGAAAGGAGTCCAGTCTATAAAGCGACTGATTTCTTCTAGGTCATACTCCTCAAAGACGTGTTGACCGGGATGCTTGGGTGCCGCAGCTACTCCTTTGCTCCAGTCTACCTGGTATTTATTGGCCCTTGCTTGATCGAGAGTCAAAAACTTTTTGGCTTTTTGGCGAGCGGCATGCCCTTCCGCCAACTTTTGATATTCCTCTGCTAAGGAAGCTACGTAAGCTCCTCGGCTATCTTTATCCTGGTCGATAAGTTTTTGGGCCACCGGTACAGCCTTGGAAGCATCCAGCACATGTACGATAGGCCCTTGGTACTTAGGCTTTATTTTAACCGCAGTATGGATGCGGCTGGTAGTAGCCCCGCCAATGAGTAGCGGCAGGTCCAGCTTTCGCTTCTCCATTTCTTCTGCTATGGAGACCATTTCATCCAAGGAAGGTGTGATCAGCCCGCTAAGGCCAATCATATCTACTTGCTGCTTTTCGGCCTCTTCGAGGATGCGGGCCATGGGAACCATCACCCCTAGGTCTACCACTTCGAAGTTGTTGCAGGCCAATACGACGCCGACGATATTTTTCCCGATGTCGTGCACGTCGCCCTTAACGGTGGCCAAGAGGATCTTGCCAGCTCCAGTCGCCGCTCCAGCTGCCTTTTGCTCTTCCAGATAGGGCAGAAGGTAAGCAACGGCCTTTTTCATTACCCGAGCAGACTTAACCACCTGAGGGAGAAACATTTTGCCAGAACCAAACAAGTCTCCTACTACGTTCATTCCGTCCATGAGAGGACCTTCGATGACTTTTAAGGGAGCATTTAGTTCTTGGTAAGCCTCTTCTGTGTCAGCTTCTACGTATTCTACTATGCCGTTGACCAAGGCGTGGGTGAGGCGTGCTTGTACGGTGCCTTCTCGCCAAGTAAGGTCTTGTTTGCGGCTTTTGCCTTCTGATTTGACGTTTTCTGCAAATTCAACCAAGCGCTCGGTGGCATCTTCTCGCCGGTTGAGCAACACGTCTTCGATGCGCTCCAGCAGGTCCTTTGGAATATCTTCATAGACTTCCAGCATGCCTGCATTTACGATGCCCATGTCCATTCCCGCTTGGATCGCATGATAAAGAAACGCCGCGTGGATGGCTTCTCTTACAGCGTTGTTTCCACGGAAGGAAAACGAAACGTTAGATACCCCTCCGCTCACCAAAGCTCCTGGAAGATTTTGTTTGATCCAACGTGTAGCTTCGATGAAGTCTACTGCATAGTTGTTATGCTCCTCTATCCCCGTAGCAACGGCAAAAATATTGGGATCAAAGATGATGTCGTTGGCTGGTAAGCCTACTTGCTTGGTTAGGATGTTGTAGGCACGGGCACAAATTTCTGTTTTCCTTTCAAACGTATCGGCCTGTCCTGTTTCATCGAAGGCCATCACGACGGCGGCAGCACCATACTTTTTGACCAATTTTGCGTGCTTGATGAATTCTTCTTCTCCTTCTTTTAGAGAAATAGAGTTGACGATTCCCTTGCCTTGAATACATTTGAGGCCCGCTTCAATTACCTCCCACTTAGAAGAGTCAATCATGATGGGTACCCGAGCGATGTCGGGTTCAGCGGCTAGTAGATTCAAGAAGCGCACCATGGCCTCTTTGGACTCGAGCATGCCCTCATCCATATTGATGTCAATGATTTGAGCCCCTCCTTCGACTTGCTGCCTGGCTACGGAGAGGGCCTCCTCAAAGTTTTCTTCTTTGATTAGGCGCAGGAATTTTCTCGAACCGGTCACGTTGGTTCGTTCACCGACATTGATGAAATTGGTATTCTCGGTGACTACCAGAGCTTCTAGGCCAGAGAAGTTTGGTCGCTGGGGGAGTTCTGGTAAGGTACGGGGAGGAAATTCGGCGGCTACTTCGGCTATGGCCTGGATGTGATCAGGGGTAGAGCCACAGCACCCTCCGATGACATTGACGATGCCGTCTTCCAGAAAGGGCCGAATCAATTCTGCCATTTGGCGAGGAGACTGATCATATTCTCCAAACTCATTGGGTAAACCCGCGTTGGGATATGCCGAAATAAAGGAAGTAGACACCCTCGATAAATCCTTGACGTAGCTGCGTAACTGGCGTGCTCCCAAGGCACAATTGAGCCCTACGCTAAGTAGATCTGCATGAGAAATGGATACATGGAAGGCATCGGCCATTTGGCCTGATAAAGTTCTACCTGAAGCATCCGTGATGGTGCCAGAAACCATGACGGGGATATCCATGTTCCTCTCTTCTTTGAGGGTATCCACCGCAAAGAGGGCTGCCTTGGCATTGAGGGTATCAAATACAGTTTCTACCAACAATAGGTCAGCTCCCCCATCGATGAGCCCACGTGCCTGTTCATAATAGGCTTCCACCAATTGATCAAAAGTTACCGCCCGATAACCTGGATCGTTGACATCTGGGGAAAGAGATGCGGTCCGGTTGGTAGGTCCCATGGCGCCAGCTACAAAGCGTGGCTTGTGTTCATTGGCTATGGTGAATTCCTGGGCAGCTTCTTTGGCGATTTTGGCCGAAGCATAGTTTAATTCATAGGCCAGCGATTCCATCTCATAATCCGCCTGAGCAATGGTGGTAGAAGAGAAGGTGTTGGTCTCAATGATATCTGAGCCTGCCCGAAGGTACTCTCGATGAATTTCTTTGATAATCTCCGGCTGAGTAATCGACAACAGGTCATTGTTGCCTTGTACGAGCACCGAGTGATTTTTGAATCGGTCCCCCCGAAAATCCTCCTCGGTCAATTTGTGTTTCTGGATCATGGTACCCATTGCTCCATCTAACACCAAAATCCTTTCCTTCAGCAAGCGAGTAATTCTTTCTCTGGTACTAACCTGGGTAGCGGTGATGCTCATATTCTGTAACTATTGAGATCCAACTATTTTTTTGCTACAGACCAACCCATTCTGTGAATGTTTGATCAAGCAGAAGCAAAGTTAAGCAACGAATAGAATTCTACTAGGTTTAGGCTTCTTCGCTTTCTTACATGATTTTTTTGACTGTTCCTTGGTGTCAATTGCTCAGCCAGTTGACAATTGTCCGGGCACTCCGCTGACCGTCAATGGCGGCTGACATGATGCCACCCGCATACCCCGGACCTTCCCCCGCTGGAAATAGACCCCTTACTTCTGGATGCATAAAAGTATCTGGGTCTCG
>CAZFPQ010000198.1:0-13696 GCA_964521065.1 uncultured Bacteroidia bacterium | reverse complement strand
CGTCAATATTCCACACTACCGTGGGGCCATTTGAAAACACGAGGGTGACAGTGTCTATCTCTTCTTCCTCATTGGGAGGGACCTCGGGACCACAGGCTTGTAGGAACAAAGCTAGGACAATCATTACTGCGATGGACCAAGCGGTTGAAATCTGGTTCATAATAATCTGTTTGATAAAAAATAAAGTTTAGAAGTTAATTTCAGATTGTGTCTTGCATGGAGGGCTGGTTTAGCAAAAGTGTGGAGCGTAGTAGTCACGACGGTTAGAAAGTGGCTTTGACTCTCAACGAAACATTGCGGCCTATCTCATCTGCGAAGTAGCGGAAGCGGTTGAGATAATCGCGGTAACGCTGGTTAAGGAGATTGTCTGCCCTTAAGCCCAATTCAATTGTTTGTCCGTAAAGCTTGGTCCGAAGCCCCAGGTCTAAGTTGACGAGGGTATAGGCCCCAGGCGGGGGGAGCCAGTCTGCTTCTTCGGGGTTTTCTGTCAGAGGGATGCGGGTCTGCTCCGTTACGTGCCGACTGCTAACTTGCACCCAAGCATAATTCAGCCCAAGCCAATTTTTGGTTTGATAGCCAAGACCGGCTTCTCCCCAGTTGGCTGGCATAAAAATCAGGGGTTGTTCTGTATCAAGGTTATCAGCGCGCAAGTAACTTCCCTTTAGGGAAGCCTGTAACCCTGAACCTGAGACCGGACGATAAGCAAGTTCGATATCGAGTCCTGCGAGACGGACCGCAGCTTGGTCATAGACCAACTTAGGAAAAGTCCCCCGAATGGTTCGATCCAATCCCCCTGGTCTCCGATAAATAAAATTAAAGAAGTAATGATAATAACCTGAAAGCGTGGCGCTGAAGCCGCCCAAGCCACGATACTCCAGACTTGCCACTGATTTGATAGCCTGCTCAGGGGCTAAATCTGGGTTACCAATCTCTACGGTAGCAGCTCCGTGGTGTAGACCATCGCTAAACAATTCATTTACATGAGGAGGGCGCCAAGCGCTGCCTGAGTTGAAACGCAGAGTCCACTCGGGCGCCACGCGCCATATAAGTCCCACTGATCCAGACACATTTTGAAAGGTCCGGATCTCAAATATCACATCGGCAGCTTCCCTCCTGGCACTGTGTAAATAGCGGTAGTCATATCTCAATCCTGCTTCTAGCTCGATGCGCCGGCCTTTCCAGCGCTCTATTGCATACAACTCTCCTCCCGTCATTACAAAATTGGGAATAAATGGACGTCCTTGGAGGGCATTGTTTTGGTAAAGGCCAAAAGCTCCTATTCGGCCACTGATACCCCGCCAGGCATTGTGGTCGAGGATGGTTTCGAAGGTATGGGTATGAATACGAAAATCTAGCTCAGGAACAGAGACCCCATCCACACTGCCGCGCGGTTTATGTAAATCATATTCTTGTCGTTTGTTGAATTGATAGGCGTAAATAGCCTGAACCTTCCCCCACGTTCCTAAGCGACGATAGCCGCGCACCTTGGTCAAATGGTGATTTACCAATTGGAATGGGCGCTGGATATGGTAGGAAAACCTTGCTGTATCTGACCCCAAAGGCTGGGGGGCCTGAAAAGCCCTCTCTAAGTCAGACCGTCCTCCTAAGTGAGAGGCAGACATGATCCCTATGCGGGTATTGAATTGACTATAGAAGACCTCTAGCCCTCGTTTAAACTCTCCCAGTTTAGCCGCAGCTGAGAAATTTTGTTCTGCTACACCGGTATTGGTCAAATAGTAATCTGGCGTATGCAGGTTGCCGCCACGTTTAAGGGTGCCCTGCATGCGCCAACTGAGGGGAATAGATGCCAGTTTGCCTTCTAATTGCCCAGAAGCGACCCCTACCCTGCCATTGCTAAACGCTTGGAAATTGACTTCGCCTCCTATTCCGACGCTGTCAGGTAAGCTCTTGGGCTCAACTAGAATCACCCCCGCCAAGGCACCTGAACCATATTGGACCGCAGAGGCACCACGCAATACACGGACTTGCTGGGCCAAGAAAGGATCTATTTCTGGAGCATGATCCGAACCCCATTGCTGCCCTTCTAGACGAATGCCATTGTTGAGGATCAAAATTCGATTGCTGTGCAAACCATGGATGACAGGCTTAGCGATGGTCGCTCCCGTACGCTTTACACTGATTCCAGGGGCGCTAGTCAAAATATCCGCCAAACTTTGCCCTTGCTTGCTGCTCAATGCCAGGCCGCTTAGCGTGACCCCTGATTGTACATCTTCTTCTTTTCTTTGCTGAGAAAGAATCAGCACCTCTTCCAGCTTCAAGGCCTCATCTTCCAAGACAATGGTCACGCTGCGGGGTCTATCCTCCAGATGATAGGTTAGCTCCTGATGCTCGCAATGAAGATGTTCGCACACCAAGGTATATTGCCCAGGACATAAATTATGGAGTTCAAAGCGCCCCATAGAATCGGTCCAAACACCAAGGTCTTGTCCTTTCAGATGGACCTTCGCATAAGGCAAGGGTTCACCAAGGGAGGCAGTTAACACCTCGCCATGCAGAGATAAATTACAAGATTGTGCTTGAACCGAATAGCCCCATAAGCAGCATAGGCCCACAACAAGCCGTGCGACCAGGCTGAACTGGTTTTTGCCCATATAAAATTTGACTTAAGTACTCGAAACCTTTCGACGACTTAAGCAAATGGAGGCCCGCGGTGAAGAGGAAGAAGATAGGCAGATGAGAATTGCCTAAGGGCGTGTAAAAGAGGTTCAGGGTGTATTTGATGCCTACCCAAAACAAGCTCATGCCCACTTAAGGTAGAATAGTTAAACAGGGCAAAATCACAGAGTTCGCAATGGTCGACCTCGGCTTCACAGAAACCAAGCAGGTGTATCTCATGCTGGTGACGGTGATCAACTTCATGCTCCTCATCCCAAGCATGATGCCAGTACTGAATGGGAAAAGCCAATAGAAGACTTAGGCCCAAAAACAGGCAGGAATAAATCTTTATATAAGTCTTCCTTCGCATTTCAATCCGCAACAAACCACAAACTAAGAGAATGAACTCCAAATTTGCAATATTGTTGCGACAGGCTATCGAATCGTGGTATTGAGCTCTTTCACCTCAGACCAGCGCTGATTGGCATAACCCAAGAGGAGTAACTTAGCTGGGCCAGGGTCGCGAAACATCTCATTTCGCCCCACCGTCAGTTCAAGTTTGGGATCCTTGGCCATTTGGTATACCCTGAGGTCGTCAAATTCTACCACGGCATTTCCGGTACGCAATGAAAGATAGCCACCTTGAGCGAAGGCTCGTTCCGGATCTCGCCAGGTAAGAACCAAGCGATCATTCAGATAGGTGGAAATGCGACCGGAGAGGGGATCGTACAAGATCTTGACGTCGTACCAACGGTTTTTGACAAGGGTCGCTTCTTGGAGTGTCTTATATTTCGGCAGTTGATTGTTGTCAGAACGGTAAATTTCTACCCGCCCAGGAGCCGTTTCATTGAACCGAAACCAAGCCAAGTATGAATCGCCCCTATTATCTCCGACTCCTTCAGAACAAAAAAAGTGTAACCCAAAGCGGCGATTATCTCCATCACTAAGCATCCGTGCTTTGAAATGATAGAGATAGGTTTGGCTACTGCTTTGCTCCAAGGGGATAAAGAGGTTGCTGTTGCCTTCCTCCACGGCAAACTGTTGCAGCGCCCCACTACGTACCCGCCACTGTCCAGATACCGATTGCCAAACGGGGTCCAACTGTGTTCCAGGAAAATCTTCATAGAAAAACCCCAAACGACGGTTCGCGGTAAAGCGGCCTGCTTGCTGATCACTTGGCAGGAAAAAAGTAGTGCCAACCCCACCTAATTGAAAGGTAAAATCATCGCGGTAGCTACCAGACAGGCTACCTGGTGAAGGATTGGAGGTAGATGGAGGATCTACGGGCCTAGTCGGTCCAGGATCTGGGGTAGGTGTAGGAGGAGCCGCTGCAGTCCCTATCCTCGAGCTGGCTTGGGTTACTTTGGACCAGTCGATGCGGCGATCTACAACCAAAGAGCTGATGGTAAAAGCGCCAGTCCCTCGTAGCGCATTTCCACTTGATTCCCCTACCTCTATTTTCACTTTACTGGGTCTGGCTTGGTACACCCGCAGGTCATCGACCTCCAGCTGGCAGTTGCCGCTCCGCAGGGATATGGCCCGGCCACTTTTTAGCGGGTTAGGGTCGACCCAAGAACCGGCAAATTCATTATTGATGTAGACCTCAATTCGGCCTTTGCGAGGATTATAAATGGTCTTATAGTCGTAGGCAGCGCCTTCTTCTAGTGATATGCTTTTCCGCACTTTACGGTCAAACTGGTCATTCACCGTCTTGTAGATCTCTAGGAAATCGCCCTGGATTTCTCTAAGGACGCTCCCTCGCCTCCTTCCCTAATCCAGACCAAATAGGAGGTCCCTCGGTCCGGTAATGCTGGCTTGGAGGCGAAGAAATGTAAACCATGCCTAAGGTTGCTGTTGCCTCCGCTCATCCGAGCCTTCCAATGGTAGACATAGACCTGGTCAGAGCGCTGAGTGAGATCTGCATACAGGTTGGTATTGGCCAAGGTCAGGTTTTTTTGAACCAAAATTCCCTGGTTCACCTCCCAGTTGCCAGCTCCTTGCGTCCAAAAGCTGCGTAAGCCACTAGAGAAATCATCGTAGAAAAAACCTGCACCAGAATTTGATTGCAACCCAGCCGAGCCCTGTTGTGCCACATTGTAGAATCGGTTTGCCATGCCACGGCCACTGTTATCCTTGTCTTTAAAGCTCAGGGTAAAGCTGCCATCGTAGCGCTCTGCCAGTTGAGCTTCGGTGGTAGGAGCTGTACGCGGAAACTGTAAGACAGGCTTCAAGGCGCTCACGACGGGTGGGGTGACAGGATCGGGAGTGGGAGTGGGTGGAGCAGGGTCTGGACGTGTAGGTGGGGGCGTATCACCGCCGTCTACACTGCGCCAATAAGCCCGCCATCCCGCAGCAATGGTTCGCTGATCCGATTCAAACAGGATGCTCAATCCGTTCCCGGAAGACATAATGGTACCGCTGGGAGCCTTGGTTCCACTGAATGTCCCCAAGTTGGCTGCCGTGCTGAGGTTGGTGCCATCATAGATGGTCAACTTATCTAGGTCTTGTTCTGTCGCAAATTGGCGGAAAACCAGCTCTACCCTTCCGCCATCTGGGGGAATGATTTGGTACAAAAACTTTTCACGATCCCCGTAGGAACCTTCAGCACCACCCGAATCAAAAAAACGGCCCTGATTAACCCTAACGGCGAATATTTGGGTACGGCCATTACGAGCGGTATTGGGTGTTTGGAAGGTCTCACCTGCGATGGCAGAGGTATCCCCCGTCGCACAGATGGCCCTTACTTGCCATTGATACTCAGCATTGGCGGCAAGACCTGTGGCAACCAAGCGAGGCTCGGTGGTTCGAAACAGGATGGGCTGCTCCTGAAAACTGCGGCGTTTTATGTAGATCAAATATTGCCGAGCAGCAGGTATTTCGTTCCAGCTAAGGGTCGCCCCCATGGGAAATATTTGGCTGGCTACTAGATTCTGCGGAGAAGGACAGTCCAATTCTTCATTATCAGAGGTATAGCGTAGTTCCCAGCCTCCTTTATTGACCTGACAATCTGAACGGAACTCGATGTAGGCGGCACCGGTGGCAACTTTGATAGGTGGAGGCAGGGCGGCACCGGTGAAGCGCCCCAGTACTTTCCCCGCCGAATTATTGCCCTCATAGATGGTCAAATAGTCGAATGGAGCTTTATTGGTCCCTTCTAAATCTAACTTTTCAAAAGTTAGGGTCAGCGTAGTCGCATTTTTGGGTTGAATCAAATAGGCCCTGCGGTCGAGCTCGGCATAGTCGCCATTCTTGCCTCCACTATCATAGATCCGGCCCTTGCGATCGGTAAATACTTCAGGAGTTGGCTCTCCATTGATCAGCCGGTAATAGCGTTCCCAGTCCCAAAACGGACCCGGATCGATGTGATTGTTGCCACGGAAATGCTGGTGCCCTTTGACCAAATAGCAAATGTTGCTAAGGGTTCGGATCCCTGTAGTAGGCGGCCCCGCAAAGGTCTTGCGCGGATCTAGTTTATAGCGCTTGCAAATATCCCTCACCAAGGCCGCTGAGCTTTCATACATCTCATTGGTGTACCAGGCCAGTCCATCGTCGATAAACCCTTCATGCTCGATGCCGATGGCTTCGGCATTGTCAGTTTTGACGTGAAAGGCCTTATCACTCTCACAGACCATTTGGGTGATCTGTCCATCACTGGCCCGAATGATGTAATGCGCTGAAACCCGAGCATTGCGGTTTTTGAACCAGGCGATGGCTGAGGCATAAGAACCTTGGATGGTATGAATGGTCACATACTTTATCTCCGCATCTCCCCGGGAACCATAATTACGGCTATTGGCAGCGACAAATAAGGCTCCCGTATAATCGGGCTTTTTCCCACTGGCTGTACAGGTTGTTCGGTTGTTGCTGTCAAAGCTATCGCCTTCCAAAGACCTCACTTTGGTTTGCTCTACCGTCACCCGATCCGCGCTGAGCACCCGATAGTTTTCCCTCCCAAAAATCTGCTCATAATTAAACAAGCGACGACTGCGTATTATTCCATGCGGGTTTTGCATCTCATCCAATACCCCATAGAACTGCTGATCCAGTGCATAGTCATTACTCAGGTCCCCATCTTCGGGAATCTCACTCAATGCCTCCATGATGGGTTGGTGGGTTTCCACACGCTGGTTAGACATGCGCTTGTTGGCCTGTAGCACAGAATAAGCCGAAGCATAAGCCAGGATATTGATGCGCGGGTCTCGCTTGATCAGGGCAACATCGTAGCCCGATAGCTCAGCCACCGTGAGTAAGCTATTTTTGAAGTATCCTTTCCCATTTTCCACCAATCCCATTACCCCGTAATAGGTCGGCAATTCCTGACAGCTAGGAGCGGGAGTCACATGGCGCATGCGGGTATTGGTGTAAGCTACCGCCTCAAGCACCCCCCTAGGAACCGTAGGATGTTTTTGGTAGGCTTCTTCAAAAAAGGCATCGTATTTCCCTACCTGAGCAGACAGGGAAAGAACGCCCATCCAGGTACAAAAAACAACAAAGCCAATCAAGGGAGTCGCAAGGCGAGGGGTCAGGCGCTTCATCTGACGGGTTAGGTTTGGGTGAAATGGGGGGGGAGGTGGCTATATCTACGCAGAAATCTCCCTTTGGATAAGGTTAGCCCCCTATGTTAAGGAATTTTTCAGAGAATGGGAGATGGGAAGTAGGAAGTGAGAGCCTGAAGTAGGACATTTTACCTCTGTAAACATTTAATCCTACAAAAGTAAAATTCGACTCTATGACAAAAACCGAGGTTCCACAGAATCCAAAACCCTGTGGAACCTCAAACTTATGGTTTCTCCTGAAAGTGAGAATGTTAAGGAACATTCATCAAGTGCAGCTAAACAACTCATGTAGACCAGCCATAATTCACCCCCATTCCCACATCGCTCCTAATCTCAAGTTTCATTTTAAGCACTTGAAGAGAAGAAATCGAGGTATAGCCGTCGGAGCTAGGCTAATAAGAAAGAAAAATTGCCACCACCTACCCAGTACTCCCGTACCCCAATTACCGTTTTTCTTCTGTCCACTTGCTTAAAATCCAAGCGGCTTTCCTTGATAGAAGTCGAGAACTTTGGCTCGAAAGATATAATTGTACTTGGTCTGTACCAGGTCGTTTTGGGCCCGGGCCAAGTTATTTTTTGCGATCAAATAGTCTACCGAGTTGACCACGCCTAGGTTGAATTGCTTCTCGGTATTATCAAAGGTTAATTCCAAAGACTCTATCTGCCGCAAGGTGGACGTATAGGTTCCATAGGCACTACGCGCCAAAACGTAGGCAGCTTGAATGTCTTGCTCTAGCCGCTGTCGCTGTTGCGCCGAAAGCAACTCGGCACGGGCGCGGCGGATCTCAGCTTGCTGTACGGCCGCGTGGTTTTGATAGCGATTATAGATAGGGATCGTCAGGTTGAGGCCTACAGAAGCATTGACATTGTCGCGCAACTGGTTGGTAAAGCTATAATCGGTAAAAACGGATTGCTCCCCTTCAATGATCAAGGACCCAGGCTGGAACTGTTCATTATTCAAGCTAATGGACTGCCCGATGGTATCAAATACGGTGAGCATTTCTCCGGTAGGAATCCTCCGGCCACTGGCCCAACCCGTTCCCATCGTAGCAAAGGCAGTCAAGCTAGGCAGATAGCCACTACGGGCAATGCTCTCTCCCAGTTCTGCACTTTGCACCTGTAAATCAGCGCTTCGAATAAAGGGCATATTGCTCTTGCCATCTTGGTAATAAGTCGACAAAGGGGTGTCAAAAAAGTCATTACGAGGAATGTCTACCTCCACCGACTCGATGGCAAAAGGTTGGCTAGGGTCCAACTGCATGATTTGCATCAAGTTGAGGTAAGCCGTTTCCAGCTGGTTTCGGGCATTGACCAAGGCCAATTCGTCGGTGGCAATTTGTGACTCAATTTGCAGAAGGTCTACCCTAGGAGTCACTCCGGCGTCTACAAGTCTAGAGCTACGGTTCCGTTGCTCTCGGGTACTGGCCACCTGGATCTCGGCGCTTTTGACCAATTCTTGGTTGCGAAGGATGTCTAGGTAAGCCAGGGTTAAGGTCAGAGCCAGGTCATACTCGGCCTGGGCCAAATCTTCCTTGGCCACCTGCTGATCTACCAAAGCTTGTTGCATGGTTTGGTTTAGGCGGCCGCCATTATAGAGGGTCACTCCAGAGCTTAGCCCAAGGCTGAAGCTTTGGTTTCCCCCTGCGGTAAACTCATTGGTGAAAGGGTTGATTACGTAACCAAAGTTGCCGTTGAAGCTAGAGCTTCCATTGAGGTTAGGAACCCGCGCCATGCGGGTACGATGGCTTTCGATTTCGCTGCTCTCAAGATTGAGTTCAGCGATTTTCAAGTCTAGATTTTGTTCCTCTGCGTAATCCAAGCATTCACGCAGGGACCAGCGTTCTTGGGTTTGAGCATAAGCCTGTTGAGAGCCTAAGCTGCTTGCTACTAAGCAAAAAGCGATTAAATATCTCATCATCATGTTAAGCGTTGAGTCGGACGATGAACAAAATAGGGGCTTAGCTGGCGTAGCACAAAACGCTAGCCGAAGGATTAGCAACTTTGGTCGAAGCCCAGGCTCTATTTGGCAGGCTTGCCCAGGCCCTAGCTCTCTTTTATCTTTGATCCCTGTATGTTGATTGACCGTCTCACCCCCATTTCCACCGATCAGTTTTGGGACCACCCGCTCAAGGTGGTCATGGGAGGGCTTTTCCTAGCGCTGGTGGCTCCGATCGAGCTTTTTAGCGGAACCGAAATTCCTGTCACCCTTCAAACCCTGGTGGTACTGCTCTTGGGATTCATCTTGGGACCTTGGCGCGGGGCTTTGGCGGTTTTGCTCTACCTAGGATTGGGAGCACTTGGTCTACCCGTATTCGCTGAGGGAAATGGAGGTTGGCAACATCTATTTGGGCCTACGGGGGGATTTTTGTGGAGCTTCGTACTGGTCGCGGGCTTGGTTGGCTGGTGTGCCCAGCGGCCTTGGGGCCAATTTGGTTGGGGGGTGCCCCTCATTTGGTTGTTGGCCCACGGGCTGATTATCCTACTAGGAGGGCTCTGGCTAGGCTGCGTCAGGGGCTTTGAAGGACTGTGGGCTTCTTTGTTCACCTTATGGCCTGGTCTACTACTTAAGAGCGTAGTGGGTACGCTCATGACCTGGGGGAGCAATCGACTGATGGAATACCTGATAGAGAATCGGGAGGGCAATGAGGCAAGGTGACACAAATAGTCACATCAATATGTCTTGACCCAAACTTTTGATTCAAAAATCAGTTATTTTTACTCTTCTAAAACAATTCATCATCATCAACCTACACAACCATGCGCGGAGTATTCCTGCTGGCACTTGCGGTCCTATTGGGATCCTTTTCTTCCTTGAAAGCTACCCACTTTATGGGGGGCGAGATTTGGTATGAACATCAAGGTGGCTGTATATACAAGGTCTACACCGATATATACTATGACTGTGCTGGAGCAGCATGGGTAAATAATACTCCTGTGTCGCAATTTCAGCCAGGGTCCTCTAATTCTTTGACGGTTAACCCAACAGACTTAAGCTTAAATGGCATAGGTGGCAATTGCGGACCCGTTGCTTATGATACCGCCAGCATTATTCTATACCAGGAAGCGACTCCTATCTGTCCAGTTCTGCTCAACGCACCTGTCGGAGTCAATTACCCAACGGCTTGTGAAAACCTTGTTAATCCCATCTACAATGGGATAGCCGTGGTTAGAACTGAATATCAATACGACCTTTGCGGCTATGCCTGTACCCAGTTTGAGCTGGTGTGGGAAAATTGCTGTCGTAGCCAGGGCATCACCAACCTAGAAGTACCCAATCAAGAATACATGACCTTTGGCAACTTGGTCATAGATCTCAACCTTCCTCAGGGCAACAACTCGCCGATCTTCAATGATTTATCTAATGGGGGCTACGGCCGCGATGCGTATGCTTGTGCAGGCCAACCCAGTGTGATTGACCTCTCAGCTTTTGACCCAGACGGCGACTCTTTGTCTTATGCGCTGGTTCCCGTTTGGAGCCAAGATACCAGCGTAACTTACGACTCACTGTATACTCCTCAACAACCCTTGGGGCCTAACTGGCTGGTCAGCCTCGACTCCATCAGTGGTTTGTTTAGCCTCACCCCCAATCCCACCGGCAGCATTGAAGTAGCGGTCGTAGGGATAGAGATTTCAGAATGGAGGAACGGCGTACTTATCGGTAAGTCTCTCCGAGATGTACAAATCAATATTTTTATCTGTGGTGCCAATGGCACGCCTCAGTTTGATGCCTTTACCCTTCAGTCTGGGGGAACATTGACGGGAGCGCAGGAAATTCAAGCCACCGTAGGTGATACACTAGATTTCACCTTGGTTTTCTCAGATGTGGATAGCCTAGATACCCTTTCCCTAGTTAGTACGCCCTTGATAAACTTCCCCTCAGGCAGCTTAACTACTACGGGAACCAACCCATTGAGTATTTCGGTTCATTTACCTTTAGCTGGGGCGAACCTATTCGGGAACTCTTTTACCCTTCCCTTTGTCATAGAGGATCAAAACTGTCCTGTCACCTCTCAAGCCGCCACCTACCTCACCGTAAATCTCAATACCTTGTCGGTTTTTGGTACCGTGACGGAAACGGTTTGTGGGGACTCGACGGGGCAAATAGATCTGTCCATCGATGGCTTGGGGCAACCCTTCACTATCCTATGGAATACCGGAGATAGCACAGAGGATCTGACTGGTCTGGCGGCCGGAGTATATGAGGTAATCGTGAGCAATACCTTGGGAGAAGCAGATACCCAAAGTTTCGTGGTTCCGGGCGGCAGCCTAGACCTCAGCTACACCATCCAAGCACCAGATTGTGACAGCAGCAATGGCAGCATTGACCTGACAGTCACGGGAGGATTTACCGGCCTTAGTTACCTATGGAGTACGGGCGACAGTACTCAGGACATTTCAGGGCTACTACCGGGAGGTTACAATGTAGAAGTCAGCGATGATAGTGGCTGCTTTAATCGGGAAATCATTCTACTCGATGAAGCAGACAGCTGTCGCGCTACTTTGAGCGGCACGGTGTATGTCGATGCCAATGGAAACTGCCAACAAGACGCCAATGAAGCAGGGGTAGCAGATATCCTCATTGACCTCACTCCAGGAGGAGCTGTATTGACGGACAGCAATGGGTTCTATGTATTTGAGGTTCCGACAGGTAATTTTGATGTCTCGACCATTATCCCCAGTAACCTGAGCAATACCTGTATCCCGAGTGGCACCTATGGGGTCTCGGTCCAAAGTCTCAATGATGACCAGGCCAACCTTGATTTTGGTTTGGACACCTCGCCCGTCAGGGAGATGGTCGCTTTCCAGCAAATCAATCAGAATCCCGTACCGGGCCAAGTCAGACGCTATCACCTATTTGCCAGCAATCAAGGAGGCGTGACCATCTCTGGTGACGTCAATTGGTACTACGACCCCAATGTAGTGTCTATCGCCTACATGGATCCCGTAGGAGATACCTTGACTCCTGGCGTGGTCAGTTGGCCATATTCCATGGTAGCCCCCAACACCTCCCAGGTTTTTCGGGTGGATGTCTCTTTTGACACCCTGCTTACCATTGGGGATTCGATAAACAGCCGATTGGAGGTGCTCCCCTTGGCGGGGGACGTTGACAAACCCAACAACCGCGATACCCTGCTGGCCCCCGTTCTCAATTCTTTTGACCCCAATGACAAGTTGGTAACCCCAGCCGGGGTAGGTCCATTCGGGCTGATTCCCCCTGAAGAACTGACGCACAGCTATACCGTGCGCTTTCAAAATACAGGGACCTTTGCTGCTTCTACCGTCATCATTCGCGACACCTTAGATCCACAGCTAGACCCACTTACCTTTAAACTATTGGGGCAAAGTCATGCGGTACAAACCCGCATATTGGCTGATAGCATTCTCGTCTTCCTGTTTGAAAACATCAATTTACCCGACTCGGCCAGCGATCCCGTGGGCAGTACGGGTTTTGTTAGTTTTGAGCTTGATCGACTTCCCAACCTGCCACTAGGCACCCAAATACGAAATCAAGCGGCGATTTACTTTGACTACAACCCACCCATCATCACCAATGAGGTCATCAATACCCTGTACCGCTTCCCCAGCTTGGCGGTAAGCCTGCCAGATGAATTTTGTGAAGAAGAGCCGTTGATCGCAAGGGTAACCCAGGGATTTCCTCCTTTCCGCTATACTTGGAACGGAAGCAACGATGGACCCAGCAACGCCCGGCGAGACACCTTGCTGCTCTCAGAAAGTGGTTGGTATCGTCTGAGCATCATTGATTCCTTTGGCATCAGTTTGCAGGATAGCTTTCTGATCCAAGTCGCCCCCCTACCTGAAGCTAGCTTTAGCTATCAGTTTCAAACGGACAGCAGCGACCGCTTGGTGGCATTTACCAGCACCTTACAAGATACCGATGAGGTGCTCTGGGATTTTGGAGATGGTACCCAGAGCAATGAGCTCAATCCCGTCCACCTATTTCCGCTTGGCGGCAACTACCTCGTGACCCTGTCTGCCAGCAATGAGTGTGGCACCCGGGTAGATTCTCAAGCGATTGGGGTCGTCTCAGGCATCGGTAATTGGGCCAATGGATGGGCCCTCTACCCTAACCCGGGTAAAGAGAGCGTCTATTTGCTGGGTTTAGTTAATCAATCCTATGTCTTGACCCTACAAGATCTCCAAGGCCGCAACGTATGGGTAGAGCAAGGTTCTGGGCGAAGCAGCATAGAGATTGATCGCAGAGGCCTACCAGCCGGGTTGTATTTGCTAAGGGTAGAGAGTAACTGGGGGGCTGCCGTGATGAAATTGCGTTGGGAGTAATCGCAGGTAGATATCAGCATCGAACCCTTATGATATTCAGCTAAAACGCCCCAGGCAATGATCCTGGGGCGTTTTCATGGCACACGCCTCACAAACTTTTACATAAGCAGGGGGGCAGAAGAAGTCGGGGTATGGTGGTACGCGCTATGGTTATGGTTATGGTTATGGGAATGGGAATGGTTATGGTTATGGTTATGGTTATGGTTATGGTTATGGTTATGGTT
>CAZFPQ010000197.1:0-13774 GCA_964521065.1 uncultured Bacteroidia bacterium | reverse complement strand
ATTTTAAGGTGAGCTTTTTCTCCGGGGTACCCACCGTGTATTCTGCCCTATTGAATGTCCCCATCGCTGGAGCGAACCTAGAAAGCCTCGAATTCGCGATTTGCGGAGCCGCCCCCATGCCGGTAGAAGTGTTTCGGAATTTTGAGAAAAAAACGGGGGTCAAAATTGTAGAAGGCTATGGCTGTACCGAAGGAACTTGTGCCAGCAGCGTAAACCCACTCTATGGTGAGTGTAGAATTGGCTCAGTAGGATTCCCCTTTCCTTATCAGGAGCTTCAAAGCATTGTCTTGGACGAGCAGGGAAATTTTGAACGCATCGCGGCGAGTAATGAAATTGGTCACGTCTGCATCCGGGGCGCCAATGTCTTTCCGGGCTACAAAGAATCCGTTCACAACCAGCATATTTGGGTGGATACTGGTGACGGAAAAGGATCTTTTTATAATACCGGGGATCTAGGTCGAATTGATGCAGACGGGTATCTCTGGCTCACGGGGCGAAAAAAGGAACTCATCATTCGGGGGGGACACAACATTGATCCCAAGTTGATCGAAGATCCCCTGACTCGCCACCCTGCCATAGAGATGGTGGCTGCGGTAGGGCGCCCTGATCCTCGGGTGGGGGAGGTTCCGGTTGCTTATGTAAAATTGAAAGCAGGCCAATCTGCTAGCAAAGAGGACATCCTCAGTTTTGCCCAGACAGAAATCCAAGAAAGAGCCGCTATTCCTAAGGCCATCCATCTGGTAGAAGACCTCCCCTTGACGCCCATTGGGAAAATATTCAAACCAACCCTGACATATTGGGAGGTTGAGTCTGCTTATCGACAAGCCATCAATCAAATTCCCAATTTAGCGGAAATCAATATCAAGGTCGGTCCTGATAAAGTACACGGCACCTTGGCTCAAGTTCAAGTACGAGGCAGTGAAAGCAGCAAAGCCACGGCCATTGGAGCAGAAATCAATCGGATTTTAGGAGATTTTGCGGTAAAATATGAGTTAGAAGTACTCGAATAGGTTCTAGCATCAGCTATCGATTTCCAAACCATCCTTGAGCATGCAATCAATCAAGCTTTTTGTTTTTTATTTATCTATCGCTGGGCTCTGTCTATGCTTGCTGGCATGTGGAGGTGGACCCAAGACTCCCGTGGAGGTCACGGTATTAAACCGGGAAAATGAGCAACCCTTAGACAGTGCTTCAGTACTAGTTTTGAAATCATATCCTGGGGGGGATGCCGAAGTCAAGGACACCCTTTGGACCGATGAAGAGGGCCGGTTGACGTTCAACTTGATAAGTGAAAAAGGCTATCAGTACAGCTTACAAGCAGACCGTAAACATTACATAGCTGCACTAGCCGCCTCAGGAGGAAATTATGAAAACGAGGCACCACTAGAATTGGGAGATAGTAACCGAGTCATTCTTTATTTAGAACCCATAGAGTTACCCGATCCTTCACGCTTAGAAAGAAGCTTTGCGGCCATCCCCGTGAAAGAAGTCGTGGCAGCCATTAGAGGGGACAGTTGGACCTGGAGTTTTCTGCCAGAACTTACCTGGGAGGATATTCCCTCTCTACTAGAAGTCGGGGCTGATACCACCTTTTTACACCAGTACCCACGCGACCCCCGGTCAAACTATCAGCCAGACAGTGTCAGTGCAGGCGTGACCGCCCTTTGGCTGATCGAAGCCATTCGCCGGCAAGCGGGTACTCAAGAACAGCGCGGGGGCATGATGCCACCGGGGAGAGCTCCGGTCTTAGGCACACGCTACGGCAACCCCAGTGGCTACAACAGTCCTGCCCAAGTTCGCAAGGCGCATGGCGCTTATCTGACTTGGTGGACCCAGCACGGGGAAGATCCTGACAAGGCTTCGCGCCGACAGCCTCTCAGAGGAACAGGATTGGGCTGGATGTGATGTGATGTGAGATAATTTATTTCCAATTCTAAAAAGTCTACCTCAACGTCATCGCCCCCACTCATCCCCGTATCTCAGTCTCTCAGCATTTCACCAAAAAACGAGCCACTGCTTTCCAGCAGTGACCCGTTCCTATCAACGTAAAAGACTTTGTTCTAATTCTCCAAGGCGTCTGCACCTGCAGCGATTTCCAAGATCTCCTTGGTAATGGCTGCCTGACGAGCCTTGTTGTAGCTAATGCGCAAGCTACGTAGCAGTTCCTCGGCATTTTCGGTGGCAGCATCCATGGCGACCATGCGGGCGCCTTGCTCTGCAGCATTGGACTCCAATACCGCACGGAATACCGCAATGCGCAGGGCACGAGGAATCAAGTCAGTCAGAATTTCTTCACGACCTGGCTCGAAAATATAGTCTGAGTTCAAACTTGCCTCTTCATCCGCCTGATCCAGATCTTCTACGGCCAATGGCAGCAGCGTGTCTGCTCGACGGATCTGAGACATGACGTTTTTGAACTCATTGAACATCAAGTAAACCTTGTCCACCTCACCAGAAGTAAACTTCTCAAAAATGAGGTCATTGACGGCATTTACCTTATCGAAGCTCAACTGGCTAAATACGTCGAAGTTTCCTCCATTGACATTATAGCCACGCTTTTTCATGAACTCATGACCTTTGCGGCCCATGCAAATGAACTGCACGTTTCCAGCATCTAGATCAGCTTGATGATGCTCGGCCAGGAATTGAGTGGTATGCTTGAGGATGTTGGTGTTAAAAGGTCCCGCCAGACCACGGTTGGAAGTAACCAATACCACCAGGATGTTCTTTACCTCGCGCTGCTCCACCAATGGACTGGGGATTTCCGAAACATCGAGAACCGAAACCACGTTTCCAATGATCTCTCTCAGTTTCAGGGCATAGGGGCGCAACTGGACAATGCGGTCCTGAGCACGACGCAGTTTAGCCGCCGCCACCATTTTCATGGCTTTGGTCACCTGCTGGGTACTTTTGACCGTCTTGATCCGATTTCGTATTTCTTTAAGATTCGCCATTTAAGGAATGGTTAAAATGGGAAAAAGGAAATTGACCAAACGGCCACTTCCGAGAAATTTCCTATGCTTCAAAGTCTTTGGCGACTTTGCCAGCAGCTTCCTTAACCTGAGCTTGTACCTCGTCGGTCCACTTCTTGGTACGGATGGCTTCTAGGGTTTCGGCGTAATTTTGGCGCATTTCAGTAACCAAACGCTGCTCGTAGTCCGCTACGCGGTCTACAGGTACTTGGTCCAAAAATCCTTGACCAGCTGCGTAAATGGCAATTACCTGCTCTTCTACGGCAACAGGGCTATACTGCTTTTGGATCAAGAGCTGTACGTTGCGCTTTCCGCGCTCTAGCTGGCGCTGGGTTACTTTATCCAAGTCAGAACCAAAGCGAGCAAAGGCCTCTAGCTCACGGTACTGAGCCAAAGACAACTTCAAGGTTCCGGCTACCTTCTTCATCGGCTTAATCTGAGCAGAACCTCCTACCCTGGATACCGAGATACCTACGTTTACCGCAGGGCGGATACCTTGGTTGAAAAGGTCAGACTCTAGGAAGATCTGGCCGTCGGTGATAGAGATCACATTGGTAGGGATATATGCGGATACGTCCCCTTCTTGGGTCTCGATGATGGGCAGAGCCGTAAGAGAACCTCCTCCTTTGACCATGCCTTTCAAAGAATCAGGCACGTCATTCATTTGGCTAGCGATTTCGTCGTTATCGATGATCTTGGCGGCACGCTCTAGTAGGCGGCTGTGGAGGTAGAATACGTCTCCAGGGTAGGCCTCGCGTCCAGGAGGACGACGCAGCAACAAAGAAACCTCGCGGTAGGCCACAGCTTGCTTGGATAAGTCATCATATACGGCCAAAGCAGGGCGGCCTGTGTCGCGGAAAAACTCACCAATCGCAGCACCCGCAAATGGAGCAAAGAACTGCATGGGAGCAGGATTAGAAGCAGGAGCAGCAACTACCACGGTGTAGGCCATGGCGCCATTGTCTTCCAGTGCTTTCACTACCGCCGCTACGGTAGAAGCCTTTTGCCCAACTGCTACATACACACAGAAAACGGGCTCACCTCGGTCGTAAAATTCTTTTTGGTTGATGATGGTGTCAACGGCGATGGCAGTCTTACCAGTTGCGCGGTCACCAATGATCAATTCCCGCTGGCCACGGCCAATGGGAATCATGGAGTCAATGGGCTTGATTCCCGTCTGTAGAGGTTCATCCACCGGCTGACGGAAAATTACCCCAGGAGCCTTGCGCTCGTAAGGCACCGCGTAGGTGTCACCAGAGATAGGGCCCTTGCCATCAATGGGCTCACCCAAAGGATTAATTACACGTCCAAGCAGGCCTTCTCCGACCTCTAGAGAAGCAATTTCTCCGGTACGCTTGACCGAATCACCTTCTTTGATGCCTTCGGATTCTCCGAATAGTACGGCACCTACATTGTCTTCTTCTAGGTTCAAAACCATGCCTTTCAGGCCGGTTTCAAATTCAATCAGCTCACCGGCACGTACGTGGGTGAGTCCATAAATACGGGCGATGCCGTCTCCAATTTGTAGCACCGTCCCGGTTTCTTCGAGCTGGGCGGCGGATTTGAATCCGGAAAGCTGCTCCCGGAGGATCGCAGAAACTTCGTCAGGTCTTACCGCTGGCATATTTTGAGTCTTTGTTGTTGATAGTCAGAAAAAACAGAATAACTGGCGATCGGCCAGTTGTTTATGAGTTGGTATTGACTGCTCCCTTGAGCAGTTGTTGTTTGGCCCGGCGTAGCGCTGAAACCACGCTGCCATCAAATTGGGTATCTCCTACTTTCAGGAGAAATCCTCCGATCAATTCAGGGTTTACTTCTTCGGTCAGTTCAAAGCGCTTCCCTGTGCTCTTCTCCAAGGTTTCTTGAATTGCCTTGACCTGCTGATCGCTCAACGGGATGGCACTTTCAATGGTTCCTCTGGCAATGCCTTTCACTTCATCATAAAGGCTGAGAAATGATTGAGCCACTTCAGGCAGATACATTTCCCGGTTTTTGCGAACCACAAGCGCGACCAAGGTGGTCATCAATTCACTCTTGAAGTGGCTACCGAAAATGCGATCAATGATCTTTTGCTTGGCATCCAAGTTCACGATGGGGCTTTGAAGCATGTCCCGGAAATCGCGGTTTTGCTCATAAACCTCCAAAAACAGGCCCATGTCTCCATGCACTTGATCTAAGTTTCCTTGCTCCTCGGCTAGTTCAAAAGCAGATTTTGCGTATCGATGTCCTATTCGATTTTCTACCATGATTTTTCTTGCTTACCGCTAATCAGCATAGGCCGACCAGCTTAGTTCTCAGACAGGTCATCGATCAACTGCTTGGCGTAGCTTTCTTGGGCGCCTTTGTCTTGTAGTTGCTTGCGCAATATTTTTTCAGAGACGTCAATGGCCAGGGCGGCGGCCGTTTCCTTGATTTGGTTCAAGGCTTGGACCTTCTCGGCTTCAATTTGCTGCTTGGCTTTTTCGCGCTCTTGGGCAGCTGCTTCTGCTGCTTCGTTGCGGGCATCTTTGATGATGCTTTCGCGCATGTCGTTGGCTTCGCGCAGGAGTTTGTCTCGCTCAGCCCGAGCTTCCTTCATCAAGGCCTCATTGTCAGACTTGAGCTTTTCCATGGCCTCGCGGGCTTCCTCTGCTTCCTTGAGAGATCCTTCGATGCGCTCTTCCCGCTCATGAATCATGTTGAGGATGGGCTTCCATGCAAAGGCTCTGAGCAAGAAAAAGAAGACCAAGAAGATGATGGTCGTCCAGATAAACAAACCGGGTTCCGGTGCTATAATTGATTGGAGGAGCATATATTTTCTCTGTAAAAGTGATTGTCTAGCTTCAAGGGAAAATACCGCTGAGGCATTCCCTCAGCGGATTTTTCACATGTGGTGGGCTTACCTCAGTACGGCCAACAGACAGATTACTTCACCGAAAAGGGCAACCCCCTCGATGAAAGCTGCCATGATGATCATCGCACCGCGGATATCACCAGAAGCTTCAGGCTGACGAGCGATAGACTCAACAGCAGAAGCGGTCAAACGACCGATACCCATACCGGCGCCGATGGCAGCCAAACCTGCGCCGATACCAGCGCCCATAATTCCAATAGTCTCCATGAGTAACTAACGATTATATATGTGAAGAAAATGATTTCAAATGAGTTGGATAAAGAACGAAAGCCCTCTTAGGCTTCTGTCAAATCATCAATGATGATCGTCATGGGTCTCCATGGCCATGCCAATGAATACCGCCGTCAAAAGGGTAAAGATGTATGGCTGAATGATGGCCACGATCATTTCCAGACAGAAGATGATCACGGAAAATAGAACCGAAAGCGGCATGATGCCCCAAGCCCCAGCGGGATTCTCGCCGGCATCGCCCATGATAAAGATGAGTGAAACCAGTCCCAAGACCATGAAGTGACCGGCCGTGATGTTGGCAAACAAACGCACGGCCAAGGCAAATGGCTTAGTAAAGAGAGAGATGAATTCTACCACAGGCATCAAGGGCACCCCAAACTTCAACCACCAAGGTACCCCAGGAGTATTGAATACGTGCTTCCAGTGATCCTTAGAACCATTGACCTGAGTCAATATGAAGGTCAAGACTGCTAAAGCTGCGGTCACGGAAATATTGCCAGCAATGTTTGAATTGAAGGGCATCAGCCCAAACAGGTTGGAAAACCAAATGAAGAAAAATAGGGTGAGGAGATAGGGTGTAAACGCAGCCGCTTTGTCGTGCAAGTAAGGCTTAGCGATTTCATCGCGAACAAAAACCACGAGGGGCTCCATCAAAGATTGAAACCCTTTGGGAGCGGCGACCCCTCTTTTCTTGTAGGAATTGGCTACCCCAATGAAAACCAACAGCAGCAGAGTCATGATGATGATCATCTGCAAACTGGTCTTGGTTAGAGAGAGGTCAAGAACGGTGACTCCTTCAACAGCCAAGTCTTCGGCTTCGCCTTCTATGTGTACGTGTCCGTGCTCATCGGCGTGATAGTTTGCTCCTTGACCAGGGGCCAGGGGATAAAGGTGGTCGTGATGAGCTAGATAATCTTTTTCTAGTAACGCTTCTTCATTGGCGGCGAAGACGAATCCGTCACGGCTGCTGTAAAAGAACCAAGGAAGCTTGATAGTAAACGGCTCTACGATTTCCCAGTTGTGGGAATCCATGATGTGGTGCAGGATCTGATCGGAGGGGTTATACTCCTCTTCGTGATGGTTGCTAGCTGCATGGTCGGCCTCTTGGTGATGGGCCTCCTCTTCATGGGGCGAATGTTGAGCCAGGATAGGTGAAACAAAAATCAGCAGAATGCTGAGAAGTAACCAGTTGCGAACACGCATAACTTATATATAGGAGATGTGTAAGTGCCTTGCTATCAAAATTTTGGGCGCAATTTACGGATAAGGCCGTAAACTTCAAACGCGGTAAAAACGAAGTATGAGATAATGTAGGTAACCACATATTCATCCCTTACTTCCTTGAACTGAACAGCAACCAAAACGATGGCTAGAACCCCGATCAACATCTTCCCCAGCATTCCACTAGCCAGAAAACCAACAAAGCGAGTAGTATCCTTATCTAGGCCCATGTAGGTCAAGGCGTATGCCAACCAAGTGGGTATCAAAGCTACTACAATCGCTGCGCCAATTGCTCCTAGGTGGTAAGAAGTATCCAACCACGTAACAAATCCATAACATAAAAAAAACATCGCTGCTGCTAGGGCAGTAGCGATGAGAATAAAGCGATCTATCTTCATATCCCTTCGAATCAGCTTTTTTTGCCTAGCGCTCGAATCATCAGATATATTGCCACCGCACAACCCAACAAAGAGAGAGAAAGTAAGTACCAGGGCTTCTCTGTTTCTTGCCATTGGTCGAGGCCATATCCTGCGGCCGCAAATAAAAGAATGCAGGCTAGGATTTCAAAGCCTAAACCTGCATATCTCATATATTCTTTGAAAGGATCTTGGGGGTTCTTAGCCATCTGGCATATCTATCAGAAAAACAATGATTTAAATCATGCTTAGCCGCGATTACTCAGCAAATATTCCCCGAGATTCTCCTCAACTAGCTAGCCTTGGTGGGCTGCTTGGTAGAGGTGTTTTTAGCTCCTTGAGATTTGTTGATAGGCGAACTGTTGTTGGCCAACAAATCCTTAGCGCGTTGAGGAGTTTTGGTTAAGGCATCTTTCGCAGCTTCGGCCATTTTGCTTGATCCGGTGAAGATGGCTCCCATTTGAACCACTAGCTTCTGCGTGAAGATGTCTCCAAAAATCTTCCCGGTCTTATCGATGGTCAACAGCTCGCGGGTAACAACGTTGCCTTTGATTTCTCCTTCGATGGTAGCCATGCGAGCATCTACGTTGCCCTCAATGAAACCTGTTTCACTCACCACCAGCTTAGAATTACAAACCAGGGTGCCAATTACCTTGCCTTCTACCCGCAAATCTCCCTCAGCATTGATGTTACCAACCACAACGGTCCCTTCAGAGATGATGTTGCGGCGATCACCTCCAGTCTTGGGCATTGAGCTGGAGCTTACTTTGGGGCGAGCATTTTCAGTTTTAGATCCAAACATATTCGGTTCCTGCTTTTAAATCATTCGAACCAGGGATGACTAAGGTAGTAGAAGCTAGCGCGTTTTCCCAGCCAAAGCAGATATATCTCCTACCTTTCCTGGTGGTTTTGTGATTATTGGAAGTTGATGTAGTTCTCTGGGTCGAGTGGCTTTCCGTTTTGCCAGAGTTCGAAGTGAAGATGTGGGCCAGTTGAATTTTCTCCCGTATTGCCGATGACAGCGATGGCTTCGCCTGCCCTTACATAGCTTCCTACTTCTTTGAGCAAGCGGCTATTGTGCTTGTAGAAGGTAACCACATTGTCTTGCCCGGCCGAAATGCTGATCACCCAGCCATTATCCTCCGAATACTCTGCAAAAAGAACGAATCCATCCGTAGCGGACTTTATCAACGCCTCCTCCTCAGCTACAATATCCACGCCATAATGCTTGCCCTGCTCACTGTATGGATTGCTTAGTCGTCCTTCCAAAGGCAAAAACAATCCGTCCAAAACCGGTCGCAAAGAAGTTTTGACTACTGATACGGGGCTTTGTACTATTGGGGACGCCGTAGTAGGAGGCAGAATATTTTCGGGCTCGCTGGATGATTCCCCCCCTAGTGGCGGAGTAGGACGCTCCATCACCATTGCTTCTTGGGTCAGGTTCATGACCTCTCGCATCGAATCCAGTCTTGCCTGGCTAAATTGAGGGTCATCAGCACCTCCTCCCGCCAAACGCTGGAAGTTTTGGTTGTATGCGATCAACTTGTCTATTTGCTCTTCAGCCTGTAAAACCCGACTGGCCATCTCAGCCCGTTCTTTTTTGTAATCGTCGGGATTAATGTAGTTGGGGATCATGCGGTGAAAGATGGGAACATAGATCACCAGCGCCATGGTACTCCCCACAACCAGCAAAAATGCCAAAGAAATCAAGCCGACTACCGTAATGGGCCGGACTCGAAATTCCCGGGATTGATACATGGTTTCGTCATCGATTAATTCGACACGATACCTTTGCAAGAGTTTGTTCCTTACGCGCTCAATCAGATCTCGCAGCATGTTCACTCAACTTAGCCCGAGGAATTTCGGTATATTTGTGTAATAAATGGGACTTCCTTCTATATAAGTTTGATCTCCCATTTTTTTTGCCTTGGAAGAATCTTGGTTTGAACTTTATTTGCCCAGATCTCCCAGGAATTAAAAATCTTCACTTAGGTGGAATATCCGCCTGTTTTAGCCTTATGATTGCAATCACAGGTAACCACAAACTTAGTAAATTTATCCTAATTCTTTGTTCGCTGTTGTTGCTTTCCTGCAGCAAAGAGAAGGATACCCTTACCGCGCGAGCCTACCACAATACCACATCCTACTTCAATGGCTATTACAATGCCCAATTTCTCTTCCGTGAGACCACCAATCGGCTAGAGGAGCAATATCGCTTCAAAGACCAGGGCTTCATGGAGGTCGTTTACTACGGCCGTGAAGATGAAGTTGGTGGCATCAGTGGAGACATGGAGACGGTGATCAAAAAGAACGATGCAGTCATGTTCAAGCATCCCAATGGCAATTGGATCGATGATTGTCGCTTGCTCAATGGCAAGGCTTGGTTCTATCAGCAAGAGTACCGCAAAGCCGTCAAGAATCTAAAAGTCGTCATTGACTCTTTTCCTCAGTCAGAGCGAGTGGCGGAGGCATGGTTCTGGATCGCTCAGACCCAGTATCGCCAAGACCAAAAGCAACTCACCCGAGATTTGCTCCAAGAACACATCATTGACAACGATACAGCCTACCTCAGTGATGAAATGACCGGCGAATTGGGCCTTTTTCTTACACGCCTCGAAATCGAAGAAAAGAACTACGACAAAGCCATTAAGCTGCTTGAAGCCTACCTTCCTTACGTAAAGGGTCGCTTGCGAGAGGCCCGAGCGCATTATTTGCTGGGCCAGCTATACGGAGAAATTCAAGCCTATTCCCGATCATTGGAGCAATTCGACATTGTCCTCAAATCAGCTCCCAATTACGACCTCGCTTTTAGCGCCAAAATGAAGATAGCGCGCCTATACGTCAGTGCCCAAGATGACAAGGATGACGATGAAGAAGTATACAAATACCTGACCAAGCTACTCAAAGACGAAAAGAACCTGGACTATCGCGACCAGATTTATTATGAGTTTGCGATGCTTGAGCTCCAGAAAAACAACCGGGATCAGGCCATCGAATACCTGAACTACGCCATCCAGGTCAACCGATCCAACCAGCGCCAGAAAGCCCTGTCCTACTATAAAATTGGAGAGATCTATTTCAACGACATCCAAGATTACGACAAAGCCCAGGCATACTACGATAGTGCCGCTACTTCCATTACCCCAGACGCGCCAGAGTACAAAGAGATAACGGGACTGGCCAGCACCCTCAAAGAATACATCGAATACAAGCGTACCATCCAATACCAAGACAGTATGCTCTATTTGGCGAGTTTGCCTCAGGCGGAGCTAGATACCTTGGTGGCGCAATTGGCGCGAGAGGAGCAGCGACGCAAAGAAGAGCAGCAGCGGAAGGAGCTAGAAGCGCTTAGTCAGCGCAACAACAACTTTCAACCGGGACTAAATGGACCCGCAGGAGGAGGCAACAACAATCCTGGGGGCAAATGGTACTTTGACAATGAAGTCGCGGTAGCCAATGGGCGACTGTCCTTTCAGCAACAATGGGGGCGCAGGAACAACGAGGACCACTGGCGACGCAGCAATAAACAAATCAATCTTGCTTCTAGCACGGGGAGTCAGGAACCCGGTGGGGAATCGCCTGGGGCAGAAGCTGACAAAGAAGTGGATAGCACCTTGCTAGCGGAAAAAGGCGATAAGTACAAGTATTACCAAGACATCCCTACCAACGAAGAGGAAAAAGAGGCAGCCCTGGCTAAGATAGAGGAAGCCCAATTCAAATTAGGGCAGCTGTACATACAAAAATTAGATGAACCAGATTCGGCAACCAAGACCCTCGAAGCCCTACTGGTTCGATTTGATGATTCGGAATTCACCCTGCTAGCGCGTTATGCGCTATACCAAATCTATTTTGAGCGCAAGGACCCTCGCTTTGACCCACACAAGGATTACATCCTAGAGGAACATCCCAATAGCATCTATGCTTATCTCATCCAAGGCAAGGATCCCAATGATCTCAAGAAAACTGAAGAAGACTACAAGTTCGTCTACAATGGACTTTTCGATGCTTACACCAAAGGAGAGTACGAGACTTGTGTAGGATTCAGTAACTTCCTGCTTTCGCAAGAGCGCTTCACCTCCAACCCAGAAATTGACATGGCAAGGCTGTACTATATCAGAGGCATGGCCATGGGTTACCTAGGTGATGAGGATAGTTTGAGAAAATACCTGACCATCGTCGTCAATGACCACAGCGATAGTCCCGTTGCAGCTTGGGCGCAAGAGACCCTGAACTATCTCAACAATGGGGTACCAGAGCCTCAGCCTGAAGACCAACCCGAGGTGGCCGGTACAAACGAGCCCCGCATTGCGGAAGACGACCCTCGTTTCAAAGGCTTTAGCCAAGAAGTCAAACCTGGAGAAAAGGTATACGTACTGGTGTACATTCCTAAGAGTGAGGTCAGGAAGGATCAACTCCAAACTGGCTTGTCCAACTTCAACAAGAAGTTTCATGGGGAAAAGCGCTTACGGGTCAATGTCTTCTTGTACCAAAACACTCACTTCCTTCCTTACATTGGCAACTTTGGGACGCTCAAAGAGGGAACCGAGTACGTACAAGGCCTACTCAACTATCCCGAAGTCGCAGACCTGATTCGCAACCGGGGGGAGGCTATGTTCATCTCTCACAACAACTTCAAGGTGGCTTACGGCCAACGCAGGATGGAGGATTATCTGCTGTATTATCATGAGATCATGGGACAGTAAGAAAGGATACTTTCAGGTAAGCTCGAATCAATGGATCACGAAACGAAGCAGGTCCTATTGGATGCCTTAAATCACAAGGAGATCTTCTCCCATCAAATTCCCGAGCTCCCAGATCCAGACGCAGCGGAAGTGTTTGGGGCCTTTCAAAAAGCACAGCGGCGCTTGGTCGCCAACTTATTGCACAACATGAGAGCTCCCTCCCATGCTGTTATCGCGTTGCTTCAGCTCCTTAATGAATCACTGATACCGGGCCAATTGGACGCCGAGCAGCAACAATTTCTTTCCATGGCCATGGAAAGGGTCGAGTTGAATTTGGATCACTTAACTCAGCTCCAAGTCTGGATTAATCCACCATCTCAGGACTGAGAACAGGATCAAAATGTCAGAATAAAGGTCTAGGTATTCGTAGGCATTCGATATCCCCCACTTATCTACTTATTTGTACTATACATCAGTACGAAACAACAAGCTAAAAACAGCGTTGTTGGAATAGTGGTTTCTTACCGAATAGCCGTCGCTATCAAATAGATGGCGAAATCCAGTTTGCGACACCGTATTCCGAATTTGATTAGAGCCTCTTAGCTAATACTTCTACATTTTCAGCCATGACAAACCTAGCTCACAAGCTTGCCACCTTACTTTTTTTCTGCTTGAGTCTGCCCTGTTCAGCCCAAGTCCCTAGCCTAGATTGGGCACGACAACTCAAAGGAAATGGCAACGACGTCGCTTACTCTGTAACTACAGACTCCGACGGCAATCTCTACAGCGTTGGTATCTTTCAGGACAGCATCGACTTAGACCCAGGAGTGGGCGTGGCAACCTTCATCTCAATAGGAGGCTTCAACACCTTCATCCAGAAGCTCGACCAAAATGGTGATTTTGTCTGGGGAAAACAGTTCAATGGGGTGATCCCCGAAATTGGCACCTTCATCGTGACCGATGAATTAGGTAACGTGTATGTTGCAGGAGTTTTCTTAGATACCCTAGATTTAGATCCTTACCAATCCATCACTGAGAAGTGCTTTGTTCTCACCAATCACTCCTACTCATTCAGTAGCCGGGAGCATGGTTGAAACCACTGTCTTTTCACAGTGGATGCATCGCAGTTGGTTTACCCCTTGGTACGCCAGATGGAGAAATGGTGAGGTAGATATGGTTGGGTTGGGCGAAACCTCAAAACCAATTTGGGCCCTGGAGATCAAATGGAGCGATCGATATTTTCATAAACCTCAGGAACTCAAAAGCTTAGTTAACTTTTGCAAACAAAATCACCTTACTCATCTAATTGTAACGACTATCCAGTTGGAGGGAGTGAAGCAATATGAAGGGATAAAATTT
>CAZFPQ010000196.1:0-13803 GCA_964521065.1 uncultured Bacteroidia bacterium | reverse complement strand
GAGTTATGCTGCTCAAAGTTACCATGGTTCAACAAGCCGAATACGAACTGCTGCTCAGAGGTCGTAAAGGTCTGATCACGCCCTTCGTAACGGGTGTTAACTCCCACCAAACCTTCGATGCTAAGTGCATCAGTCAAGTTGAAGCTATAGTTCAGGTTCAATACTTGGTCTAGCAGGCGATTCAAACGGTTTGAGGTAATCAAAGATCCGTTAGGAGTTTGAGAACCACCTTTGTTGATCGCACGACGCTGCTGCTGGGTATACTGGTCTACCGATAAGCGATAGAAAGCCGTCAACCAAGGGGTGATCTCATAGTTCATGTTCACGTTACCAAAGAAGCGGCGTACCTGCTCCTCATCGTAAGCGTTGGCCAGGGTCCAAAGAGGATTCTGGATGGCAGAACCACGGCGATAATAAATTTGACGATTATCAACGGGGCTCTGGAAAGGCAGGTTCAACAGGTCAATACTCCGTGGAGTATAAAGGATGTTGGCGAACAGCGAGGGACCAGAAGGGTTAGATCCGAATCCTACAGAAGCAGGAGGTACACGGCGATCAGAGTCTACATACTTGAAAGTAGAGGCGATGGTCAAGCCATTGTCCAACTTGGTACGTCCACCTACTCCAAAGTTATGCTTGGCGTAAGTGTTGGTGTTATCTGGGGTAAAGCCATTGTCACGCATGTAGCTGTAATTGAAGCTCACCGCGCTGTTGTTACCCAAGTTTTTGTCTACCCCAATAGAGGTGTTGGTCAAGGTTCCACGCTGGAAGAAGTTCTCTACCGAAGCATAAGGGCGGTACTCATAAGAAGTGCCCTGTAGCTCAGGAAAGTCTTCAGCATATTGAGACTGAGAATATGGGTGGTCAATTAGAACTACACCATTTTCCTCCCCAATGTAGGCAGAGCCATAGCTACCGGGATTGGTGTCATCAAAGGCAGGTCCCCAGTTTGAGAAGAACCAACCAAAACCACCGTTGAAACCACCACCATAGGTATTTTGGTACTCAGGTAGGTTAGCTACTTCGGTGAACATCAGGTTTTGAGTAAAGTTCACTTCAAAGCCCTTCTGAGAGCGGGTGCCCGCGCTACCAGACTTGGTGGTGATCAAAACTACACCATTACGGCCAGCTTCACCGTAAAGTACGGTTGCACTTAGACCTTTTAGGATAGAAACCTCAGCGATGTCATTGGGATCCAAGTCCAAGAAACGGCTAGAAGCAGTCGCTCCACCCGTTACGAAACCTTGGTCGTTGTTGGTTTCTGTGTTGAAAGGAATACCATCCACTACGAAAAGTGGCTGGTTGGTACCGGTAATAGAAGAGTAACCACGGATGATTACGTTGGTACCAGAACCGGCCAAACCAGAGGTGGTAGTGATGTCTACTCCAGCTGCCTTTCCACGTAAGATACGCGCAATGTCAGCCTCTCCTCTTTTTTCTACCAGGCCAGATCCAATGGTAGAAACCCCATATCCCAGGGCTTTCTTTTCTTTGGCGATACCAAAGGCGGTCACAACTACCTCATCAAGTACTACATCGTCATTTTGCATGACGATGCTGATGGTAGAACGACCGTTGATTTGCTCTTCTACAGTCGCTTTACCCACAAAGGTAAAGAGCAAAGTAGAAGCGTCGGCTGGAACCTCTAGTGAATATTTACCCTCTCCATCGGTAAACATCCCCACGGTGGTTCCCTTAATTAGTACGGCTACGCCTTCGAGCGGATCTCCCGACGAAGCGTCGGTTACCGTCCCGGAGACCGTCGTCTGGGCCCATAGGGTCCCCAGTGACAGCGCGCACGCGGTCAGGAAAAGAAAAAATCTTCTCATGTAGTAAAGCTTTGGTTTTGAACGTTAGGTTAACACTCCAAATAAAAAGAACGAATTAAGCTTTGGTTGAAAAGTACAGTACATATAAACAGCCCTTCCGGGCTTTGGTAAAGCCAGGTTTATGAGAAAACTAAACGAGTAGTAGGGGGAAAATAGGTAGTAAAGTTCCGTCCATTCACGCAGTTAAAAGTTCCCCAAATAGTAGTTGCGCTAATTTGTTCCAGTGCGAATTAACAAAGATTTAATGTCTCTTACGCAACTTTCACACAACTATAATCAAAGATTTTACTTAAAAATCAAAACATTTTTTAGAGAAAAGGCGTAGTAAGCAGGTTCGTTTTTTCACTTTATTTGGTTGCTTATATTAGCAAATTAAAATAATTACATATTACAATCTCCTCGCAATCAACGCGTTAATCATATAAAAAAAGCCAGCTATAACAGTTGGCTGATAACTTTGCATTCACTTGCGTGCTCTAAACTTTTCTTGAAAGAAGTTCGCAGATTGGCGAAAACCTTACGTTCCCTAATTTTCGGGAACTAGCTCCATCGATTAATTAAGATGTGCCAACCTAACCCCATTGAATACAGCCATGGTGAATCCAAGTTGGTTCATCAATCCAGTCATTAATTGCTGGGTAGCTCCTTCGTTCAACTCAGTAGCTAGCATAAATACTTCTTTAACTTCTTCTAGTAAAGAGGAACTATTTTGAAGAATAGAACGGATTGCATCATCGAATCCTCGCACCTCTCTTAGAGCATTTAATCGAGTTTGTGGCAATAGGTGAGCTACGTCTATATTTTGAAGATCGGGCGCTCCGCCAAGTGACATCAATTGCTCAGCCAAAGCATGTTTGCTGTCGTCAGCAACATGATAGAGCTTTTCTAGTTTGTCTGAGAAATCCAAGAAGGGCCTTAAAGATTGATCCCAATGAAGACGGCGAAGATTACGATGATAAATTTCATAATCCGTGAGCAATCCATCTACTTTATTCACTAAGTCCTGGGCATCGCCAGAGAATGATTGCGACCTTATCAAATCCATGATTTTTCAGATAAAGGTTATGCCTAATAGAGTCTTCGGAATAAGCAAACCAAGAAGACAGGCTAAGCTTATTACCATAGAGTCAAAAGCCCCGCCAGTTTAAAAATTCAGACAAAATGGCAAACACATTGACAGAAATACCGCCAATATGACAGCCATATTTGATTCAAAAGGCACTTCCGTTCAAATCTGGTCACAAACCTTTTCTAGAAAACCATGAGAAATATTAGGGTGAAGACCCCCAGGAATGCAGTCAGCAGTCCCAACTGAAAATATCTTTCCTGATTGTCCAATGGGAACGCTAATCCATAGATAGCCAGGCCTAATAAAAGGATCCAAACTGGAGCAAAGAAGTTATATACATTGGGACCAGCCCGGAAATAGGTACCAAATGCAGGTAAATGCGGTAGGCGCTGTTTGCTACGCCAGAGTCCAGCTAACCTTTCTTTGGACCCCTGAGGAATGATCATCACCTGGGTGGGGATACCTAGCCAACGTGAGGCACGCCATTGAACCTGGTCTCCTTCAGTCAACAGCATTTTCCAATCCCGATCAACTTTGATCTCTTGTTCATCGACTTGTAGGTAAGTAGCGCCATAGCCACTGCCAAAATCTACCCTTAACTGAGATATGGCTACTGGGCCTTGAGTACGTTGCAAAGCCCAATCACTGATCAAAAATAAGCATAAGGATAGGCTCACTACGAACAGTCCCCTAATAGAGGAACGATATTGAGAAAACTCTTTTGCTCGCTGGTTTGCTTGAGACCTTTTGGCAGAAAAGTAGGCATCGCCAAACTCAGTTTGAGGCTCGGCCCACACATCCTTCACTTGGGAACTACTCATGGGCCAAACCATCGGACTTGCTTCATCCGTGGTGTACCCTTGCCGAATTTGAGCTAGGCGCCGATCATACTGGCGGCGCTTGAGAGGGTCGACCAGTACCTGGTAAGCTTCATTGATCTTCAAAAAAGTAGAGGCAGCCTCATCGGAGGGGTTTTGATCAGGGTGATATAGCATAGCAAGCTTCCGATAGCTCTTTTTTAGCTCATCGGGGCTAGCCTCTGACGAGACTCCCAACACTTCATAATGGGTATCTCCTTTAACCATGAATCACATACATATGGGTAGGTAGAGCTAATTCGGCAGCTTATCAAGCTACAGTTGCGATTATTATGCCAAGTGCTCCCATTAAATCAATTACCTACCTCAACTAAGAATAAGTCCCAAGATGACTAAAGTTACAATCATGGTGAAAGTTCCTAGGTAAGCGCTGAATTCTGGATTGCGACGCATAAATACGGTAGCTGCACACAGGATGATTAATATCCATATCGAACCAAATACACCTGTATAGCGTGACGCATAAACCGGCAGTGGTCCTTTCCAGCCTCTATCAAATACATAAACCTTGACAGGTATTTTCGCAAAAGGGCTTTTAATCAAGGCCACCTTGGTCCCTTCTTTTAGGCGTTCTGCATGGTGGTCTTTGATGGCAAATGTGCTACGGGAGGTTTTAAGCAGCGTTACGTTAGGAGCCGTAAAGCTCCAAGGCATCGAAGCCAGTGAAAGCACCTCTTCTTCTGCGGTTCGGGTAGCCATTGCTTTGTCGATAACCATACCCAAGCAAAAGATCAGCACGCCTCCTGCAATCGCCCTGAGTAGCCTGGCATAATAGCGAAATCCAATCTGAGCCTTGCTCTCCTCCTCAAGAATTTGCTCCACATAGGCCTCACTGTAGGATCTCTGTGAGCGAGACTGCCATTCGCGGGTTTGACCCGCACTAGGGTTATAGGGCTGGTGCCCAGCCCCACTCGTGCTGCCCCGGTACCTCATACGCTGGGCATAGCCGGTCCGGTTGTAGCGACTCATACGTTTCCGACGGACCATTTCATAGCTCTGGCTTGGACTTCCTGAAGACTTCCGAAGGCCGTGATGCTTGTCGTAGCGCAAGTTATAGGCAGACCGCTGAGTGGGGTCGGATAGTATCCGATACGCTTGTCCTATCTCCAAAAAACGCTGGTGAGCTTCCTCCGTAGGGTTTCGGTCGGGGTGTAGATCGAAGGCTAATTTTCGATATGCCGCACGGATTTCCTCTTGGGTGCACTGTCTTTCTACCGAAAGAATTAGGTAATAGTCTTTGAATGAGGACATGTGAATCAACTAAGTATATCGAGATATTGACAGACGAAACATTGAGAAAGAAATCCAATTACAGGGCTGAAATGTCATTCTTCATGTGTATCACCAAACATCCCTTCAAAGAGTCATCTCCAAGCTTGGGTAGACCTTGCACCTAAATTAACGTGAACTCTTCAGCATTGGAAGTTAATTATTTGCAGAAAATGAGATGATTAAAGCGAGACAGCGGCCTAGAGGCTAAGTAGCCAGAGTAACTGAGCCCATGACACATGGCGTTTCCTTTTGGGGACCTAGAGAAATCAGCACTTGGTATCAAGCTAACATTGAAGGATTTAGACGGGGTTTAGGGTAGCCACATCGCTCCCGCTACCTGCCACACATGCTATTTCCCTCCAATTATCAACCTTAAGCCAGGGGCCCAGAATTTAAATCATCCTCGACATCTGAGATTACCTTCCGCAAGAATTCTACTACGTCTTTCACCTCTTTTTCAGATATCAATTCTCCTCGGTTTCCATATTCTTCTATTTGCTTTAGGCTATTTACCACCTCGGTCAAGCCTAAATTTCTACAACGAGGGACCAAGGCGTGAGCTACTTTTCCTAGTCCATGGCTATCACCCTGTGCTCTTAGATCCAAAAGCTGCTGGGTTTGTTCTTGGGTCTGTCGCACAAAGATTCCTAGCATTTTCTTCATAAAAGCCTCATCTCCATTGAAAACCTTCAGGGCATTTTCTCGGTCATAGCCCCCCCATCCAGACACTCCTTGGTCTGACAAGCTTTTAGAGTTTTTTAGCGCTACCCGATTGGAGGTGGAAGCGCCGGAGGGATGGACACCTGCATGGCCTGCTTCAATAAAGCGGAGCATAAGTCCAAGCAGATCGGACTCGCGAAAAGGCTTTAGTAAATGAGCATTCATTCCCACTGCATAGGCACGATGGATCTCGGAGGGAGTAGAAGTTGCAGTCATGGCGAGAATCGGAATATCCCTCAAACCTAGTTTTTCGCGGATCAATCGGGTGGTCTCAAAGCCATCTTTGTTTGGCATTTGCAGGTCCATCAGAATCAAGTCTGCCAACCCTCCGCTCTCAAGATACATTAAGGCCTTCACCCCACTTTCTACACTCTTGACTTCTACCTTCCACTTGTTGAGAACATACTGCGCTAGTTCTCGGTTATACAATTCATCATCCACCAATAGCACTTTCCGGCCCTCTAGAATAGCCACATCCATTGGCGATTCGCTAAGATCAGGGAGCAAATCTTGCTCCGTCCCCAGTTGCTGAGGTAAGACCAGAGTTACGGTGGTTCCCCGCCCAACCTCGCTGACTAAGGTCAACTCACCTTCTTGCAATTCAGCTAGTCTTTTGGTAATCGCCAGACCTAGGCCTGTGCCTCCATAGCGACGAGTGGTGCTGGTGTCTGCCTGGATGAATTTCGAGAATATATTCTTTTGCTTCTCTAATGGAATGCCTATACCGGTGTCTTTTACTTCAAACTGTAGCTTGGCCATGGTCGCCACAGAATGTGGCTGACGGCGGGCACGCAGGACTACTGAACCGCTTTCGGTAAACTTTAGGGCATTGCTCATCAGGTTGAACAACATCTGTTTGAGTCGAAGAGGATCTCCTAGTACGATTGGAGGGAGGTTCGGGTCGGCGATGCATTTAAGGGCCAATCCTTTGGCTTTGGCCTGCTCAAAAAAAGTTTCTTCCGTTTCTTTTAAGAGTGCTTTAGGGCTAAAGCCTACTTTTTCAAGGGGAAAATCACCAGATTCTAGCTTAGAATAATCTAAAACGTCGTTGATCAGCGCTAATAAGTACCCAGCAGAGTGACGGAGTGGATCTAGTAAGCGGTGTTGAAGTGGATTCAGCGCAGTGCTATGCAACTGGTCAGCAAACCCAATAACTGCATTCATCGGAGTCCGAATTTCATGACTCATGTTAGCCAAGAACTCTTCTTTTGCTCCAGCTAAGTGCTCTGCACGCTCTTTTTCCGCCTGGAGCTGAGCCTGCAATATTCGATTGCGATCTAGGCTATTGATGATAAACCACAAGAAGGCTAGCTCCATGATCAACACCACAAAACCAAAAACGTAAATAAAATAGAAAGTCGATTCGGCATCTTCCCCCACCTCAGCCATTACATTGCTTTGTTCTACCAGATGTCGCTGAATACTGGCCACTACGTTTTCGACCTGCAACATGGATTTTTCATCTAAACTCAGGCTCGCTTCCACTCGATCCCTGATCCGCTCTTGGGCTTGCTGAATCTGACCCAAAGAGTGAACCAAGGCCGTGTCTGCATTTGCCCCTTCAGGCAGTGCAGAAGATGATAGGCCAACCGAATCAAGAGGAAAAAAGTATTGGACCAAGGCTCCGTTGCTGTCTAACTCTGCTTCATAATCTTCAAATCGAAAGCTATCCGCACTCACGAGCAGGCGGCGATACAGTTCGCGGATATGGTGCTCCGCACCAGCCACTTTGGCTAGGTCTCGCATAGATTGATACTTAAGACCTAAAAAGGGCTTAAGGCGATCTACCTGCTGAAGGATCAGGCTATCCTCCATTTCGGAAGCCAGTTCAGACAGCCGGATCAACCTTCGCTCATGCATTCCTTGAGCGGTATGGAATTTTTTAAACTGATCCCGATCTTGGGTTAGTGCGTATGTCCTTACACTATTCTCTGCATCATAAAGATCCGCCATCAAACCAAGCAGCTCGCTTCGGAACAGATCTACACTTTGAGACCGGGAAATGGCCTCCTTCACCTCATTGGTCCGGAACATGGTAACCGCAGCCATGATCCCAACCGCAGCCAAGGCAGTCATGAAGCCGATCAACACCCAATTTTGGGTCTGCTTTGCGGAGGAGGCATGGGGCAACTTGGGCACGAAGAGTTAATCGTTTGAGGGTAAATGGGCGTAGGGAAAGTCAAGCTCTCCTGCCCTAACTTCTAGATCGAGAAAATTCTCACGTGGTGGGATGGGGCAACTGGTATTCTTATTGTATGCACAGTCGGGATTGTACGCTAAATTAAAATCGAGGGTCAAGGGATTCTCAATAGGAACTTCTAGATAACGCCCTCCACCGTAAGTAGATTCACCGCTTGTACGATCCCGAAATGGGACAAAGTAGCGCCCCAAAGCTGGGTCAAGATACCCAAAGGCCGTGAGTTCTCTTACTTGTCCTTGTAGAGTAAAGCGCAGTTTTCCAACCCGAACCATTTTATCCTCAGGCTCGCCTATCCCCCTGGTACGTAAAAGCTGAACGGTATCCGGTGTCTCTACTCTAACTAGCTCTGCCTCTGTTCGATATCCGTCTTGAATTGGAAAATAGGCTAAGCCCGTAAACTTCTTTCGGACCTCTAATGGAATGGGACTATCTGGACTATTGCGGTAGGCCAAGTCCTTATTTTCCCTCTGCTCAGCAATTTTCTGTGCTTCCAAGGATGGCTGGTTGGCCAACTGCGAAATCATGATCATAACCAGAAATACTAATCCGACGCCTAAGACCAAATAGGTGCTATTCTTTCGGTTGTTGAGATCCAACCCCATGTATACAGTGTGTTTCAGTTTAATAAAATAGGTCAGGAATTGCCTTTCCCATAAGTGGGAAGTTGCTCCTTGATGGCGCTAAGCTCTTCTTTCAAAAAGTCTAACTCCTCTCTAATCGAATTGGTTCCTGGCTTTTCTTCGCAAAAGAGCTCACGGTAAGTTATATGGCTTACCTCCATAATAGCTTCCAGCAGGCGGGTTTCCATGGAATCCCCTCCTAGCTTTCGGGTGATAAAGGTACGGTGTTTTCCTAGGCGATCAGCAATCTGGGCATGGCTGATGTTTTTTTCACGCAAGAGTCGCTTCAATTTTGGGACGATAGGTTCCATGGGTGAATGTTAGGTTACGATGGTGCTGGTTATCGTCGGAGCGCGCGTCTTTTTCTTTTTAAATATAATTAGAAAAAGGAAGTGGCTCAAAAATATTGTCACAAGGGTCGTGCCCAAAGCATGGCGTTTACCAAAAGTGGCCAAGAAGAACAACTATTACCAGAGCGGGGAGGAAATTCATCACCCGCAGTTTGGTGATTTTCAGCAGGTTGAATCCCAAGCCTATCAATATAAGTCCCCCTACCGAAGTCAAAGCCGTAACACTAGCGTCTGAAATGTGCGGTTCTAAGAATCCCGCAAACCAAGTAAGTGGCCACTGGTATAAAGCTACAGGGAGAGCAGACAGAGGAACCCCTATTCCTAAGGCAGCCGCCAACACCACCGAAGAAATCCCATCGAGAAGAGATTTGGTCAATAAGACTTCCATTCCTTCTCCCAGGCCTTCTTGGATGGCTCCTAAAGTCGCCATCGGACCTATTCCAAATAGGAGAAAAGCTGCAGCAAATCCCTCACTAAACTTATCCCCTACGCTTTTTCGCCCCACTTTTTCTTGCAACCAGCTACCCAAACGATCTAATCTCCCCTCCAACCTTGCCCATTCTCCTAACAAGCCCCCTGTGATCAGACTGATGATCATGAGGAGTACCTCTTCTCCCTCTAAAGCCAATTTCAGTCCAAAATACAAGGTAAATATTCCTAATGCCTGAAAAATCAAATCGATGTATCGATTGGGAATTTTTCGCTTCAAAATTAAGCCAAGCCCGCTCCCTAGGAGGATGGCCACAACATTGATCAAGGTTCCCATTCAAGATTTTTTTCGTTTAAAAGCAGGTCATAGGTTGCCAATCTGCTGAGCCTATCAGTAATTTCCCATCCAATATTTTATGATATGCTGGTTCCAGACCACCACAAAAGCCTTCAAAAACGGAAGCTACACTACAGCGCTTGGTTCCAAGTTTGGGGGAAAGCCCTGCTTTTCAATCTAATCGCAATTTTGACTGGAATAGTTGGTTTGACCCTCATAAGTGTACAGCAAGGCCAAGACTGGGTAGGTATCCTAGGGGCGCTCCTCGGCATTCTATGGCTGCTCCTTTTCATTTTGGGCTATCGCAAATCTCAGCTCATGCTAGCTATCAGTGGATATGACCCAGCAACTAACCAACGACTTATCAAAGCCTGGGCAAAGGAAAAAAGTTTTCTCATATCTAGTGATGTACCAGACTATGTGGTGGTTACTCATCCTGGTCTGTGGTGGCAAAGTCCTAGTCAGTTTAACTTCTTATTCCAGGGAAAAAAAGTGTGGATTTCCACAGCGAAAGTAAATCGTTGGTTTAGCTGTGCCGCCCCTATTCTTACGTTGATTACCCCGTGGATGGGACGTGAAGCACGGCAAGGTATGGCCGCAAAGCTGGCGAAGCTAGAATGGCAAAAGGAACAGGAAGCTAAACATTTGTACGACCATGATTAAGATTGGACTACTCGGCGCAGGACACCTCGGAAAAATTCACCTCAAGCTCATACGAGAGATCCCAGAGTTGGAGCTAGTGGGATTCTTTGACCAATCTTCCCAAGTAGCGGATCAAATTAGTAAACAGTTTGATATACCTGCTTACGCTAGTGCCGAATCCTTGATGGCGGATTGCCAAGCCGTAGATGTGGTGGTGCCAACCCTTGCACACCACGGATTGGCGTCGTTGGCGATAGAGATGGGAAAACATGTATTCATTGAGAAACCCGTCACAGAGACCATCGAAGAAGCAGATCATTTATTAGCCTTAAGCAAACAGAATCCTCATCTAGTAATCCAGGTAGGTCATGTAGAACGATTTAATCCGGCCTTACTAGCCGTAGAAGAACAGTCCATCGAACCCATCTTCGTGGAAGGGCACAGATTAGCGATGTATAACCCAAGAGGGACGGACGTTTCCGTGATTCTCGACCTAATGATACATGACTTGGATGTCATCTTGAGTTTAGTTCCCTATAAGGTCATAGACATACAAGCCAGCGGCGTAGCGGTAATTAGTGACACACCAGACATAGCCAACGCCCGCCTAAGCTTTGAGAATGGATGTGTAGCCAACCTTACTGCCAGTCGAATCTCCATGAAAAATATGCGAAGGCTACGTCTCTTTCAGAAAGATGCCTACCTGGCTTTGGACTTTTTAAAGAAAGAGACTGAGTGGGTCCAACTTCACGATCAAGCCCTGCCCCAAACGCCCGGCCTAATTCAGTTCCCATTAGACAATGGCAGTACTCAGCGGTACTTGCGTTTTGAAAAGCCTGAAGTCAAGCCCAGCAATGCGATACAGATGGAGCTGATCGAGTTTGCTCGAGCAATTAAAGGTGATAGACAAATAAGAGTACCTTTACAAGATGGAGTGAGGGCACTTAAGGTGGCCCATCGGATCCTAGATGAGATTGACCGAGGCATGCAGCAATATCAAGCTCATCAGGGTACAAAAAATACCCCCCAATAGGAGGGTATGTTCTAACGCTGTAAATATTTCGAGTTGATGGCGGTGGTGTCAGGATTCTTCGCGGAAGCTTTCTATATCTTCACGCAGCTGCCTAAGCTGCTGGTTAAGCTCGGGTGTTTCCCAATCATAAACCTCAGCAGGAGCTACTTCTCCCTGCTCGAAGCCTTGGACCATGGATCCCTGATCTGGGCTCACAAATTGTGATCGAGTAAGCTTATAAGCAGATCCGATGACTCCAAGAGTAATAAATACTCCTAGGGAAAGGGCCATCACGGCATTGAGATTAACCGAAAAGCGGCCTGCCTTGAGTTTGAACTTCTGAATAGCTAGCTCACGGGCTTTCTTGACAAACTCAGCCTTACTGCTGCGCACATAGGACCTTACCGCTTCTAAGCTTTCTTCAGAGGGCTCCATTTCGACTGTTTTAACCAACTCGGTGGTCTCTTGGAGGCCTTCAAATCTCGCCCAGAGTGACTCATCTTTGACCATGGCTGCTAAGAGCGCATCTGCCTCTGCCTTGGTCATTTCATCATATATAAAGCGAATCAGATCTTCATCGCTGTATGCTTTCTTCATAACCTTCAAGTCTTCCGGATTCCCGCGCCAATTTTTTAAGATTTAACAGGGCATATCGCATACGCCCTAGCGCAGTGTTAATGCTTACATTGGTAATCCCAGCAATTTCTTTGAAGCTCAGTTCTGCATAACTACGCATAACCAAGACCTCGCGTTGCTTTTCGGGCAGTTGCTGGATCAGCTTTCTAATGTAACGTGCATCCTCCTGGCATATTATCTGATCCTCGGAGGATTCTTCAGCACGCTGAACAGAATTAAAGATGTCGTAATCTTCGGATTCGCGCTGAATGGGATTGCGCTGAGTCTTCCGAAAGTGGTCGATCGCTAAGTTACGAGCGATTCGAACAATCCAGGGAAGAAACTTGCCTTCCTCATTGTACTTACCAGATCGAATCATTCGCACGACCTTGATCATTACATCTTGAAAGAGGTCCTCAGCAACGGACCGGTCTTTTACGATCAGATAGATAGTAGTGAATACTTTTGCTTTGTAGCGAGTAAGCAGTTCGTCAAAACAGTGATCGTTTCCGGCAAGGAAGCCTTTGATAAGGTCTTTGTCTGTGGTTTGATTTAAAAGCGCCTTCTCCATGACGGCATAATTAGGTGTTAGCTCGCAGGGGTTAGCTGCGAAAAGGATTTGGGTTTTAGAACTTTAGAGAGATAAGACGGGAAAAGGTAACATTGGTATATTACGCTAAGCACATGTTTACAAACAGCTACTCTTATCAAGAGGTCATCTCTGTTATCCAACGGAGTATCCATGTTAGCTAGACATGCTTGCACAACTCTACCGGTATTGAGTAAAACAGAAAAGGTGCCAAATGGCATAAATGAACGCCCCAACGGTTCAATCTTACTTTTTAACGGTTACTGAGAAGCTTAAAAATGAGGATTGAGTCCTCAGCATTTTGCCAGATTGGTGGTCACAAATCGCTCCATATGACCGAATACGCAACAATTTCGGACATTCAAAGCCTGGATACTTTTAAGCTTGGCGTTTATTTGATGCACTATTTTTTACCCTCAAAAAGGTATGTACTCAAAACTGGACAAAAACCGGACAAAAGTACACACTTCCTTACATGGAGCGCTTCCGCGATCCATTTCATATAATCCAGTCCTACTATTCTTTTTTAGGGTACGTTGCGGAGAGAAGAATTTTGTACTACTTTGGGCTAACGAACGCCAGTCAGCCCACATCAGTTAGCATTGCTATGCCTCTTTCAGAAATAAAAGCCATCAGTGCCCGCAAACAAGAGATTTTAGATGCCGCACAGCAGTTGTTTAGTGAAAAAGGCTATGTCGCTGCTTCAATGCGAGATCTCGCTCAGCTACTGAACATCCAGCCGGCCAGTCTCTATAGTCATTATCGCTCCAAAGATGACATTTTATGGGAAATTGCCATACGTGCGGCGCATAGTTTTTATGAAAAACTTATGCCGGTGGCAGACGGGAATTTGCCAACTAGAGAAAAGCTCGTAGCGATGATGCAAGCCCATACCCATGCCATCATTGCCAATATAGATGCTTCAGCTATCTTTTTCAAAGAGTGGAAAAGGCTGGAAGACACTAAACGGAGTGAATTCGCCAAAATCATCGCGGATTATGAAGGCAGGTTCATCACCGCATTAGAACAAGGAATCAAAGAAGGAATCTTCAGAAAAGGGGATACGCGCTTTTTGACTTCTATGCTCTTGTCTTCTGTGAACTGGATGCCAGGCTGGTACCGAAAAGATGGAAAAATGACGGCGGACGACATTGCCAAAGCAGCTTCGGATTTTGTAATGACAGGACTTAAGACCTAAAAGCAAGGGATAAGGAACGCGGACAACATAACTTTACACTCTT
>CAZFPQ010000195.1:5569-13841 GCA_964521065.1 uncultured Bacteroidia bacterium | reverse complement strand
CTCCTGTGGAGGATTGTCCTCGCTTGGTGCTTCAAATCGGACCTTGATGGTTCTCGCTTCTATTTCTGGCCACTGCTTGGCAGACACCTTCATCTGGTAATTTCCATACCGCTCTCCCTTCAAGCGCAAAATGACATCGCGAGATGTACTTTGGGTGGTCAATCGACTAGAATTCAGGGATTCATAACTCAACAAATCCGGATCGGCTTTCCGGATGCGATAGCTATTTCCCGAGATGGCGTATTCTTTTCGCAATCGATTCAGGGCCTGTTGAGCTTGGCTCCGATGCTCTTTGAGTTCACCAATCTCGGACTGAGCTTGACCAAGAGCTTGTCCTTGAAGCTTGTTGACAATTCCTTGGAGGCAAGCTAGGCGATTGGATGGGTTTGCGGAACTAGGACAATCGCTGATGCTAACCTTTGGCGCGGGTGCAACCAGTTTGATCGGAATTCGGAAACTCTGTAAGTTTTGGCCATCTGAAGCCCGAGAGAGACTGAATTGGAGATGGATGGTTTTGTCCTGACTAAGCTCAGGTTGAGCGGCAAGGTTGATTCCGGTACCAACCATTTGTTTGATGGAATTCCGCTCGGGGTTAATGCCAGACCCTGTCGAGAGGTTGACCATCAACAGCTCCTTTGGAGGAGGTGAAAGGTTGATTCTCAAACTGAAACTGGCCCCCTCCTCTGCTTTTACTTGCAGAGGGCTGCCAGAAATTCCTCTTGCACCACTGATAACCCAAGTAACCTGGTGAGTGGTGCCTTCCCAATCGAATGATCCCGGACTGGGCTTACCTTGTTGTCCCCACGTTCGTGGTCCCAACCCCATGAGTAAACTAAGGAGGCAGGTAGCTATGGTAATTCTGGGAAAGCAAGTGAGACCCTTCATAAAGAGAGGACTTAGGACGTAGCTTGTTTGGTGAATTTCTTCGAAGAAGGTATCGGTATGTTTAGGCGGCTGTTTCGGTAAATAAGGAAACCAATCAAGAGCAGAAGTGGGCCAATGAGCCATACCCAGAGACTTATGTTTGATTCTTGACGGAGTTCCAAGGCTGCTTGATCACTGAATCGGTGCTTTCTGCTGTAAAAGTCTCTCACTGCTAGTTCATAGCTTCCGTCGAAGCCTTGGGCAAGCAAGTCTGCTTTTTGGATGGTGTCAATGGGGCCGTCTAATTCTACAAATCGCAAGGTAGCTCCCTCCATAAGCTCTAGGATAAAGGGCCCATTGCCATTTTCTAATTTGACCAAAAGGGCATCCCCGAGATCCTGAATGGTGCCAGAGAACTTGCCTTGCTGGAGAGGAATACCCAGGGTATCGCCACTGGCCCCTTTAAAAGTCACCCAATGCTCTTTCTGGTCCAAAATGACCAACCTGAGCAGAGAATCTACATGCAACCATTCAAGCTGGTATATTTCCCCCGCTGCTTGAGCTAAAGCCAACGAGTCCTGCAAACCATCGATTTTATTCAACTCTATGTCTGCACCAGAAGCAAAACGAAGGAGGTAAAAATATCCTCCCATTCCTTTGTTTGGTCCTTCGTTGCTAGCCAGGGCTAAGGGGGCAATGCGCTTTTCCCAGCGGAGTAGCATGCTTTGTTGCTCAGGGGTTAAACAGGCTAATCCTTCCGAGAGAAGGGTTCTAATCAAGGCTTGATTAGCCAGCAGCTGGGTCGTGTCTGCTTGGATAGTCCGAAATTCTGCTTGGGAGGCTTCGCAAGAACTGATTCGATCGAGTATCCGTTGAATGGCGTTGACTTGATTGGCTGGAGCGTCTGGGCAGGCATTCAAGAAACGAATACAGGCAGAACGACTCTGCCGCTTCCTTGCGGCTTGGTAAAGTGATTCGCAATCGGGGCCCCCGCATTCATCTACTTTGTTTCGAATGATCTCAAAGCGGGGGTCGTTGCTGTTGGACTCGTAATATGCCGTGAGCTCAAGTTGACTGAGCAAGGCTTGGAAATCGAAGTTGCTACAATCCTTTCCACGGGCACTTGCCAGCAAGGTGGCAATGCCCGCTTCAATACCTTGGGTGGCTTCTTTTTGGTGCTTGGGCTGATAAGCTAGTCCGGTGTTTTTCCACTTGGTCAGATAAGCTTCTAGGCTAGGAATGTCATTTTTATCCACACTTGCCCAGCTTTGATCATCCAACTTGGCGAGGGCATCATTGGCTGATGTTGAATAGCTAGCCAGGGTCTTGCCGGTTTGGTTCCCAAAAACTTGATAATATCTTCTGATTCCCTCGAGCTTGTTGGGGTTGGCCATGGCTTGACCTTGGTAAGTATCGTGGAGCTGATCTAGGTCTTCTCTAACCTTTCGCAGTCCCAGCCTCACCGCAGAAACATCAGCTACCCCGTCGTATTCGCTGCTGCCAAACGCGGGAAAAAGATCATGAAGTCTTCCCAATCCGCTCACCCGCTCTCTGACTTGGCTTTCAGGTAACTTTTTGATTCGGTTGTATTCATCCTGGAAAGAAATCACTTCATAAGTTAAGTCTAGTCGATTTTTCTCGTCAATAGACCGGACTTTCCCCATGGCTGTGCCTGCAACCTGAATGCTGAGCTTGCCAATGCCTGAAGAAACCAAATTAATGTCTACGTAGTCTCTGCGGCGGTTACCGATTCTAAGGGTGACATTGTCTTGGCTTACCTTGAGTGAACCTGTACTGACTAAGCTGATGGTGACATCTTTCCGATTAATTAGGTTGTAACTTTCTGAATCAAGTGGTTCAAACTCTAATCGAAGGACGGCTGAGCTTGGTAGGTTGGTGGCTAAATTCTTCCCACTTAAGCGCCGCTGGTTGTTCCGGGTGCTTAGAGGCTGGAAGACAATGTAGCCTTTTACTTCCAGGGTAATGAAAGGACTCCAATCTTGATTACCCGATTGGTCATAGCGAAAACTGATTTTGTCCTGGCCCCAAGCAAAGGTCGGAATCAGCAATCCAATCAAGCATATGAAGATGACTCTAGACATAGAACAGCTTATAAGAATTGGATGTCATCACGGTGGTCTTCCTCTGAGGACGAATCCTCTTCGCGGTCAAAGAATAAGATATCTTCCTCTTCGTCCATGATCCCTGGTGGCACGTAGGCCCAAATCTGTTCATCTATGGCCTTGCCCTCTCTTCGGTTCACCAGTCCTGCTGGTTCTGCGAAGTTCCGTACCCAACGGGCAACCTTTTGGTCTTCTGGGTAAGGTTTGACGTCCTCGGCTAGGTATCTTTTGTATTGAAGGAATTCCCCAATTCGCACCACCAGCTCATCTAAGTAAAACAATGATCCAAAGCCCTTGTGGTTGGTACAAATCGTCCCTTTGAAATCTCCATCGGACTTGATATTGGGGTGCCAGGTATCAGTAATCATTTTACAATCCGCTGGCCCTAACGGGTATTCTTTGGGTAGACGGATAAACAGCTTATGCTCATTCCCATACTTGGGTTGCTCTGACTCATCCACTCCCACGATGCTGCGAAGGGTGTAGGTGATTTCGTAGGCCGTTGGGGGATGTGGTTTGAGCTTATGTTGATCCCTCACTTCAATCTGGACCAATGATGAATTGGCTTCGGCCAAAGCGATGAGCTTTTGGTGCTCATCTGCAAGCCGATACAACTCATCGTCTTGAATGGCCTCAAAATCGTAGGTGACCGTGCGGGAATTCATGTAACCAGTGGGTTTGATTTTCGAAAAGATGTGAATAGTTGGCAGAGATTGGGATCAGGAGGATAGCTTTAGAGGATGCTCTTGGGTCCAGCGCCAGGATCCATGTCTTTCTTCAGGATGACCGTATCGCCGGGTTGGATGCCCATTTGTTTCAGCGATTGGTCTTTAAGGTCGGGATAGACTTTTAAGCCAGCCTTTTTTGAAAATAGTTCATAGACTTCATTATCTCCTGAGCCACCACTGCTGGCCAACTTCTTGGTCAATGCTTCAAACAAGCGCTTACCGGTGGTACTGTCAGGCAATTCTACGTCGTAGTCTTTCTGGATATGAGGAACGCTAACGGTTAGTTTTATCTTGCTCATGCTCGTCAAAGGTGGATGGTTAATAATAGTCGTCTAGGTGAGGATCGTTGATACACCCTGCTTCAAGAACGTGACGGAGGTTCATGCATTGCTTCGAGTAGGGAGCGGTCCCCACTCAGTTCAATGAATTTTTTCTCCCCGTTGGAATAGGCTTTTAGAATATGGAGGGCTGGAATCCCAATGGCAGACAGAGGCAGCTCTGGCTGTGGGAAGTCAAATCCGATTTCCGCGGTTGATTGAGTAACCCGGACTGAATCCTCATCGTCTAGGGCATATTTGACCATGTCTTCGCTTCGAAGGTGCGGACGTGGCTTGATAATAGGGATTCGTTTTCCTTCTTTTTCTGTTCCTAATTCCAGTACCAAGGTGTGATCCAGTGCAATCACAATTTCGGGGTCATCGAATGTAGCCGAAAGCCAGTTTAGGGTTTCTCCGATGCTAGACTGATGACTTAGTTCAGGAGCTTCGGTCAACTCTTCTATCCGTTGATGGCTTTCACATTTATCCTTGAGCGGGGAAGTGGGCAGGTTTAGGTAAGTATAAGAGAGTCCTTCGTAATACAACTGCTGGTTAGCGCGAGGAGGCAAATCTTCTTGATCCGCGATCACTTTGAGGGCTTCTTGCACCTGAGCTGCACCTATGATGGAGGCGGTGATAGGAATGGTGTTGGCTTGACCAGAAGAGGCATAGCGCATGGCGCGGTCGGCACATCCCATCCGAAAATTGATGATCTTCCAGGCCTTTTCGCTCAAACTGCATTCGTAGCAACTGATCCCAGGAGTAAACACGTTCATTTGTCCTCCTAGATCGACAATCCCTCCATCTATCCAAGTTTTGCCTAGTCTATGGGCGATCCGATTGATGTAAAGCCGGGCCAATCTGTTGTCTACACAGCCGATGATGACATCCATGCGGCGAAATACTCCCCAACCTACATCAATAGAAATATCCCCATTGATGGTAACAACATTGAGATCGGGATTCAAGTCTCTGAGTCGGCGAGCCGCCACATCTACCTTTAGTTGATCGCCTGTACAGTCTGATTCTCGATAAAGGACTGAGCGGGCTAGGTTGCTGTGCTCTACGACGTCGAAATCCACCAACAGGATGTTGCCAACACCAATTAAGGCGAGGTTTTTCAATACTTCATTGCCCAGCGCACCGGCGCCGATCACCATGATCCAAGCGTGGCGAAACTTTTTCACCTCCCAGCCCAAGGACTGGAGTACGTTGGCGCGAAGGTTGATATCGCTAAAGTCTAATTTTTCATGTTCAGCAGACATGCTCACCAGGGGTTATGGTTAGAGTTGGATCTACCAGTCCTTCAAATACAGCCCGAAGTACAGCAATAAAGCCAGAGAGGTTAGGCTGTCATACCAAGGACGAACACTTGAAATAAGTTACATCTTTTTTGCAGATAAACTAATTTAGTCCAACAATGGAAATAGTGGTTTTCAACCAGGAAAGAAGCCGCTTAAAGCCTGAACATCCATTATTCCCGAGCCTTTTGAAACGATTTTCAAACAAATGACTGGAAACAGCCCTCCCAAGGCCTATGGTGAAATACCATGAAACCAAAGCTCAACTCAAGGATGCCTTCCATATTCCTGACTTGAATTGAGCCCCTTCAAGATGGGGGAGAAATGCGAGAAGGTTTATAGCTGGTCAACAGTGGTAACAGGCGGTGCATGAGTGGATGAGCTAGGCTCTCGTTCCAGACCAGTTGAAGCGTAGTCCTTTGAGGCACCTGATGCAACTCAATGAATTTGATTTTTAGGTCATATCCCCGAGCCAAAGAGCTCGGTACGATTGAAAGGCCAAACCCATTTTCAACTAGGCGGTAGATGGTACTGGGGTGAACCGTTTTATGGGCCGAAATCGGCTCAAATCCTGCATGGTGAAACAACTCCATGACCTTATCAAAATAAGACTGGCTATAATTGGGGTCAAATAGGATAAAAGGCTCATCCTTTACTTGGGCTAGCCCTTGGAATTGGGCCGACTCAAGGGGATGTTCAGAGGGAAGAACCAAAGAAAAGGTATCTGTGATCAGGGGATACAGCTTTAGCTTGGGGGGGACCCTTTCTAGGCGGACAAAACCCAGGTCTATTTCCTGTTTGAGTAGGGCTTCCAATTGCTGGGGATTGTCCATGGGGCGTAGATCGAACTGAATCAAAGGATAATCTCGACGAATCGCCAACAGAAGCTCGGGAATGACTTCCTGCATGGCTGAGCCCAAATAGCCAAGTCTCAATACGCCACTTAAACCTGCTTCAAGTTGTCGAGCATGTTGAATATGCCGATCGAGGTCTGACAATACCTTCTCAAAATGCTGGGCCAAATATTGGCCTGCTTGGGTCAAGGCCACGTTGCGGCTATCGCGAATCAGCAAGGCCAATCCCAGCTCCTCTTCTAGACGCTTGACCTGGCGACTCAAGCCAGGCTGGGAGATGAAGACCTGCTCGGCAGCCTTTCCAAAGTGCTTTTCCCTAGCTACCGCTAAGAAATACCGGATCTGCCGAAATTCTAATTGATTACTTTTAGTTATTGATGGGGGCATATATTTCGATTGGATTGCATCAATATCGATGCTTCTTTAAGCAAAGACAAATTTTGCAAGAGCATGGGATACATCGAATATGGGAAGCAATGGCTCAGTCCCCGGGAAGCAATCCAGATCGCCGAAGGGGCATTGCTCGCAGGCATCAGTCGCGAAACGCGGGATCATTTAAGGCAAAATCGATTATGGGTGGAGGACATGGCGCTCGGGCCTGAAGCCATATATGGCATCAATACAGGCTTTGGTCCCCTGTGTGACACGAGGATCACGGCGGAACAAACCCACCAACTCCAACATAATTTGTTGATCAGCCATGCGGTAGGGGTAGGCCCTGCTCTAGATCCCTTTTTGGTCCGACTCATGATGCTGTCCAAGGTCCATGCGTTGTGTAAGGGCTACTCAGGGGTACGTCCACAATTGGTAGATCGGATTGTCTACCTACTAGATGAAGGCCTATATCCGGTGGTTCCCATCCAAGGATCGGTGGGGGCATCTGGGGATCTGGCTCCCCTGTCTCATTTGTTTTTGCCGCTAATTGGAGAAGGGGCCTTTTGGGACCATGGGCAAATCAAACCTGCCAGGGAGGTGTTGGCCATGCATGGGCTAGAGCCGCTACAACTGGAAGCCAAGGAGGGTTTGGCTTTGATCAATGGAACCCAATTTATCTTGGCCCATGCCCTTCTTGGGTTGGACCGAATGAGATATTTGTTAGACCTGGCAGATCTGGCTGGCGCCATGAGCTTGGAGGGATTACAGGGATCCGCTTCTCCTTTTCGGGCCGAAATGCATGAGCTGAGACCCTTCCCCGGCAATCAACTGGTGGCCAAGCGGTTGCGGGCCTTTCTTTCTGAGTCAGAAAACCTCGCTTCTCACCAAAGTTGCGCTCGGATTCAGGATCCTTACTCCTTGCGTTGCATGCCCCAAGTTCACGGAGCCTCAAGGCAGGCATGGCAACACCTACATGAGCTTGCCGAGATAGAGCTCAACTCTGTGACGGATAATCCTTTGATATTAAGTGAAGCAGAAGCTGTTTCAGGGGGTAACTTTCACGGTCAACCCATGGCCATGGCTCTGGACTACGCAGCATTAGCGGCCGCCGAGCTGGGCAACATCGCGGATAGGAGATGTTACCTTCTCTTGGAAGGACGTTTTGGCCTGCCACGTTTGTTGACCAGAAATGGAGGACTGAACTCCGGTTTCATGATTCCCCAATACACCACTGCAGCCTTGGTGAGTGAAAATAAATCCCTTTGTTTTCCCGCTTCAGCTGACAGCATTCCAACCTCTTTAGGGCAAGAAGACCATGTATCTATGGGGAGCATTTCTGGTCGAAAGTTTAACCAAATACTGGATAACCTAGAGAAGATCCTGGCCATTGAACTCCTGTATGCCGCTCAAGCCATGGAATATCGACGGCCTTTACGCTTTTCTCCCATTCTAGAAGAAAACCTTGCCTTGATTCGCTCCGAGGTCGATTTCTTAGAGGAAGACCGCCTTTTGAAACCCGACCTTGATCGCATGATCCACTGGGTCCAAAACAGAGCATTCAACACGCAGGTGGAAGCCGCATCACCAGAACATTTTTCCCCTTCTTTTTAAAGGCGGGAGACGAGATTCAGAAAGAAATAGCAATCTCCTTAACCCCTTAACCCCTTAACCCCTTAACCCCTTAACCCCTTAACCCCTTAACCCCTTAAC
>CAZFPQ010000195.1:0-5469 GCA_964521065.1 uncultured Bacteroidia bacterium | reverse complement strand
CCCTCAACTTCCTACTCCCCATATGTCCCTTTTCCCGCTACTTCCACCTTCAGCGTCTGACCCAGTAGGGGTACCTTGGTGTCTACTCGAAGAAAGTGGCCTTGGTAGCGGCCCAAGCTGTCAAATGAAATGTGGCTCCTGATATCCATTCTATACAACCAAGAGCGTTTTTGAAGGTGATTTTCCTGGTAGTAAAGTGTGCTAGAGTCAGTGCTCATGACGATTTTTTGCAATTGGAGCTCAGCCTTCTTGCTGTCAGCAGCTTTGACCTTCGCGATAAGGGTATCGCCATGTTGGGCCAACTCCATCATTTCTTGGGTGTAGCGCCCGTCATAATATTTTCCCATCAGGTAGCTTAGGTCGCGAAAGATCAGGTAGTTGAGAGAATCCTCGCCATTCTGACCTTCTCCCATCCTGATTTTGGGCAGGGGGTAAAAGCTGGAATCCTCCTGGAAAGGAGTATCTCCTACTTCGCTCACTGATTTTTCATAGCGCAAGCCCATGGCTGCGGATTCCTCTACCTGGTCGATGAGGGCCTGGGCGATGGGATGCTTGAGATCTGTACCTCCGCTGGAGCCACAAGCAGTCCAACCCAAGACCGAAGCCAATAGGATCACACTCAGCCACGGCGCCGCTATCCACGATTTAATGTCTCCTTTACTGGCCATCAGCGCTGATAAGAATATCACCAGTCATCTCTTCTGGAATTTCTAAGCCCATCAAGCTAAGAATGCTGGGTGCAAGGTCACCTAGTTTTCCTGTTTCAGGTCTTAGCTGATATCTATTTTGTGCGTCCACCAAGAAGAGGGGCACCAAGGCAGTGGTATGTGCGGTATGGGGAGAACCATCGGCATTTCGCATCTTGTCACTGTTGCCGTGGTCGGCAGTAACCAGGGCGGTAAAGCCTCGTTGGTTTGCGGCTTCTACTACAGCTTGGGTACACTGATCTACGGTTTCACAGGCTTTGATGGCCGCTTCCATTACTCCGGTATGTCCTACCATATCGGGATTGGCAAAGTTGAGGCAAATAAAGTCAACTTCGTCTTCCTCAATCACCTGAATGATTTTGTCGCGAATGTCCATGGCGCTCATTTCAGGCTGTAGGTCATAGGTGGCCACTTTGGGAGAAGGGCAAAGTAGGTGACGTTCTCCCTCCATGGGTTCCTCCCTACCTCCATTGAAGAAGTAGGTCACGTGGGCATATTTTTCGGTTTCGGCAATGCGAACCTGCTTCTTGCCCAGGAGGGCGAGCTGCTCGCCCAATCCATTTTTTAAGTTGGGCTTATGATACAGGACTTTGATGCCTTGGAAAGACTCGTCATACTGAGTCATGGTAGCGTGGTGAAGAGGCAGGGTTTGCATGCCTTCGTCGGGCATGTTTTCCTGAGTAAGCACATGGGTCAACTGCCTTCCCCTGTCGGTCCGGAAGTTGTAAAATAAAATAGCATCACCGGGCTGAATGGTCGCCACGGGCTGCTGGTCCTCTCCCACGATTACCCTAGGTGACACAAACTCATCGGTTTGCTCAGCATCATATGCAGATTGAATGGCAGCGATGGGATCTTGGAAGGCTTCCCCTTCCCCCTTTACCAATAGGTCATAGGCAAGCTTGACCCTAGGCCAACGCTTATCGCGGTCCATGGCGTAATAACGTCCTATCAAGCTGGCTACTTGGCCTACGCCATGTTCTTCAATGCTGGCTTGAAGATCCTTGAGGTAGTTGAGGCCCCCGGTAGGAGAGGTGTCACGGCCATCCATGAAACAATGAACGGCGACATCCGAAACCTTATCTTTGGCTAGCTGGGCAAGGATGCCCTTGAGGTGGGCTATGGAGCTGTGAACTCCCCCATCAGAAAGCAGACCCAGGAGATGGAGACGCTTGTTTTCGTTTTTGCAGTAGTTGACCAGATCTTGGTAGGTTTCGTTTTCTCCAAAAGCACCGGTTTCGAGCTCTTGGTTGATTCGCACCAGGTCTTGGAAGACCGTGCGACCCGCGCCAATGTTCATGTGGCCTACTTCACTGTTGCCCATCTGGCCCTCAGGAAGACCTACCGCAAGGCCGGAGGCTTCTAGTCGGGTAAAGGGAAACTCTTTGATAGCACGGTCAAAGTAGGGAGTATTTGCGCCCTGAATGGCGCTTACGGAGGGGTCTTCGGCCAGGCCCCACCCATCCATGATGATGAGAATAACCTTGTTGCTTTCCATGCCGCAAAGTTATAAATCCTGGTCGCATAGGCTAGGGGTGAGGTCGCCTTTTTTAATGACTTAAGTAAATGGGGAGAAAATGAGAAAATCGGTCAAAGCTTCTGGTATTCGACTTGGTATCTCAATTTTACCATGAGGGGGTGAGGGACACCTATTTACTAGGTGGAAAGCCTGAGCAACCCATCACTCATCTAATTTACTGAAACGGACTGATAACCATGCATGAGATGAGAATGCTAGAAGGGCAAATAGCGAGGATGGTCTGCAGGGCATAATAGCTCTTCGGGTTTATGTACGGACAATGGGAAGATCCCGGATTCATGTAGGCCCAAAGAATCTGGCTCCACGACTTCGACCATGGGATTGGCGGGGGGAGCCGAATCTGCGTGATATCGAGAGACTCCTAAGCAAATCAAAAAGGGGATCAGGGCGACAAAAATATGAGCTGACATGCTTGTTACGACTAATTTAGGGTTTCGATGTGCTTCGCTGCCAACTGGCAGGGGTTAGGGTTATTATTTACAACCTTATCTCAAAGCTAGCCATCAACGTGCCTTGGCCTCCTCAAGGAGAAGTGAAAAATCCTTAATGGAATCTTAAGTTTTGATGTCTATTTTCTTTGCTATGGGGCTTAGGCTACAAGGGCGCAGGTGTCTGCGGAAGAAGTCTTAAGAAAAGCTTAAAGTTGATAAAGGAAAGATGAAAGTGCTTCTGCTGCAGGGGTTTGAGTCCTTATCTTTAGGCCATGAATCCTCGTAGTTATCGCCTCATCATCATGCTTATGCTGCTGTGCATGGCAGGCATTGTAGCCTTCCAGGCCTATGGACTCTGGCAATCCTACCAGCAACAGGAGCAGGATTTTGATCGGGATGTGATCCAAGCGATTAAAGAGGTTCGAGACCAATTGGCGCAGCAGTCCTCCTATGTATCCACGGTAACGGATAGCAGCAGTTTTGACTTGATGACTTTCAGTGAGGATTCTTCCTTGATGTTCATTTTTGGGAGTAGCAACGCAAATTTTCCCTTATTGGATAGCCTGGCTGAGCAGGAAGAGTTGCGTGCGAGCCGCCAGGCCATCGCCTTAGCAGCGCTGCAAGAGCTAGTGGATTCTGAGACTCAGCCAGAGGAAGGAACCAAAGAGTGGGTCGTGTTTCGACACATCGTCATTTGTGATACCTGCCAGCAGGGTAACAATGGCTTGGCGGACTTTTTTCCGATAAAAGAAATGCTGGCCAAAGAATTAGCAGCCCAAGGAATAGAATTGCCTTTTGTCTTTGGCTTGCACCTGGAAATTCCCAAGTATGTGAAGTGGAATTATGTTTCGCCTGGTGGAGACAGCCTCCAATTGGCCGAGGCTCCTTACCAAGTCTTGATTCAGCAAAATTCCCAAACCCTGGCGTTGGATATCGAGGAGAAAAAAAAGTATCTGCTCAGTAAAATTTCTTTTTCGGTGCTCTGGTCTCTGTTGCTAGTAGGATTGGTTTTTGGCAGTTTTTGGTATGCCCTTTCTATCATTCGAAGACAAAAGCAACTGTCAGATCTCAAGACAGATTTTATCAACAACATGACCCATGAATTTAAGACGCCCATCGCAACCATAGATTTTGCCCTGGCCAATATTGAGAACGAGCATTTGATCAATGATCCCAACTCTGTGCGGCAGTTTACGCAGGTCATCAAGGAAGAAAACCAACGCATGCACCGTCAGGTCGAACAGGTATTGCGAGCAGCCCAGGCAGATCGGGAGGCCATGAGTTTTAAAGCCAATCTAATCGATCTCCACGAGTTGTTGCTCCCTCTCTGCGAGGCGACCCACCTTAAAGTGGAGTCCCGTCAAGGGAAGCTGACCTATGACTTTCAGGCTTTCCCTGCCCAATTGATGGGAGATCGGGTACACCTAGGAAATGTATTTGCCAATTTGCTAGATAATGCTCAAAAGTACTCTCCTCAAGCACCTCAGATTCATCTACACACCCGGCTGGCCGATCGGGGAGTGGAGGTCTTGATCTCTGACCAAGGAATGGGGATGAGCAAGGAGGATCAGCAAAAGATTTTTGAGAAGTTTTACCGAGTTCCTACGGGGAACCTGCACAATGTTAAGGGGTTTGGACTTGGCTTAAGCTATGCTCAGCAGGTAATACACCAACATGGTGGTGAAATTAGAGTTGAAAGTGAAATAGAGAAGGGAAGCACCTTTACCGTCTTTTTACCTTTTCAAGCTGCTTTTGCCCATGCAGAATAACTCCTCAAATCCCAAGGCCCGCATCCTGATCGCAGAAGATGATCCCAACTTCGGCTTGGTCCTCAAAAGTTTCCTGGCGATTAATGGATATGAAATCACCTTGGCAGCGGATGGCAACCTAGCCTACAGCGCTTTTCGCCAGGGCAGTTTTGACTTGGCGATTTTCGATGTGATGATGCCCCACCGAGATGGTTTTACCCTCGCCGAAGCCATTCAGAAGCTAAAACGAGATGTGCCATTCGTCTTCTTGACCGCGAAAGCATTAAAAGAAGATCAGATCAGGGGCTACCGACTTGGGGCCTTGGACTATTTAATTAAGCCTTTTGATCCAGAGATTTTGTTGTTGAAGATAGAAGCTCTTTTGAGTCGCACCCGTAGCCAAGGCCAATCCGGCCCGCAGGTCCATCGCATAGGCTCCTTTATTTTTGATCCCCAAAAGCGCCAGCTCTTGTTAGAAGGAGTGGCTCAAAAGCTTTCCCCCAAAGAAAACGAATTACTTGATCTGCTGTGCCAGAAGCAAGGAGACATCCTGCCTAGAGAAGAGGCTCTGCTCAAAATTTGGAAAGAGGATAGCTACTTCACTGCACAGAGTATGAATGTCTATATAACTAGGCTCCGTAAATACTTGAAGCAAGATCCCTCCCACCAAGTTGAGATCACAAACCTTCACGGCAAAGGCTTTTTATTAGAGGTAGGGTAGGGCGAGCCTTCTAATGTATCGGAAAATGGAAGAATGAGGATGACCAGAGGAATAAGTGGACCCTCAAGTTCTGGAGTCTCTAGATCCTTTATAGATTAGAGGCTGTTTGGATGTTGAGTTTACGACCTAAACTTGTCTTGCCACGAGTACTTGGGATTAAGGGCCCCAAGTAGGAGTCTGACTGCGCCGATTTTCCTCGAAATAGCCTGCTATTCCTCAAAAAATCTGCTTGTCAGAACCCAAAAATCCAGCGTTTGGGCTCGAAACACCAAAACCCAAACAGCCTCTTAAGCAAAGTTACACAATGCACGAGGGTTCGGCT